>JANYDD010000096.1 GCA_025359945.1 Bdellovibrio sp. | reverse complement strand
GCTGGATTTGTAAATATAGAAGACTTAGCAAAGACTACGAACACTTCACCGATTCAAGTGAATCGATGATTTATATCGCCATGATACAGCTCATGCTGCACAGACTTGCTCGACACAACACTTCTTAAACACGCTCTAAGAGAATCAAGTTCAAATGTTTCGCCAGCCCCATCGAATGAGTTGTCTTTGCAAAGTTGGTCTAAAGTCTTAAAAGCAGTTGCTTCCGTAGATCGAATCGCCAATCTTCCCCCCAGTAGGATCAAAGATTTTCGGATTTTTGATTGTCCTCAGCTGTGCCAGTCGGGCCCCATGATAAAAGAACGTGCCCACTGCCGGCCCGTGCAACCTGACAGAATCATTGCCTTCAGCTTTTGCCCAAAGTGAAAAACAACCGAAAATTACGAGAATCGACAGAAAGATTTTCACCGAATACATTTTTGCCTCCAATTCAATTTATAGGAAAAACCGGAAAGCAATAAGATGGAAAACTTGCAAGTTAATCAGACACAAACTGTATTCAAATAGAATATATTTGAAAAGGTTTGGACAAAGTGAAGGCTTTGACCACTTCCAGTGCTGTTTCAGCACAAGCCCAAGCTCATGTTCTCTACCGTGTCCATGAACGGAAATAACCTCAACAATAGGAAAAAAAAGTTTTGCCTTAATTTGCTTGAGCCCGCTTAAAGAATTGTTTCCAGAAAAATTTTCTCGCGGTCTTGGCTAGTGGAATCAGTGCCCACCACCTTGAATCCACCTTTGATATTTAAGACTAGGATCTCTCAAATTTGAGGAACATTGTAAGCTGCACCATTCATGCTGAAAGTTCAAAAATTTGCCCAAGGAAATTTGAATTCGAGTTTCATCAATTACCGTGACTTCCAATGCCTCTCTACGTTTGGCCTTGCCCAAGGTAGCATAGGGTTTATCTTTAAAATGTAAGAAGTGATCGTTAAAAGCGATCATAGAGGGTTTTTCTAAATTAAATCCGCTAAAAACTATCTTAGTTTGCAAGTCAAAATTTGAATCAGGGAAGAAGATGTGACCATGATTCTGACAGTCGTGGATTTTGTGCAAATTAGATCGGTCTCTTGAGAAAGGACTTTTTCTGTGGCAAAATTCCATTCCCCGGTAAAAGTTAGTTAGAAGAAAAAAGGAGAGTTGTGTTTTACCCCTCGAAATTTGTTTTTTCGGCGTTCTTTTTTGCGATGGCTTCAAATTCGTCAGTTTCCGTAGCACTCAACTGCAGAGGTGTTGCGGAAAATCTTCGTCGGGCGATCGTTGGTGCTGTTAGCAAACCCAATCAGTCACCCTTTCCAGACGGTGATCTAGCGGACGGGACGATATTTAATTGGACAAAACCCGGTCGAAGTTTTTTCATGCGGCCTGGCAGGGCGGATAAAGTCCATTTGATCGAAATTCCTTCCCACAATTTTATGCCTGAGCGGCTAAGAAATCTTAATTTTCATTCTCTGAATGCGGTTCGTTCGGCAGGCACCAACTTTGATGCCGTTAGTTTTTATCCTTTCGATACAGAAGGTTTCAGTGAGCAATATTCTTGGAGTGCTAGAGCGGGATTGATAGGTGGCCATGCAACCAATGGCATCACTTCTTTTTCGTTAAGTGTAAAAAGCTCAGGCCCAAATTTATCCATGATCCATATTTGGTACAAGCGGACGGATTTCTATTTTTCGCTCGATTCTCGATACAATACTGTGATCACCACCGAACCAAAGCCAATTCCAATTCCTTATTGGACTGTTGTTGAAACCTATAACCTGAAAAGTGACGGAGCTCTTGAGATTCAGGTCAGATATTTGGCCGGATTAACTGAGACTATCAAAAGATCAATTCCTCGGCCTATGGCTCCCAAAGGTTTTAGGGATTAAGCGTCACTTTGCAGGGCTCTAGAGTTGTCATTAAATGCAAACGCGCATCGCTTGTTGATGCGGACTCGTAAGCATACAAGACATTCATTTCAGCGTGACCCGCGAAGTGTTAGGAAGGGAAAAATGAAGAGTTCCCTCGAATAAATTCTAATTTATTACTTTTGTCTGCCACCGGAAAATTCCCCTGATTTGCGGTTTCGGAGTGCGGGCACAGTATTTTCGTCGCCCGAATTGGTTCATTGAATTTCGCCTTCGACGTATCCGTGACGCTGTAATAGATATCTTGTACTCCAGTAATCATAGTTTATCCGATCCTGACTTTACCTTTTCAAAAGCACAAGTAACGCCAAGCCGATATGGAAAAGAAAAGACCCACTGGCGCATCGGCACCGTTGGCAAAACCTTTTCCATCAAATGGGCGCCCTCAATGTTTATTCTCTTTGCCGTGCAGCTTGGGCAGAAACCTCTTTTTTTACAAGAAATAAGGAACGACTCCTGAATATCTGCACCCGAAACTACCAAGCAATGAAAAGAATCTACAAGTTATTTTAAATCGAAATAGGCAGGCTAAATTTGGCTCTCGCCCTTCTTGAATCCTTTTCGGAAGAGTATTTATTTAAAATATTCTTCTTTATTTTGAATCAACTTAACTAAAGCCGGGGCGACTAGTCTTGAACCTTCGATGAAAAGGTAAGTCGAGTCGCGAAACTGTAGGGCGCCATTCATCACCGACAAACACTAGTCGGCATGGCAAATGATTTCCGCAAGATAAAAGACCCTCGCCCAAGTAAAGTTTTTCAGAACTGAATAAACTAAATCGCGATATTCCTGACTTCTTTCCTCGAAACTTTTCCTGGATTCACTGCAAGGAATTTGAACTGGATTGGCGCTCTCAAGCGGAACTACTTCAAAATTTACCCTGCAGGAAAAGTCTAAAACCATGGCCCTGTCTGAAGCAAATCCCCTTAGTCTTCTTTTTATACAGCCAATAAATTATTGTTGCCGCAAAAGCGCTCGTTCCTGCACGTGAGAAGTTATCTCATCGCAAACTTCTAAGAAAGATTTGCGTCATTATTTATTTTGTTGCAGCGATATTTTTCTATTCTAGACTTTATTTTAGAAATTTTAGGGGGGGGGAAGAAAATGAAATTCAGTTCAACAACAACAAGTCGAAAGGACGTAAATGTGAATGAATCACAACAAGGGACAGGGGTCGTCCGTAAGGGAATCTTGCTCACTTTTTTGTTGGCAGGGTTATCCTTGGTCAATTTGGTGGCAGCTTCGAAAGCCGGCGCGGATCCACAAGTTCCAACCGTTTCAAAAGACGAGCTTCATAACGAGTTCAATTTTATCGTCAAAAATATTTTTGACAATTATTACGCGCCAAAAGATTGGAAAAAAAGTTTTTTGAAGTGGAAATTAGAAGATCAATTAAAAGCCGGACATGAAAAAATCGACAAGGCTACTAACGTTCGCGAATATCGACAGGCGCTAGTTGATTTTCTATACTCAACAGCTGACTACCACGTAGGTTATTCGTTTCAAGCCACTGAGTCTGCCACTTTGCCGTTTCAAGTAAAAACGATTAATGACAAGACTTTCGTGATTTGGGTCGACACTAAACAATTACCCTTAGCGCTTTATCCGATTTATCCCGGCGACCAGTTGCTAGAAATTGGTGGTGTTGCAATAAAGGATGTTTTTAATTCGATTCGTCCTCAAGTAGGGAGCAACGTGCCTACCACGGACCAATCTTTGATGGATTTGTATTTGACTAGAAGATCAGCTAGAAAAAATATGGTCGTACCGCAAGGGCCTGTTTCAGTTAAAGTGAGAAGTCTTTTTACCGGCGAGCAAAAAGAATTTCAAATCATCTGGAATTACACCAACGAAAGTTTTCCAGCGGTTCAATTGGGCCAAAAGCTGACTTCCCTTAATCCTGGAAAGAAAGTTTCGATTCCGCTTCCGCAAATGAGTGCTGATAAAGAGATCGCTTCGGTCGCAGATAAATCAACCGCGTATGGAATCGGTAACCGAGAACCCTACATCGGAGATTTCGGACCACGTATTTGGACTTCTTCGGACGACGACACTTTTGATGCATACATGTATCAAAATTCTGAGCGCAAAATGATCGGCGTGGTGCGAATTCCAAATTACACCCCAGAAAATGCAGATAAAGCGATTGCTGATTTTCAAGCGATTATTTCTCGCTTCGAACAATTCACTGATGGGATGATCATCGACCAATTGAACAACCCAGGTGGAAGCGTTTTCTATTTGTACGCATTGGCTTCGATGTTGACGAACAAGCCTTTAAAAACTCCTCAACACAAAATGTCTGTGAGTATGGATAATGTTGCGGTGTTGGTTGAGTTATTAAAAATGGTCGAGAACGTTAAAGATGACTCTACGGCTTTGGCATTGTTTGGACCTACTCTGGGCGGATATCCGATGAGTTTCCAAGTTTTAAAAATGTTAGAAAACTACGGGCGTTTCTACATGAAAGAATATTTGGCTGGAAAGAAATTAACTGATCCCTACTTTATTTGGGGAGTTGATCAAATTAATCCGTATCCAGGTGTTCGCTATTCAAAACCATTTATCGTTCTGGTGAACGAGCTTGATTTCTCGGGCGGGGATTTCTTTCCAACGATCCTTCAAGACAATAAAGTGGGCCAGATCGTTGGTCAGCGAACTGCCGGCGCCGGTGGCTATATCAGGGATTTCTCTGCAATGAGTTATTTCGGAGTGACCTCGATTCGATATACGGCTTCGATTGCACAACGGATTGATATGAACCCTATTGAAAATTTAGGCGTAACTCCTGACGTTCCATTGAATATGGGAATTCAAGATTACCTGACTGGATTCGGTCCCTACAAAGAGAGCGCCGAAACCATGTTAAAGGTTTATAGCACTCAAAAAATGATGCAGTAATAGTAAGCGGTAAGAGAAAAATGACCGAAGGCCAAACCCATTTCGAGAAGTTTGATTCGTATATCCCGGTGGATCTGAATCAACTCTCAAATGGGCTTTTGGCTTTTGGGCTTATAACCGCCATTGTTATCTTTCGATATTTCTTAGTGGTGGCGCCGTTTTGGTTTTTATTTTATTTCCGAACTTTTTCAAAAATCAAATCTCGGCAAATTTATTTAGAGTTGCCTGGAAAAAAAGAGCAGATTTTTGAAATCAAGTGGTCTTTGGTATCTTCTGTTGTTTTTGGATTGACGGGCGTTCTAATGGGATGGTTGTGGCAATCTGGATGGACTTTAGTATATTTAAAATTTGATCAGCACAGTTGGATCTACTTTCTTGCAAGCCCATTGATTCTGGCCATTTTGCATGACGTTTATTTTTATTGGACCCATCGTCTGTTACATCATCCTGTTCTCTATCGAAGATATCATAGCGTCCATCATGCTTCGCTTAGGCCTTCGCCCTGGGCCAGTTTTTCATTTCATCCCGTCGAATCTTTAATCAATGCGATGGCGCTACCGATTTTAATCTTGATCTTGCCTCTTCACCCGGTGGTGATCTTACTTCACCTAACACTAATGACTTTGACGGCCGTGAACAATCACTTGGGATTCGAGCTTTTGCCTGTAAATAGTCAAACAAACCCATTTCTGAAATGGATCATCAGCGGGCTTCACCACGCTCAACACCATAAAAATTTTCGTTATAATTACGGATTGTTCTTTAACTGGTTAGACGTTTTGCACGAGACAGAAAATCCCCACTATAAGCGGGAATTTTCCGAAATTTTTAAAGTAAAAAAAATCTAGCGATCGCTTTTTTCTGAACTTCCAGATGAGTTATTGGATCTGCTGCTGTTGCTTTTTCCTGAGCTGTTTCCAGATTTTGATGACTTCTTAATTGATTCTCTTTCTTTGCTGCTGTTGCCTTGTTTACTGCCACCGGAACTTTGATTGGTTTGAGCCACTGGGATCTCCTTTACGCTAGAGGCGATAAATTTCGACTCTTGGTAAATTTATTTAACTGCAATCGGGGTACCAGCAAATATCGAAAAGAACATTGTGGCCTTGGGAAAGAAAACCCCACAAGGCCATTTCCAAGGTCAAAAAAGTCACATCAATTTGAAATTTAAAATTAGAAACATTTGGTGGACCCAAGCGGCTGAGTATCAAGCCTTCAGCCATTTAAATCGTTTATGGCGGCCTAGGAATCTTAAAAATTTGACTTTACGGTGTTACCGTAATAGAGTATACTTGAAGAAGGTTGATGAGGTGACACCGTGATCAGATACTTTGGCAACAAGATCACTTTTGACTTTTACCATAGTGGAAGTTGTAAGGGAGTCCCCAGGCAGTTTTGGCAACGTGCTGTACATTTGCTCGAGGTTATGGAAGCCGTCGAGAACTTTGAAGAGCTAAAAGAGAAGGGCTTCCCACCGAGTGTGCGACTGCATCCACTTGTTGGTCAGCGAAAAGGCCAATGGTCCATCGATATTCATAAAACCTCAGGATGGAGAATTACTTTTAGATTTGAAAAAAATGAATTTTTTGAAGTTAGAGTTTGGACTGCGGGCGAAAAGCTGGAGTCGAACCTATTAAGGAATTAGTGATGGCAGGCTGACTCAAGATGCTCTAGAAAAGAGCAATTTAAAAGGGGTCAGAAATGGGAAAGCCAAGAAGAAAGTTTAGTAACGAGGTCAA
>JANYDD010000077.1 GCA_025359945.1 Bdellovibrio sp. | reverse complement strand
GCACTAAATCGTGTCAGCAAAAATCTAGATTAAAACAAAGACGCATTTCGCAATCTAAATATCAAAAGACTGAAAAAGGACTTGAGTTCGGACGACTTCGACAATCGCGACTCTATAAAAAAAATATTTTCAAAAATTCTCCCTGATCAAAGTACTGGACTAAATTCAAATCCATTAAAACCTATCCATATCGAGCGGTGCGCATGCTGTGACTGCTTAGTTTTTTCTGTAATGAAAATTATAGATGGAAAACATTAAAATTCAGCTTTGGCAATGATTTCAAAATTAAATTGATCTGCCATTTCCAATTGTCCGTTAGGCCCTTTCCGATAGTATTCAACGACGGAATTTTCGACCTGCAGGACCAAGTTTTTTTCATCAACAAATAGGATCTGTCGCCTAGCCTTGGGGCGATCATTTCCCAGGTGGACCAGTAGTCTTTCGTCAAATTCTTTAAAAAAGGTTTTGCTTTTTGTTTTACAAGATTCGGCTCATGACTTTTCTAAGGTTGTGACCATTAGAAATGCGACAACGAAAAGTAAGAAAAATGGGCCAATCTTGCCACGGCAGAATAGAGCATTCGAAAACATCAAAAATTCTCATTTAAAAGTTTTGTAGGTTCGCTTCTTCTAGCAAAGTCTTTGGGGAAAACGCTAGGTTTTTCGATAAGCGGCCAAAAGGCCTTCAAAGGTTGGCAAAATCACTGAAACAAAATCAGGATTCTCAGTAATTTTTTTGTTAAAGACCCGCATCGTTTCCACCTGTTTTGGCGAATATTGGGTTTCTAAACCAGGTTGGTAAACGGCACCGCCCAAAAAAACGTTGTCGGCGATAATCATTCCACCTTTGCTTATGTGCTGGGTCGACCAATCTAAATACTCGACGTAGGCGTTTTTATTGGCGTCGATAAAGATTAAATCAAAAGGTGCCTTTGGCTTTAAGTCATTTAAAACTTCCACAGCCGGGCCTTTTAAACACTGGATACCAGAAAACCCATTAAGCGCTTTGGTAGCCCTAGCGTGGTGTTCGGAATCAGATTCAATAGTGTAGATTTTGGTATCGGGCGCGACACTTTTGGCCAACCACTGGATGGAATATCCTGTAAAAGTTCCAATTTCTAAAATCTTTTTTGGTGCAATAATTTGGCTTAAAAAATTCAGGATTTGCCCTTCCCAAAAAGTGATCGACAAAAAACCTTTTTGGATTTCTTCACCAAGCGATTTAGAATTTTTCATGCGTCCCGATTCGGGATACAAGGGCGCCAAATAATCGTGCTGTTCTTTTGAAATGCGATCTTGTCCCATTGATTTACCTGCTATTTAAAAAACTCTAAAAACTGAGCGTAAACTTTTGGTTCCATGGGGTCGAGTTTAATTTTCCGAACCGGCGGTTTCCAATCGGCGACAACCCCATGAACGATCAGAGTCTGTTTTTTTGTTTTCGGCGATTCGCGGATCACTGCCATCTGCAAGCCCTTTTCGAAAATCAATTCTGAAGGAATTGGTTTGTCGCAAACGATTTCACCCTCGGAATAAACAAAAATTTTAGATCTAAAAGTCGTTTTCTTTCCGATGATTAAAATTTCTGGAACCACTTGGTTATCATCGACAATTTTTTTGGTGGCGGTGATTTCTTCTGAAACCTCGTCGACAGGAATTCCCAAGTCCGTATCGGGTTGCTTGGTTTTTTCAAAGTCTTGCTTTTTATCACGATCGGCGTCCTTGGTTTTAACTTTCAAACCCTTAAAACCAAATTTATTTACCAATCGCACCTGCGACATAAAACCCCTTGTGTCGCTATGCTTGTCGGACATTTCCAAAAATAGATAAGGAAACAGCGCCCTAGACTTTAGGCTAAAGGTTGGGCTTAATTTTTAGCAACACTTGAATCGATTTTTTAAGCTTGTCGATGTCAAAAGGCTTTTTAATAAAATCGTCTGCGCCCAGTGCGAAGGCCTGCTTAATATCTTCGGGGGTCGATTTTCCCGAGACAAAAATCAAAGGAATTTTTTTTAAATCGGCGTGGTTTTTCATTAGCTCTGCCAATTCAAATCCATTGATCCAAGGCAATCCAATATCAATCAGAATCAAGTCCGGAGTTTGGTCCTGAAGAGTTTGCGCAAGCTGGGTCCCGTCAGCGGCCAATTTAACCAGATGCCCTTCGCTCTCGATAATTTTTTGCAGGGCCAGGCGCATGGTTTCGTCGTCTTCAATAACTAGGATCACTTTGGGATTTAGTTTTGTTTTTAAATCGCGGATCTGGTCCAGCGAAACCACTGGTTGCTGGGACATACGTTCACGCGCCAGCTTCTCGATCTGATTCACTAAGTCTTGGGTGTTGATCCTTTTCTTGGCCATCAGCGATGCGCTTCCAACCATCGTTCGGCATCAATCGCAGCCATGCAACCTGTTCCCGCTGCTGTGATGGCTTGCCGATAGACGTGATCCTGCACATCACCCGCGGCAAATATGCCGGGGATTTTTGTCAACGTTGAACCCGGCTTGGTCAGCAAATATCCGTTTTCATCAATGTCTAAAATATCTTTGAAAATTTGAGTGTTCGGTTGGTGACCAATGGCCAAAAATAAGCCCTCGGCAGAAAGATCTGAAATTTGCCCGTTTGAATTTGGTTCTGTGTCTTTAATTTTTAGACCCGTCATCTGCTTGCCGTCGCCAACTACTTCAACAACTTCGCGATTCCAAAGCACTTTGATTTTGGGATTGTTTAAGGCGCGTTCGACCATAATTTTTGAAGCCCGAAACTCTTGGCGTCGATGAATAATAGTTACAGTTTTTGCAAAGCGGGTTAGGAACTGAGCTTCCTCCATGGCGGTGTCACCGCCTCCGACAACCGCAACATCAACATCCTTGAAAAAGGCGCCGTCGCAGGTAGCGCACGCCGATACCCCACGGTTCATATATTTTTTCTCGGTTTCAAGTCCCAGGTATTTGGCTTTCGCGCCAGTGGACACAATTACCGTTTTGGCAAAGTAAGTTTCTTTTCCGACCTGGACCTGGAAAGGACGCTGCGAGAAATCGACACGGCTTACGTTTTTGGTCATAAATTCCGTCCCAAAGCGCTGCGCTTGTTTTCGCATAACTTCGATCAGTTGCGGACCCGTAATCCCGTGTTCAAAGCCCGGAAAATTCTCAACTTCTGTGGTGATCATCAGTTGTCCGCCGGATTCTTCGCCCTCGATCATCAGCGGATTCATCCGGGCGCGAGCAGCGTAGATCGCAGCCGTTAGCCCCGCGGGACCAGATCCAATGATAATTACGTCTCTAGATTTCGTGTCGGTCATACTTTTTGTCCTTTTTTTTTATGATCGTGCAGCGAAATTTCAGGCGAATCAAGTCTCATGCATTCCAAGTCTGTACATTTCCATTTGGAGCTTTGAAGAAGATCTGCTACTAAAAGTCTTCAAATCGAAAAAATTCTGTCCGGGGGTTAGTGTTGAAAGAAGCTTTACTCTTTTGCGTCTTTAGTGGGCTACTTGGTTTTGCCGCGATTTCTAATTCTGCGTCCCAAGCCATCGTCAAGGATATAAGACCGCATGACATACCAAAACTTGCTATAGGTGTAAGTTACAGATTTCCAAATCGAAAGGATCCTTTCTTTGAAAGGTTTTGGAATGTGGCGCTAACAAGTCTAAGAAATTTCAAACCCAAAACTTTGGACATTATTGACTTTGAAGAAGGCTCAAGGCCGCGATTCTTGCCTGATGGCGTATTACCTGTCGTCTTAAGTTTGAACTCAGACGAACCCGAACGATTAAATGATATTATCGAATATCGGACCCAAGGCTCTGGGATTTCATCTACTTTTGTTTTAAAAGGCAAGCCCCCGGTCATCAATTTGGATTGGTATTCTTTGGTGAAATTAGTTCCCAGTCCGCGCCTGAACGAATCGGCTATCAATGCGGAAATGATCTTTGCGCTGGCGTATGAGATTTTTGGTAACGCTGTATTTATTAGAAACCATCCGGATTTTCTAAATCATCATATGGAATTAGAAGCGATGGAGTTGCGACAACGAATTGCGGGCCTTCAGGCCGGCGTTGCCATGCTAAATAGAATGCTTGTCAGCACCCGCGATGTTGAGAAAAACGATCACTTAGTTGCGGCCCGCAAACAGGCAGTTCAACAAATTCTTGGACTTAGGCAAGCAGAACTTTCTCAAACTATTATCGAGTTTAACGCAAAATACGGTGATTCAATAGTGCGCGAGCTTCGCCCCAATCGACCTGTCTCGTGTCACAGACCTCACACATGAAAAAGCGAAAATAATTCCATGGCCACGTCTGCAGGGTTTTTTGCATGATTTGATTTCACCGGCCATGAATTTTTCGGAAGCAAATTCGTGTTCATATAAGGCGCAGAGAAAATATCCACGTCGAATGGAAGCGATTTTTCAGCTTTCAGGCTGGAGACTAATCCAATCAATGCGTGCTTGCCCGCCGCGTAGCTTGCAGCTTTTGGGTCAGGATTTTTTTCTGCCACCGCTGACCCTATGGTCATAAAAGTTCGAAGCGACTTTGCCTGAAGAGAATAAATTAAAAAAGCTGGGAATAAAAAATTCACACGCCAAGACCAAGTATGATCGGGCCAATTTTTTTTTCGGAAGTCTCCAAATGGCCCGCCACCCGCAAAATAAATTACATAGTCGGGGTTGAATGCGTCGATAGTTTCCAAAGCTTTGGGCCAACAAGTTTCGTCCGAGAAATCAAAAGATAATTTTGATTTTCTAGAGATTACCAATTGTTCGTGACCCGAGCCACGGTCAACAGCCAAAAGATTTGAAAAGGATTTTCCCAAGCCACGCGAGGCCCCAAGCAAAGCCCATCTGACTTTCAGTTGATTGGCGTCACCAGTAGCTGGCGTCAATAAGAAGTTCTCCTAAAACGTGGGTTTGGCAACTGATCCGAAAATCATCTGAAATATTTTGCGAGGCCCGCAAGGATTTTTCGATCTCGGTCTCGGGGGAAAGATTTTCTAGGCCAGAAACAATGCGGATTTTGCACTTGGCGCAAACAGCATCACCCCCGCAACTAGATGCCACCGGAATCTGACTTTGAGTCAACGCCTTCATCAGATTTTCGCCAGGGTTAACTTGCAAAGGATTCTTATTATTTTTTACAAATGAAATCAACGGCATTTGGATTAAACCACCACTGAGTTTGCCTTAGGACGCAAAATCCGAACATAAAAAATTGGCAGACCCTTTCGAACAAAAATATTTTCGAACTGAGTTTTAAATCTAGGTGTTTCAGAATCCCCGATTTGTTGCGCGTGTAAATCTTCGGAATAGCCGACCACCTGGTAGGAAGAATTTCTAATATTTTCCATGGACCAGAAAAACGCCTCTGCAGAATCTGTTTTAAACTCTAAAAACGAATTGGGCTTTTGCAGCCGAAACAAAACTTCAAGCATTCTAGAATTTAAAATTCGATTCTGAGGTTTTCTGGGCGTTGTCCAAGGATCCGGGAACTGAATATAAATATCATCCAGTTCTTCAGGTGCAAACACCAAATCGATATTGAAAGCGTGATGCCGAAGGACTTGCCCATTAAAAAGTTGAGCGCTCAAGGCCCGCCGTATGGTCTGAACCAGGGGTTTGAATTTAAGTTCGACGCCCAACAAATTACGGTTTGGGTTCTTGAGCAAATGTTCAGTAAAAAATAATCCATTCCCGGTCCCGATCTCAAGATCAATTGGGTTATTATTGGCAAAGATCGCGGACGACCAAAGCCCCTGATAATGGTGTGCACTTTCTTCACTGACAACGAAATCTTTGTATTCTTTTTGCAAGGCCAGAACATAAATATTGGGCTTGGGTAAGCTTGCCGAAGAATTAATTTGGGGTCTAAAAAAGGGTCGGCTATTTATCATGGTGGTTCATCGTAACTAGGACCTTGAATAAGGTGTTTATAATCTAAAGGCAGCAATTTTTTAAATTCTCTTTGTCTGATCGGACATTGGGGAAAATCACATCGCGAGCAAAAATGGCGATGGCAGGGGTCCAAATGTAACGCCACTTCCCCATCGGAGCCGTAATCTTTTAGGACTAGCTTTTCGAATTTATTAATTTCCTCGTGGCAGTGTTGGATATCCCAAAATTCGGGGACAACAATATGCCCGTCGATATGATGAAAATTTCCAGACCGAATCAATTTAATATTGTGCAAATCAATCAGGCCGGGCTTTCGAATTTTCATAAAGGCATCAGCAATTCGTTGAATTGATTTGGGGTCCATCTCGTCCAAAAGGCCGCCCACGGCTTTGCGAACGATCACGTACCCTGAATATCCCAGGTGCGCCGAAACTAAATAGGCGATGAAAGGGTCAATCCAAGTGACACCCGTTCTTTCCACCATAAATAAGCCTATCAAAGCACCCACAGTTGTCCACACATCCGAAAAAAGATGGGCGCTACTGGCTGCCAAAGCTTCGGATTTAGCCTGCTTCGCAACACGCTTCAGGTAGAAAGCTAAAAGTAAATTTATCAAAGTGGCGGCGCTAAGATAAAAAAAGCCTTTTGAGATTTCTTGAAGCTGCGAACCTTCAACCACAGATTTTGTAGCTGAATAAAAAATGGCGACCGAGGCAAAAGCGATCAGGCCGCCCTCGAACGCCGAGGAAAAAAATTCAAGTTTTCCGTGGCCGTAGGGGTGTTCTTCGTCCGCAGGTGAGGACACGGCTCGCATGACAGTTAATGCAAAAAGTGCCGACAGCACATTCACGATACTCTCAAGGGCGTCTGATAAAACCGCCACTGAATGAGTCTCTAAATAGCCATAGTACTTCGTGGCCAAGACGACAAGGCTGATAAAAAACGCCAGATAAGAAGCAAAAATAGTTTTATTTTTAATCACAGATACCAGTGAATAAACATTGGTAAGGTCAGCCTGTCAAAAGACTTCAGCTGGCCTTTTTGATTCCGGGAAAAGCCGCCGCATTTTCGTGGGGCAAAATCTCTTTTGAAGACACGCGGTTTCGGCCAGCGCGTTTGGATTCGTACAAGGCCACGTCGGCGGTGCGGACCAAAGATCTTGGATCAGTAAAGGGGTCTCCGGGCGGGGTGATCGCAAATCCTAAGCTTGCTGTCAGTCGGATTTTATCCTGGCCACTGACAAACTCATATTCTTCAATCGCGGCTCGCAGACGATCGCAAAATTGCATGGCGCCGGTGTAATTGGTTTCGGTTAGGACGATCAAAAACTCGTCTCCGCCGTACCTGGCTGCGATGTCGACGCTTCGAAGTTTTGTGCGAATTATTTTCCCAACTTCGGAAAGAACAAAACTTCCAAAAAGATGGTCGTGCCCGTCGTTAACGGATTTAAAGCGATCCATGTCCATCATGATCACGCAGACTTGCCGATTGAATCTTTTACTTCGCTCTAGCTCGGCATCTAATTTTTGATAAAGCGATCTCATGTTAAAAAGCCCGGTCAGGTCGTCGATCTCGACAAGCTCTTTAAGGCGTTCGTTGGCGATTCTTAGTTGGTCATTCAAGTCTTTAATTCGAAGTTGGGTCCTGACTCGAGCTAAAAGTTCTAGCGGATCAAAAGGCTTTGGAATGTAATCGTCGGCTCCGGCATCTAACCCTGAAATCACGTCTTCGGTGCTAGTATGGCCCGAAATAAACATCACCGACACAAAGGGATCTTCTTTTTTTAACAGCTTCAAAGTCTCCACACCATTCAGTCGCGGCATGTTCACGTCCAACACCACAACATCGGGGCGCCACGAGCGAACCAGCGCCAGAGCCATAGGACCATCTTTCACTTTTTGAACTTCGTAGCCGTCCCAATTCAAAGCTTCGGCGATAATATCCAAGCTGTCGGGATCGTCATCGACGACCAGAATTTTTCTAAGTTGAATTTTGGGCGCAGTCAGATTCAAACGTAAACTCCCATCAGTAATATTTTATCGGAATTGTCGAAACTTTCTCCATCGACTAAGGTGCAGACTTTTCAAGAAACTCGCTGAAAATAATCGACATCATTTTAAAACTCGACTAAGAACTGGGACTGCATAGGTTTTTGGACCAGCACTTTGAGAACAATCAATCAAAAGGAATTCAAGGAAATGGAAATCGAGAAAGCTTCAGAAAAATTAACTGAAAAATTAACTGAGAAAACAGAAAATTTAATCCCGTCGGTGGCGATCGAAGTTCCAAAAAATTCCGAAGAACAATGGAGCACCGAAAAAAGCTCCGAACTTTATGGGATTAAATCTTGGGGTTCTGATTATTTTAGGATCAACGCCAACGGCAATGTCAGCGTCACTCCAAGCATCAATCAAAAACTGCAAGTAGATCTCTACGAACTGACCCAAGATCTTTTAGACCGGGGGATTCGCGCTCCAATTATGATTCGATTTCCAGATATTTTGCGAGCCCGGGTCGAGATGATCAACAATTGTTTCTCAAAAGCGATTGCCGAGCATAGCTACAAGGGCACGTATTCGGGGGTTTACCCGATCAAGGTCAACCAACAGCGGCACCTAGTTGAAGAATTAGTTAAACACGGACGCGATTATAAATTGGGTCTTGAATGCGGCAGTAAACCCGAACTGCTGGTGGTTCTGGCGCTGATGAACACTCCAAATTCACTGATTATATGTAATGGTTTCAAAGATCAGGAATATATCGAGACCGCCATAATGTCACAAAAGTTGGGGCGACAAACCATTATCGTCGTGGACCGTTATGAAGAACTGCGCATAATTATCGAGGCCGCAAAAAAACTAAACACTAGGCCGCGCATTGGTTTTCGCGCCAAGCTGAATACGCAAGGGGCAGGCAAGTGGGTGGATTCATCAGGTGCCAGATCAAAATTTGGTCTAACCACTATCGAACTTGTCGAAGGCATTGAAAATCTTCGCAGCGAAGGCATGTTGGATTGTCTGGAGCTAATTCATTTTCATATCGGTTCTCAGATTCCGTCAATTCAAAGTATTAAATCATCGCTGAAAGAGGGCGTTCGCTTTTACACGGAAGTTTTTCAAATGGGAGCCACAGCACTTAAGTATATCGACGTAGGCGGGGGTTTAGGCGTTGATTACGATGGCACCGGAAGTTCTGACAGCTCTATGAACTACAGCGAGCAAGAATACGCCAACGACGTTGTTTCTATTTTGCAAACGCTGTGTGATGAAAAAAATATTCCTCATCCTCACATTGTCACCGAATCTGGCCGATTTTTGGTCGCGCACCATTCAATCTTGGTTTTCAATGTGATGGGAATTAATAATTTGTCGCGATGGGAACCGCCCAGATCAGCCACAAAAGCGGATCATCCGCTGCTGCAGGATCTTCAGTACATTTACGAAAAGCTTAACAAAGACAACATCAATGAATGCTACAACGACTTGATGCAAGCCAAGCAAGAGGCCCTTCAGCTTTTTACTTACGGAGTTTTAAACCTGCAACAGCGGGCATGGACCGAGGGAATGTACTTTGCGATCTCAAATAAAATGACTCAGATGGCGCGAACGATGGACGACGCTGACGATATTATCCAGGGCCTGTCACAAGAACTTTACGACACTTACTTTTGTAATTTTTCGGTTTTTCAATCGGTCCCTGATTCTTGGGCCGTGGGGCAGATGTTTCCAGTAATGCCTATTCATCGCTTAAAGGAAAGCCCCACCCGAAACGCAACGCTAGCAGATTTGACTTGTGATTCTGACGGTAAGCTAGAAAAATTTATCGACCCAGAAACGGGCAAAACTAAACGGACTTTGCCGCTGCATGATTTAAAGACCGGCGAGCATTATTTCTTAGGAGTTTTTTTGACCGGAGCTTACCAAGAAATTCTGGGCGATTTGCATAATCTTTTTGGCGATACTGATGCAGTTCATATTTCGCTGACCGAAAATGGATATACCTTGGATCACTACATTCCTGGCGACACCGTAACCGAAGTTCTAAGTTACGTGCAGTACCGCCACTACGCAATGGTTGACAGCATCCGCAACGCTGCCGAAGAAAGTATCCAGAAGGGATCTCTGACTAAGCAGGAAGCCAAGCTACTAGTGAAACAATACGAAGAAGGCCTGTCAGGTTACACTTACCTAGAGGACTCGGAGTAATTCGTTCTAAGGGCTTTTCCACCAATAGGGAATTCCTAAATCGTAGGGCAAGGTTTTGGCAGGCATTTTTACGCCCTCGGTGTAAGCGTAATAATCAAATCGATTGGCAAATAATAATAAGTAAGGCGTATCTTCGTTGATTAAAGAATAAAGCTTTTGAAATCGATCAAAGCGAATTTGAGCGTCCATTTCAAATCGAATTTTTTCGATCAGTTCGTCGACCTTTGGATTGTTGTAGCCAATAAAATTCGATCCACCTTGGTCGGCGGTGCTAGAGGAATGCCACACCTGTTGCGGATCTGATTCTAAAAAATTTCCTCCGGTTTTGCCCCACGACATCAGTGCTAGATCAAAGCGACCGGTTTTTAACTGCTCTAGAAAAGCATCCCAGGGAAAATTTTTGATCTCTAAATCAACGCCTATTTTTTTTAAATCTGGCTTCCAAAAATTTAAATACTTTTCGCTCTCTGCTCCCGAACAAACCGCCAGCAGTCGAAGCTTTGGTTTTTGTCGACTGCGGACAAAAGCTAAAACTCCATCTTTGTTGGAGTCTTTCCAGCCAGCGGCAGCCAAAAGTTCGGAAGATTTTTTAAGATCAAAAACTAGGGGCTTTGCGTTTTTTACGGGTGCGGTGACCAGTTCGGCTTGACCCCAGCGTAGTTGCGCGTTGGCCTTTTCGCGATCGAAAGAATGAGCCAAAGCCATTCGCACGCGGCGATCTTTTAAACTTTCGGATTTAAAATTAAACCCGATAAAACTCCAGCGCTTGGGGCGTAGGTTTTCGACTTGCTCTTTGAAGATGGATTTTCCCCAGGGTTCGCCTTCAGTTTTTACTACGAATGTTTCTGGGTTCATTTCAAAAAAATGAATTTCTTTTTTTTTCAGAGCTTGGATTTTCTGGTCGTCCGCAGAAATAAATTTAAAAATTAAATTTTGAAAGTTATAAGTTCTTGGTCGCTCGGTCAGCGAAAACCCCCACCACTTTGCAAATCGTTGAAGCGACAACTTTTGCCCTCGGTCGTAGGATTTGAATTCGTAGGGGCCACTACCAACAAATTTAAAATTTAATTTTTCAATTGTTAGCGCGTCCTGATAAATATGTTTCGGTAAAATCGGAAGGCTTCCTAGCGATATTAAATTCAAAAAATAAGTATTGTTGGCGTAAAATTTTATCGTTAGCGGATCAATGACTTCAATGCGATTGATATTGGCAATATGTTGCTTTAGATGACCGGCCTTAAACTGCGGGTCCAACAGCGCTTCGAAAGAAAATTTAACGTCTTCCGAGGTCACCTGTTTTCCGTCATGAAAAAGGGCAGAACTGCGAAGATAAAAAGTAAATATCTTTTGATCGCGCGAGATCTCCCAACGCTGGGCCAGGCGCCCAGTCAATTCGTTAGTCTGTGGATCACTTTCCAAAAGCGAATCAAAAATATATTTAAAAATCACAGGCCGCGAAGTTCCAGGATCTGCAAAAAAAGGATTTAGATTTACAGGTTCGCCGGGCAAATTATAAATAAATGTCCCTTCCAACTGCGGCGGCGCCTGAATCAACGAAGGGCCATCGTGTGTGGCCGTTTGCAAAACCCCTTTGCCAGCTTTACTAGCAAAAGTTTCAGCAAAGCTTGCCGAATGAAAATAGACGAATAGCCAGCTTAAAAGAAAAACAGCAAAAATCGGGGCTTTAAGATAGGCACAACGAAGATGTAAAATCATGAGGGTACTCAATTTTAATTCATGCCCAGTTGATAATCAATTGAACAATTCATTTCAGGTAAAACTTCGCAAACTCAATCTTAGTCTAAAAAAATTTTTTGATTTGCTGCTGAGTGAGTTTTTGAAAAATTGGAAAATCAATACGAAAAGCGCGAAAGTGGGCTCTTGGCGATAAGGTCATCAGCTGAAAACGCAACTTGGACCCGCCGATAAAAAGTGTTAATCAAGAAGCTAGAATTTCAAAAAAAAAGGTCATCGCATGGAACTACAAAATAAATCGCCCAAAACAAAATCTCTGGCCGGGTCGCAGGAAGTTTTTGACCCGAACGGCATATTCGGTTTGTCGTTCGACGAATCAACAGCCAAGCTAATATTGTTGGGCATCGAGTGGGACCTGACGACCAGCTACGGAAAAGGGGCCTCGCAAGGCCCGCAATTAATTTTTCAGGCCAGTCATCAGGTGGATTTGTACGATCTCGAAACGAAAGAAGCTTATCAGCGGGGGATTTTTTATCGACCCTTGGATAAAAATCTAAAAAAAATAAATGCCAAATTTCAATCTGTCGCTAGTCGGGCGACCAAACTTTACTTTCAGTCTCCGCTAAACAAAACGCTATCTAAAACCTATCAAGGTTTGTTGGCTGAAGTTAACCAGGCTTGCGAAAGTATGGTCGATCAAGTTTACATCCAAACCTTGTCACTGCTTCGGCAGGGAAAAAAAGTGGGCTTGGTGGGCGGCGATCATTCTGTGCCCTTGGGTTATATAAAAGCTTTGGCCAAACACCATGGGTCAGATTTTTCGATCTTGCATATCGATGCCCATGCAGACCTACGCCAGGCGTACCAAGGCTTTAACCATTCACACGCATCGATCATGAATAACGTCATGACGGCCAGCTGGGCCCCTGAAAAACTGGTTCAAGTAGGGATTCGAGATTTTTCAAAAGAAGAATTTGATTTCATTCAGGCGCATCCCAAAAAAATTGAAACCTTTTTTGATCTCAATTTAAAATATGAAATGAATCAGGGAAAATCTTGGGACCAAATCGCAGAGGAAATGATCGGAAAACTGGGCGACAAGGTTTATATTTCGTTCGATATCGATGGATTGGATCCAACTCTTTGCCCCAACACAGGAACGCCTGTGCCAGGGGGCTTGCAGTTTTCAGAGGTCTTGGCCTTGTTTAAAAAAATCATCGACAAAAAGAAAAAAATTATCGGCTTTGACCTGAACGAAGTCTCGACCGGCGGTCTGCCCTTCGACAAAGCCAAAACGGACGGTGTTGTTGGCGCCAGATTGCTGTATAAACTCAGCACCTGGATGCTGTCGCAAAACTAGGTTTCTAACTTAGTTTTTATTTTCGCAATTTTTTTAAAACAATTTTTCTTTTTGAGTTTTTTTCGAAGACAAGTTTATTGGCCCAAATAAGTACTTGTTTGGCTGCGCCTAGCGAGAATCGAACCTCACTTTTTGACAAAGGAAGCTGACCTTCTTCATACCGTCTTACCGATGCAAACGGGTTAAGCGCAATTAAATCAAATCCGTTGGGTGGGATGTTCTTATCAGGTAAAAGCGCCAAAATGATTCCCAAGTCATGGACCATTGGAAATGGGATTTGCAAATGGACTAAAACGGATTTGACCGCTTTTTCGACGGATTGTTGCGCCAGAAAAACGGCATTTTCAGGGCGACCTGTTTTAGAACTTTTAAAAAGATTTGTCGCGGATTCAAAATCGCCCTGCGCTATACGCAAAAGCTCAGCGGCATACTCCTGTTTAAAAAGGCGTTTTTTTGATCCCTTCACTTCAGTCGTTTTCCGTGGTGAAAGGCTTCAAAGCAAACTCCACCAAGGTCTTTTCTCACTAGGAATTCATCACGCGATTTAAAGATCCAATCGATAGCTATGTCGGCAAATCTGGGTTGGTAGACTTCCTTTTGAAGTGAGCGAATCTCATTTTCGGTTTCGACGACGACTAAAAAATCCAAGTCCGAATCGGGAGTGAATTTTCCATCGACCGCAGAACCAAAAAGGTAAGCCTCTAGAATCAAATTTTGGGACGGAATTTTCTGCAAAATTTTTCTAGCTTTGGTAACAAGGGCAGGGCTTGATTTTTTGCCTGAAAGTTTCAACAAACTCATGAATTACGAATAACAACCAATGGGTAAAACTTCAATGCTGATCAGCCAGAACCTATTTGCAGCATCGCAATTAACAGCTTAAGCGCGGTTGGAAAAAAAGGACATAAGCAAAAGTACAAATGGTATTTGAAGAGGGAACTAATTGCGGGCGTAGCGGCGGTTCATAGACTCGCGCATTTCGGCGCCTTCGATGCTTAGGCGAGTCCATGGGATCGCTTTCAGGCGCTCGGATTCGATGATCTCTTCGGTCTCTTCGCAAATGCCGAAAGTTCCGTTTTCAATACGTGCTAAGGCACTTTCAATTTCGATCAATTGGAATCGAAGGCGTTCGTGCAAAGAAAGCATTTCGGCTTCGGCCAACACTCGAACAGTTTGGTCGGCTTCGTCGCCGCCTTTGTCTTCGTTAGTCAGGTCTTTTCTGGCGGTTTTAAATCGGTTCAAAATCTCGGCTTTGGCTTGCAGCAATTTAGCTTTGCAATCTTTGATGATATTTTGAGGAATGACCGTGTGTTGTGTTTGTTGTGGCATTTTGATGTTCCCCCCGAACTTGTCGTACTGATCTGCTTTTTTAGATTCTTTCGTTTTTCTGAATCGGTGGAGAAGTGAGACACCCCCTCAGACGTCTCACTCCCCTCTTCACACTTAAAAAATCCATCTTTTAAGTTCGTTCCGGGGACCCTCGCCATCCTTGGCTGGATCCATTTTGGAACTGGTTCATTAAAAACACTCCGTGTAATATTTGCAAGATTTTTTCTTACACGAACTTAAAATAGCTATAAGTTATTGATTTAATATGTATTTAGTATTTTTTATCACGCGTTAGGCGCCGTGCGAAAACTGCAATCCTGTCAAAATCAAAACAGTCCAGAACAGTTTTTGCCCGATTCCCAGGCGAAACTCATGCTTCTACGTCAAAAATTTCTTTAAGTCCGCGACTCCAGTGAATGCATCGAATGCCCTGGGATTCGATTTCCTGGGCCGCATTGGAAAGGATGTAAACGGCACTATGCTCTATGTCGTCCGATAAGCGCTTTAGCCTTCCAATGTCTTCGGGCTGAATTTGGTCAGCGGACTTGAATTCTACCAAAATGGGGCGACCTTTATTTTTCTGGATAATCAGGTCGATTTCTTGGTCGCTTCCGGTTCGAAGGTAAGAAAAATTCCAACGCAGATTTAGGCCGGCACGCAGTTTTACAAATTCATTCATCGAAAATGTTTCAAAAAGATTTCCATAGGCGCAACTGGCAGGTGCCAAGGGCGCGGGCGCTGTATTTTGCAGTGCTCGGACCACACCACAGTCGAAAAAATAGAATTTACTGTGTGCGGTTTGTCGCTTTCTTACGGAAGTATTAAAGGGCTCAAGATAAAATCCTATCAAAGTGTCTGCTAAAATTTCAAAGTGGCGAAGGGCTTGTCTAGCGGCCACGCCAGCGTCCCGTTCAAGTTTTGCATGGTTGACAATTTTGCCGTTTGATTGGGCCGCAGCCACCAAAAATCGTCGAAAAGTCTCTAAATTTCTGACTAGCTGTTCGACGGCCACTTCCTCTTTCAGGTAGGTTTGCACATAAGAATATAAAAAATCGACTAGGTCAGAATTCGTCAGTTGGGTTTCGTTCCAAATCTTTGGCAGCAGACCAAACTTTAGGGCTTTCTGAAGGTTAAACTTGTCCCCGTCCAGGATTCTTGGAATTTTCTGAACTTCATCGATGACAATCCATTTTGGTTTCTCAACGGTACAAAGGTCCAAAAGTCGGTCAGGATTCTGAGACAATTCAAACTCTAGCCGCTGGTTGAACAGGTCGATCCAAAGCGCACTTTCGCCCTTAAACTCGGCTGAAAGCAGCGTGGATTTGCCACTTCCCCGCGGTCCAAACAGGAAAAAGCTTTGTGCTTTTGATAGCTTAATTGTTCTATGCATCAAGCTTACATTTTAACGTCAAATTTGGACATATATATCAAGATTTTTCTTCATTAGGTCAAATGTCTACAGACGGTTCGCGTTTTTACTCTGCCCTTTATAAACACTGCCGTTACAATCTAGTCGTCCATATTTGGTTCTGGGGCTGGCGACCAAGCCACCCGGGCTTTAGTACGCCAGCAATGTGTTACCAACCGACGAGTAAACGTAGTTGATCTTGTGAAAAATATCCAGCGAGGGGCCGGTGATTCCATCGGGGCCAACGATTCCGGCCGGGTGCCGACGTGGATCTAAGGCTCCGCCGGGAAGAAATTGTTTGAGGTCTATTCTGGGCTGTCCAGCTGTAGCTACTTTTCCATTGCTAGAGGGTGAGTTGCCGTAACCACCGGGACTTCCGCCGAAGCCTCCGCCACCACCGCCGTAAAATCCTTGAGTGACTTTTGTTCCAGCTAGGCTACTGGGGGCTGCGCCACCGCCCTGGTTGTTTTCGGGGCCTTTACCGTCGCGTGTGTTGGCTGATACCGATCGTCCGCCGCCACCGCCTGGGGCTTTGCCGTTGCCGCTTTCTGACGGGCCAAATTTGGCCAGGTCTTCATTGCCTCCGAATGGGCCGCCCAATCCCAGCGAGCCATCGCCAGTGCCTTTAAGATTAATTCCATTTGCGCCAGTCTGCGAAGCCACTGAAGCCGCCGTATTCGCCCCAGCGCCAAGCTTTCCGTAAAGGTTAGCGCAAGCCTGGCTGCTAGGATTTCGGATGCAAAGACAAGTAGGATTTCCTGCATTGGCCGGGTTGCTGCAGTCCCCAGCATTGGCCTGGCACCCAGGCGCAAACGGATTGGCCGCACATGAAGTGCTTGCCTGCTGTTGTTTAAGATAATTATCGCACTGCTTAGCGCGAAAAATCTGCGAAGTCAGCACCGTCAAGTTCGAGTCCACACCCGCGATGGTGTCCGAACCCTTTCGGCATTTCGCTTGATAATCGGTATTGTCGTCAGGCAAAAGATCAGAATCACAAAGACGCTTACAATTCTCAAGAGCAACCGCACAGTTCCCCTTGTAGGCCCCCAAGGCGCCATTCAAAGTGACAGCAGCAGTCCCAGCCTTCGAGCACCAAAGGTTCATATCGTTAGACGCCATCGCAGTAACCCCAGCGGTCATAGTCTCAACCATCTTCCGAGCACCAGTAAGCCCCTTATCATTCGAAGCCTCGCACTTCCCATTCATCTCTTCAACAGCCGCCTCGCACGCCGAGAGGTTCTTAACTTTGTTTATGGCTTGTTTAGCGGCTTTCTTTTCTTCCGGGGTTTTTGCTATGGTTTCTTTTTTGTCGACGCAAGACTCGTTAACCAACTTTTGATCGTTTTCGCAGTAGTTAACGCCTTCATCATATTTAGCGACGCAAAACCCATTCACAAACTTTTTATTTGCGGCATAACAATCTTGTTCGGCGTCACTTGGGGGCCATGTAGCTTTTGTCCTCGCCCCCATTAATAAGTCAATTTCCGCTCCCTCCTCGGCAACTGCACCTACAGTCCGCAAAACCGTATCGTCCACGCGGGAAGCGCCCAAGTGGCCGCCGTTTTTAACACAGGTATCATATTCTTCATCTGGCACAGGTGCACAACGCTTCTGAACTTCGGACTGTATCGGCCTTAAACCCCTGATGTAATTGTATTGCGAGGATTCAACCTGAGATAAGGGTGTTTCTGCTTGAAGTAAGTCCAGACTTGATAAAAAAATTGCAAAGAAAATTAAACTTTTCAAAAGATCCCCCAGACCCTAGGTTACCTTTCAAAGTCATCATTCAAAAGTCGAATCGACAAATCTGTTTCAAGTTGAAACACTGAAATGGAAAAAACATTAAGTCAAACACACAGAAAAAATTTGAGGTGAAATTTAGCTCGCGCTTCTTTGGGAAGCAGTTTGTTCCACTGGTGCCGAAAAATATCAAAAGAATACAAATTACTAGAGTCTTTGAACGTCAATTAATTCTTTCCCAACGCAATCTTTTCACGCTCAAACAACGCTCCAATTCGGTCTAGTTCTGCCCTAGATTTTGCAACTAAAACCATAGTTGAAAAATCTGGTTTATCGCTGGTATTGCAGTCAGAAGCTGAATTCATTCCAATAACCTCTAAAACACCATTTTCTGATCGAAAAATTGGGCTTCCACTGTCGCCCTTACATGAGGCAAATCCTTGCGATGCCACAAAACCAAAAGTTCCATTTATAGCCTTAGCGATTATATATTCACCTGGTTTCAAAATTGAAAACCTAGTTTTGAAATCGCTTTTATAAAAGCGCTCCCCAGTTACCTTCCTGCCGATGAAGTTCGTGCCAGAGCCCGCGATGACATACGTCTGATCGGGTGATAAAAAAGTGCGAACACTTACCCTCGCCGGCGAAAAAGACTTCGCGATTTCACTTTTTTGATAAATTGGGGCCGGCAGTCGAATCATTGCAATATCTTGTTCACCAATACCCTTCTGCTTGATGGTTTCGCCCAAATCTGTTTTTGAAAAGTCCCGTAAAAATTCTGCTTTAGAATTGACACCCAAGCCACTAAGTAACGGTTCTGAGAACTCGACACTTTCTGAGGTCATAACCAAGTTTTCTATGAATTTCGGATTATTTTCGCTTTCCGCTTTAACATCACTCGAGAATATTACTTCGACCTTACCAAATTGATTCTTTTGTCTCTTGTTTGCAAAACAATGGGCAGTCGTTACAACTTTGTCGTTGTCCCTAAGCCAGCCCCCACAAGAACTCATAACATTTCCATCTTTATCCAAAAGATTCAACTGAACAGTCACTCGACGTATTTGATCTGCTATCGACTGCATCTCTGCGTCCGCAAAGACTTGGGCGACAAAACTACTCGGTCCAACTATACTTGCTAGTATCATACTGCCACATTGGGCGCTGGAATTTTGGGCGAATGCTAAACCAAAAAACATCAGAGAAGCAGATGCAACTTTGCTTTCCACAATTGTAAAACTAGAATTCCTATTTTTTGCCATACTTGCAGTCTCCGTGCATCCCCTGTCCTGGAGATTTCTATTCGTGCTCGTTATCGACAGGTGGATTTCGGAAGTTGATTTTATTTTTGCCGTGCTCGTCTGCGCCTGTCTCAAGTTGGAATTGTATAGCAAAGTTCTTTTGAAAAACAAACTTTTGTTTGGTTTTGCTTTTGGAAGTGTCGAAAAGTTTGTCGATATGTTTGGGTTTTGTAAATTGGGGTGGCGGGCGTTGGTTTGGGTTTGGAAATCTATTTTGTTTATTGAATCTTTTTTTGGAAATGGCTTGACGGGTTTTTTATGGTGGAAAAAAAAGTGATCGCTAAGGGACGGTCGCAGGAATCGGGCCTAGATATCGATCTATCAATTGAGTCCTTAGCCCCGCCCGACCGATTTCCGCTGAAGGCCCGGCGATAAGGCCATCACAAAAGCTAAAGTCCGCCCCTGCTTGCAGCGTCTTTAGCTCTCAACGCTTGTTTCCGGCAATGTTTCCGGCGGGGTTTTGGGTGGTGGCGTTTTGGGAAATTGTGCTTTGCGGCTTAACTTGTTGTGCGATGCGTATCTCTCAAGTGTTTAAAACTACTGGAGACTTTTTGGAACTGGGTGTGTGGCATCGTTGATGCTTTGTGGGAGACCTGTGAGTTCTCGTGGTGAGAACTTGCGATCATCAACCCCCCTTTTTCTTTGGAGTCCCCCATGCCTGTCACTTGCGAAAATCACCCCCAGTTTGCTGAGCTTAAACAAGAAGTTCTGTTTTTCTTGCACGATCTGAAATCACCGCTAAGCCTTCTTCAAGCGCTTTCAAGCACGCAGCGCGAGCTGGATCGGGGACAACTTAAAGAATTGTTGAGCGAAGTTCTGGGTCGCTTAAAGATCGCCATTCGCGAGCAAGAAAGTCGGCTTCGCCAACCCGCTCTTACCGATTGCGCAACGACAACAGATATTTTTTTGGGTCGGCCAATGACCTCCACAATCGACGAAATCTTAAGGGGCAGCAACCGAGATTCGAATATAAAGCTTGGCGAGCTGACCCCAAACCCCGATTCGAAAAATCCTTCAACGATGCGGTTAGAATTCAAACCTGATGATAACTTGATGGCAGCACTAAATCGCGATTTTTTGGAGTCTATTCGGCTTGAGGACTTAGCCAAAGGTCAGGCCCGCGCCCTCGGGGCGAACAATGAAACCCCTTTGACCAGGGCCGAAGACTCTAGCTCGTCGCCGACAGAGCCTGGAATTGCCTGGACATTGCTTGAAAAAGAAGAGCGCGATCGCGAACTCATGGCACAGCTTAACCGCGATTTTTTGGAAGCCGATCGCCGGATTCGAATTTCTGAAAGTCTTCAGACGGTGCTTAAAAAAACCGTCGGCAAAAGTTTTTTGGATCTTTTGCGCCATCAAGAAACTCAATTGATTTGCGAAATTCCACTTAAACTGAAATCCATCCATTGCCCTTTTCCCGCCGCAGATCTGCAGCGAACCCTGAAAAATATTTTAATCAATGCCGCGCAAGCGGTGGCGACCGTGCCGCAACCCAGACGGATTTATTATCGCGTAAGCCTTGTGAAAGCCTTGTCCACCCGGCAGCCAGCAAGTCTGCAAATTGTGATCGAAGACAACGGCCCTGGACTGCCCCAGCAAATGCATTCGCATTGGGGCACACTAGGAAAAACTTTTGGAAAGGCAGACGGCACGGGCGTGGGTCTGTATCAGGCAAAAACATTTGCGGCCAAGTTTGGTGGCGAAATTTCGGTGGGCATATCGCCACAGGGTTTGCCTTTGCGTCCTGGCACCAAGGTCAGTGTCACGCTTCCGCTGCATTTGCCAAAAAAAAATCTTCCAAATTAAAAAATACTGTTTTTGATTTTGCCCCATATTCTGGTACGAGTTCGAACAGACAAAAAATAAATATTCAAATTGTTCAAAGCGCAGATGGGGGCCAGCAGTGAATTTTGGAAGTGCCAACAGCGCCAACAGCGCCAATAGTGCCAATAGTGCCAGTAGACAGATCGCCTGGAAAAAAAAATTATTTCCAAGTTTTGCACAGCATCCAACAAAGCAGTTTCAAAATTTGCTTCGGAAAATTTTTAAACTGCGTTTAGCCAATTCAATGGGAAATCAGAATAAATTGGCTCAAAGCATTGCATGCGTAGGTGTAACTGCATTGTTTACTTTTTTTTGCGGGGTTTTTTCGCCCGCCACCACTTTTGCGACTTCTTCGTGTCGCCCTAGTGAAAACGGGTCTTCAGGAGCGTCCGAATCTGCGTTGCTAAAGGCGAAGCTAACCGCCGCAACCGTTGCGATTAGCCATTACTACTCGGAACCCTCACGCAAAATTTCGGCGCAAGAAAAAAAAGATTGGGCGAAGAGTTTACTGGAAGACGCCCAAAAGCTAGTCTTGGAGGCTCCGCCAGAATTTCGTAGGGAAGTCGTCAAAAAGATAATTAATTCTGATTATCGTTGGGTGGCGCTTTTCTTGAATGAATTTTTCTCGTATTGGTATCCGGAAATTGAGCGAAAAGAAAAAACCACTTGGTCTGAATACAGTGATCGGAAACTTGAGGACTACATTTTATCGCTTTATAAATACTTTTTGGCTGAGCAGCCTGGAGAGTTTGATTTAAACTTTCAGTTTCTGACAAAATTCTCGAAATATTCAGATAGCGCCGTCGTCAAAGCCGCGCTTGAAATCATTCGGCATCGGAACAAGGTCGACCCGTTTTTGGATTACAATGTCGAAACGGCAGTCAACGTACTTGGTTTAAGCCGCGGCCGTGATCAACAGACTGGTCCATTCGTTTTTGAAGAACAAATCGACCTAGCATTGCGATCGATTTTAGAGGCCGATTACGACGCCACCGTCGAAAGAAAAAGACTACTAGAATTAGCACGGGTCGAATGGGCGATTTACAAAAGATACGTTGTTCCGGCACCCATGCGCCGAAGCATTATGCTATTGCGAGAACAAGCTCCGGCAATCCCGTTCCAATATCAGCAACCTTTAAGCGATAGCAACAAACCTTACGTCGCGACGGCAAAGCTAATTCAATCCCTGGTCTACCAACAAAGCCTTCAACTTTTTAATTTTTCTAGGTTTAAACAAGTTGCTCAGCCTGGTTTTGATGCTTTTTTCGTGAAACTTCGCCAAGTCACTTGGACAAATCCACAAATCGATGAAATTTTTTTAACCCTTTATAGGGACGAGCCTGACATCACTCTTGAATTCTTAAAGTTTCACAGCATTAGGAGCCGTAAAGTCGGTTCCGAAGTCACAAAACAACTGCGCAGCCAAAAAGGCAGGCACTAGCAACAAGGCCGACGCATTAAAATTTCCTTTGCAAGATCGCCGTACAAAACTTCGCACATTTTTTTTACCTACATCTTTGGGAAAAATTCGCGTTTATGCATTTAGAATCATTTGGATTTTAAATGCGTTGGCACTGGCATTGGTAGCCGAAAGTTGCGAGGCGCAGAATGCGCCCAATTTATTGAATATTAAAAAACGCCGGTAGAGTTTAAGATAAAGTAGAATAAAGAAGAAAATGATAGAAATTTTTTTTATCCAAAAGCGAAGTTTTTTTTGACTCTATCAGCAGACAAACAAATTTCTTGGCCATCAAAATTTAGCTGATTCCCTTAACGATCAAATAAGGGATCAAAATATAAATCGTGATATCGCGAATCAAATAATAGGCAAAAAAAACAGCAAAAATCTTCCAGCCATATTTTTTAACAACACCCTTGAAGCCACTTGTCTTGAAAGTTGATTTCACTTCTTGAATCAACGTCTTCAGCGTTAAAAAAAAAGATTTATTTTTACTTAGATTGTTTTTCAAAATGAGTTCCCGATCGCTTGAAACACCGGTACCCAAAAACTTGTCTGCATCTACTGAAGAGTTAGTGTTTAAACCTTTGGCGGAAATTTCATTCATGTAGCTTGAAAATTAGCTTGATATTATTTTCCTGGCAACTACTTAAGCTAAGGTAAAGCGAAGGCAAGCGACCAATCCCAACGGCTACAGCTTTAACAATTAATTCGGCCGCACAGAATTTAAATATTCGTGCAGGGCACGGATGTCGGATTTTAAGTGCGGGAATAGGGGCATTTGCCCTGTTTTTCTTTGTGGCTGGTAACCGTCGGGGTAAACGCCCAAAAAAAGTTTTTTCTCTAATAATTCTAGTGATGAACCCGCCAGCTTGGGGCCAATGGCTCCGACCTTACTTGGGTCTGAATTGTGGCACGAAATGCATTGGCTTTGATAAATATTTTTACCTTTTTGAACGGCCTTTTGGACTGCGTCTTGGACTACAGTTTCGGGCGTCGACACTTCGTCTGAGTTTTTATTTTTGGCGGTGCACGAGCTTAACAGCAAAGCCCCGCAAGCTAAATTTAAAGAAACTCTGCACGTCATTTTCAGATTCATCACTAAAACCATCTTCAATTATTTTTAAATTCAAATCTAAAGTCAGATCTGTTGGCCACCTAAATTAGTGTAGCCAGCAGCCCGTAAATTACGGCTGTCAGTGCAAACCCATAGGTGATCACGCCATTTATTTTCGTCATCATACCTAATTTTCCTTTGATCGCGTTGCCTTCAAGGATCACCCACAATATGGCCAGAACTATAAACAACAATGAAACTTTTGACGTTTCGCTGACCCCGTAAGGCAGATGCGAAGACGCGCCCATAAAAAATAACATCGGTATTGAAAACAAGGTGTTGGTTCGCGACGCTAATAAAGCTTTTGCAGCAGAAGCCGGCGCCGTCGGCAAAGCTTGTCCACCGCCAGCAACTTGAGTCGCTGATTGAATAACAATTTTTTGATTCGGCCAAATAATAAACCACACGTTTGCCCACATGGTTAACCCCAAGGCGGATCCTATTAAAATAGAAATTCCCCACGAGGTATCTGTGTAAATTCCAAAATCTTTGGCGATATGACCCTTTAAACCCAAATAAAGAAGGCCAGTCACCATTGTCCACATCGCACCCCAACGAAACCACCACAAAGCGCGCGGCAAAAGTTTTGTTAGTACCCCTGATTTAGAAGCTGCGTCGGCCTCGGCCATAAAGGCGCCTTGAGTAAAATTAAAATAATAAAGATGTCCGATCCAAATGATTCCAAAAAATAAATGCAACCATCGCAAAATAAACATAATGCCATCCATACCTAACAGTGATCCTGCCATTGAATTCATAATCCTAGCCTTTCGTTCAGTTTTAAATTTCCAGTGCCAATGATGTCTGTGATTCTTGAAATCTTCAACAATAATCTCGACCACTTTTCCGGATCGAAAGGTAGAGTTTTCCAAATTTGTTTGATCTAATAAAAGGATGTCACGACCCAGAAAAATAAAATTTGCTCGAATGGCTCTGGCGTCCTTGGCTGCGGGAAGCCTGATCTTAGGTCTAGTCTATTGGATTAACACGTCTCCGCAGCGAGAAGCCAAAAAATTGGAAGTCGCCGAAATCAATAAGATGGCTGTCTTAAGTGATTTTCGAAAAGTGTTGACCCAACAATTGGGTGGATCGTTTTTAAAAAATCAGTATCCCAAAGAAGCTCAACTGACACTGAATGATAAATTACAGAACGTGGATATCGAATACACTTTCGACTCAAATTTACAAAAAGAAGCGGATGATATCTTAAAATCCTACCGGCCGGACTTTGGCGCGATCGTGATAATGAACGCTGTCACGGGCGAAATTTTAGCCGTAAGCTCTTATGAAAAAAAACCAGTGGCTGATGAAAACTTGGCCTTGAGGTCAACGTATCCGGCGGCCTCGGTTTTTAAAATTGTTACTGCAACCGCGGCACTGGATAAACACAACCTGACCCCCGACACTTTGGTTTTATTCAATGGAGCCAACCACACGCTGTATAAAAGAAATGTTTTGTCCAATCAAGTCAATCGTTGGACTCGCGAGATGACTTTGCGCGAAGCCTTTGCCAGATCGGTAAATACTTTTTTTGGCCGTTTGACGTTGGAAAAGTTATCGCCCCTGGATATCGAAGAGTACGCAATTCGTTTTGGATTTAATCAAGCGGTTAAAAGCGATCTTCCGTTCGATCCTGGGTTTACCGAAGTGCCCAAAGAAATGAATTTTCATTTGGCCGAGATCGCCACCGGTTTTAATCGCATCACGCGTATGAGTCCCATGCAAGGTGCGATGATCGCGGCTTCGGTCGCCAGCAACGGGGTAATGAAAGTGCCCTACATTGTCAAAAACATCCGCTCGCACGAAACCCACGAAGTCATTTTTTCGGCAGAGCCCATGACTGCCGCAGTGACCATGAGCGGGCAGGGCGCTCAGAAACTAAAAGTTTTGATGGAAGAAACTGTTTTCAAAGGTACGTCCCGAGCTTCCTTCGGGCCACTGACCAAAGATCGTCGATTTTCCGAACTAGAATTGGGCGGCAAAACAGGATCGCTTTACGGCGACAATCCGCGTGGAAAGACTGATTGGTTTGTAGGCTATGCGATCGCTGGCGTGGATTCAAAACTAGCGATCGCCGCAGTCACCGTTCACAAAGAACGGTGGACGGTCAAGTCGTCGCATTTGGCGCAGCATCTATTTAAAAAGCACTACCGAAATTTATTTTCAAAAAATAATGAAAAGTTTTTTCAAGCTTCTCATGTGAAAGCAGTGCAAGAGTAAGCAACGCGCTGACCCCGGCCAAAATGACTTTTCTTTCGATCGCCAATTCGTTACAAAATATTATGAAAATTATTTCTTGGAACGTGAATGGCATTCGAGCTTGTTATAAAAAAAATTTGGCCGGATTTCTTGAGCTTGAAAAGCCCGATGTTTTTTGTGTGCAAGAAACAAAAGCTCATCGAGAACAAGTTGAAATCGAAGTTCAGAATCTGAAATTTAAAAACGCCGACTGGTTTTCTGCGCAAAAAAAAGGTTACAGTGGTGTCGCAACTTTTCACAATGATCCGGCAGTCAGCACAATCGTGGGCCTACAGCATGTCCAATATGATTTTGAGGGGCGTGTTCTTAGGTCAGTCTTTCCTCAGTTCGAACTTTATAATATTTATTTCCCGAATGGAGGATCGGGCCCCGCCCGTCACGACTTTAAACAGAATTTTCTAAAAGATCTGTCAATTCACTTGCGCGAAAAAGTGCAGTCGGGGACGCCCTTAATTGTTGTGGGGGATTACAATGTCGCTCACCGGGCCATTGATATTTATGATCCTGTTCGATTGGCATCGGAAAGTGGTTTTCTTCCCGAGGAGCGTGCCTGGTTTGATGGATTTTTAAAAATGGGATTTGTGGATACTTTTAGGCATTTTTACCCCGATGCCAAAGACCGATATTCGTGGTGGTCGTACCGAGAATTCGCGCGGGTTTCCAACCGCGGTTGGAGAATTGATTTTATCTGCTGCACTGAAAATTTGCGAAAGCACCTGGTCTCTGCAGAGATTCTGGATAACATCGAAGGCTCAGACCACTGTCCAGTTGTAGCACAGTTTGCCTTTTAACCCATCCAGCCCCACAGGAGTTTCTCAAATGACCATCGAAGTTGATTTTTTAGTCAAGACGATCGAAGACAAAATTGTCGAAGCCTTTCCGGCGTTGGGGCCAAACCAAAAAAGACTAAGTCCCAATTTGTTCTCGCCTTTTCGACTCAGTTTGCCACGGGCTCAGTTCGACAAGGTCATCTCGATCATTCAAAGTTTTTACCGGCTTCGGGACGCTCCCGAATATCAACAGTTTCTAAGGCCATTGGCTCAAGAAAAAGAAATTATTGATCCCGGAAACAAATCGGTTTTGATGGGTTTTGATTTTCATATAATGGATTCTGGCCAAATCAAACTGATTGAGATTAACACGAACGCTTCGCAAATGATCTTCGGGTATTTTCACTACCGAGCCCAAAATTTAGAACTGCCCGTTTTGGATTTTTCACTTTCCGAAATTTCTAAAATGGTCCTGGCCGAGCTTTCCTTTCAGGGAAAAAAAATTTCTCAACCTAAAATAGCCATCGTCGATGAAGTTCCAGAACAACAAAAATTGTATTTCGAATTTCAGATTTTTAGCGAATTATTTAAGGCCCAAGGATGGAAAACAGAAATCCTTGATATAGCGCAAGTGAACCCAAAGGATTTTGATTTTGTTTATAATCGCAGTACAGATTTTTTTCTAAAAGACCCTCAAGTAAAAAAGCTTAAACAGGCTTTTAACCAAAAATCAATTTGCCTGTCGCCAAACCCTTATGAATATCTGGCTTTGGCGGACAAGCAAAGACTGATCGATTTTTCTGCGCGTGATTTTTTCGAGCAACTTAATTTTAATTCGGGCGCAAAAAAATTAATTCAAGAAGCTGTGCCATTCAGTCAGGAGCTTCTTCCCGAAAATAAAGATCAGATTTGGGCCAATCGAAAAAAGCTTTTTTTTAAACCCAAAAATTCATTCGGGTCAAAGCAAACGTACCGAGGCGAAAGTGTTCGAAATCGGATCTTCGAGGAAATCTTTCATTCCGATTTTTTAGCGCAGGAATATTGCCCTGCTGCAGAATTAGATTTTCAAGCCGGACCGCTAAAAGCGAGGCTAAAATATGACCTTCGATTTTTTGTTTACGATGGACGCGTTCAGATGGTGGTCGCTAGACTATACCAAGGGCAGGTCACAAATTCGCAGACGCCGCTGGGCGGGTTGGCACCGGTTCTGATCGTTTAGGCAAATCGAAAGTAGATTTTGATTCAGAATTGATTTTTTTCTGCGTGAAAGAAAGGTCAAATGAAAGCTGACGCGCATAAACCACCAAAAATTTTAAGCTCAAGAGCGAAGAATCCGAAAAACACTTATGGTGTATGACCTGATCGTTTTTCTTTTTGCCAACTTAGGCATAGCCGCCGGCCCATCGCCGCTTTGCCAGCCCCAAGATTTGCCAGAGATTAAGACCTTTGACTTCGTGCAAATGCGGCAAGTTCTGCGCCAGAATTTAAGAGAAAGCGAAAAATACTTTCGGATCGCTTGCCAGAAATTTGATTTTAAAAATCCAACAGCAAACGCCGCACTGTCCGGCCTTTTGAATAAAAACAAAACTTCGCATTTGGTCACACAAATTCCTTTCCAGGACTATCAAGGAAGAAAGACCAAAGACTATTTGCAAAAAGTTTTAGACAAAATTCGCCAGCGCCATAATTTAAGTCAGGGAATGAATCAAAAATTGAAATCATGTCTCGCTGAAAGATCCTGCCCGGACGTGGATCGTTGGACCAAAGAATCTTTGCCTGCAATTCTATTTTTAGCTAGGCAAAGCCTGGCGCTGGCCCACCCCTTTTATTTGCCCAAGACGGACAATGCTGTGCCTGAAGTGAACGTCAACATTTTGCTGCAAACGCCAACGACGTTTAGCACCTTGGGATTCACTGACTTCAGAAGAAACTAAGGCCGCGCAAGAATCTATGGAGACCATCAAGTCTGCAGCTAAATTAAAATCACTTGAAAACCGCTTCGACCTTAGTCCCTTCGAATCAGCACGCAAAGACCAACAGGAAAAAACCTACGCTCAAGAAATTACTAAAATGCGTTTCACCCATTATATGATTTATCTTAGCTGGATGGGCGTTCACCCATTGCTGCAGCACTTGCATTCGGCCCAGCCGTCGAATCAGGAGCTTTTGCAGGCCACAGCAGCAGCGGATGAAAGTCTGAAAAAAGAAAAAGAATTTCTAGACGATCTGCAAGGACTTTTGAATCAACCTGTTGAAACCACCGGAAGGACCCAAAAAAAATCGATGACTTTTGATTCCGATATTTTGGCGCTGTTAAAGTATCAGGCAGAAGTAGAAGAAGTTTTAGTTTCCAACCCTGAATTTTGCGGAATCGGAATTTCACTTCACCAGATCGCAGAGAATCAAAAGCTAAGTGAAAATACGTTGATGATGATCGCGGGAATTCCACTTGTAGCGCTTGGATTGCTTTTTCCACCAACCTTGGGGCTAGCCTACCTACTACAGGTGGGCGCGGCTAGTTCTGGCATTGCTGTCTACCAACTGGGTAAAGAATACGAAAAGGATAAAGTTGTCCAGACCGCCCGACTTCAGCGTGAGAAATCTGACGATTTCGCAAAGCTGGTTCAGGATTTTAATCAAAGTGTCTCGAAACAAAACGGTGGATGGGACAAAATTCGTAAACAGCTGAATGAAAATGTGACAAGTGTTTATCGAATGCAGTTGGATCGGACCCGCCAGGATCAGGTGGATTTGAAAATCGCCGCAGCATTGACACCGATTTTAATTGCCGCGCCCCTGGCATCCAATCTGATTCGATCTTCTGCCGCTGATCTGCTGAAAGTCTTCGCCACTGTACCAAAGTAAGGCATGGCTTAAATCTTGAATCTTTAATTCAGTGAAGCGATCAGCAAATCACCGGAGGTTCCTGTGTTTTCAAATTCTTTGGCAATTGTTGTTTCGTTGATGGGCTTGGCTTTGACCACCATGGCCGAAGACCGATCCGAGGGAAAAATAATTTCCCCGTTTCAAGAACTCGAAAATTCGCGCCAGCCGTCGTCAACGTCCACGCAAAGAGAACTGTTAGAAAAAATTGATTCTGAACTGATCCGTCTTCGAGAATCTCATCCCCACGCTTTCAAATTATTTCAAAAAAATTCAGCCGGCGACCGGGCAAAACACCAGCTGCCTTTTCAAAAATTAAGTACAGCCAAATCATTTCCGGTCAGTGATTTAAAGCCCCTGATGACCATGTTAGAAAAAGCTCGCGAGAATTCCGAAATTTCACTGCAAATGAAAATTGCTATCGAACGCTTATTAGAAAATTGCCGTCGAAAACTTTTGATTCCTGCAAAAAATAGAACCACGGTTGAAGTCGCCGAAGAAGTGACTCAGTTCTTAAAAATCGAAGTCCCAAGCTTAGCGTCAGCAGCCTACCTATGCACATGACGCCAGCAAATTCGCCTTGTCGAATATTGTCGACTTGAATGCGCTCCAGTCCAACACGACAGGTAGGTGGCGTCATGTGCATACGTAAGGTCAGCAGCGTCTCCGACGGAAATTGAGTTCTTCGAGCCAGGGAAATCCGGAAAAATTGTACTTAAGGTGACTGAAAATAAGATGGCCCTAACAGACGATGCCAAAAAGGTGTCGGGACTGACCCCAAAGATTGCAAATGACATCAATCAGTTTTTGTCACGGTTCACTGGTCATCCCAACGCGCTTAAAGCGCTAAATTGGGATGCTTCCGAACTTATGAAAGAATATCATCGGTTTTTGAAAGCTGCCGCGAAAAAACCTACAGCGAAATCTTCCGCCGTAGTCACCATTTTGGCCACTGCGGTCTCGGCAAAGTTAGCCGCAAGCGGAAACTTGCCAGCGGTGAATTCAGAACTTATTGACAGTGACGATTTCACACCGGGACCTCTGTCAACAACTGCCCCAGCTAGCGGCAGACCTGGAAGTCGATCAGCAAAATAATCAATTGGTCTCAAAACAAGACAGCCTAGATTTAAGCTAAATCCTGGTCCTTCCGATGTGATGATCTATGGGAAGGATACGCCTTCGTGCAAAACCACAAATTCGTTTAGATCAGCCCTCGCAGGGTTCAACTTATTCTAAGTTTGATCTGCTGGACGGAAGTCATCCGTTAAAGGCCTTGTTGCCCGATGGTTACGTTGATTACTCGGTTCGGGTGATCCCCACGGGCGAAGTTCTTTATTTTAATTTTTCTTTGGCACAGGAAATGGGGCTGCTTCCTGAATCTCATCCGCACATAATGACCGAGTCCCTTAAAGAAAAATTGATCGGGACTTTTAGCTTGCAGATTGTCAACGAATACGATCTGTCGCATGCGAAAAAAAATACTTCCGACGAATTGCTTAAAAAAAATAAATTTATGGCCACTCGCTATTTGCAGTTGCAGCACCAAAGTCGCGTTGGAAAAACTTCTGGGGACGGTCGAGGAATTTGGAATGGACAAATAGAATTTAAAAATAAAACTTGGGACGTTAGTTCCAGGGGCACTGGCGTAACGTGTTTAGCTCCGGGCGCTGTCGAAGCGAAAAAGCCCCTGAAGACGGGCTCTGTAGAGTTTGGCTATGGTTGCGGTCAGGCCGAGATGGACGAGCTTTTGGGTGCGGCCCTGATGTCTGAAATTTTTCATCTACAAAATATTGCCACCGAACGAGTTCTTTGTGTGATTGATTTAGGCGGAGGCGTCGGGATCGGAGTTCGAGCCGCGCCAAGTTTAATTCGCCCGGCACATCTTTTTCTTTGGCTAAAACAAAATCGCAAAACCGAATTAAAAAAAGCTGTCGACTATTTTATGGGCCAGCAAGTTCAAAATGAAATCCTACCGGCATCTGCAGATCTGCAAACATGGCTGTTAAAAACAGCCGAACGCTTTGGAAGATTTAGTGCTCAGCTAGAAGCAAACTATATTTTTGCCTGGATGGACTGGGACGGCGATAATATTTTAGCGGATGCAGCTATTATAGATTACGGAAGCGTCAGACAATTTGGGATTAGGCATGATCAGTATCGCTATGATGATGTCGAAAGATATTCAACTAACCTGAACGAGCAAAAAACAAAAGCCTTAGAGATGATCAAAGTTTTTTGCCAGGTGGTCGACCAGTTAAATCACCCCAATCGCCCCAAAAAACCGATCTTGGCTTTTCGAAATCATCTGGCGGTGAGGTTGTTTAACCAGGAATTTAAAAAATCTTATCAAGAGACTCTTCTCTATCGGTTAGGTTTTTCTGCAGGGGAAAGAGCTTTAATTCTTAAAGACCCGCAAATTTTTCAAAAGTTTTTTAGAGCCTACGACACACTAGAAAAGAAAAAAATTTCAGCAGGGCCAAAAAAAGTTTCGGACGGACTAAATCGCCCGGCCCTTTTTTCAATGCAGAAGGGTTTTATCTTTTTGCTTCAGAACCAAATTAAAAATCAATCGCTATCGCCCCAGGAAATCTATTTGGCGATGAGATCCAGTTTTGCGACAACTAAGGACCGAAATTTTAAATCCAAATTTAAAAAACCTATGCAGGATTTGATGCAATCCTTTGCGCAGGTCTTAAAACTTTGTAGTGGGAAAAGCGCCCACCAACTTGGCCAGCAGTTAGAGCGTCTTCAAAGAATTAATGGCCAAAGATTAACCGGAAATGCGCTTATTCATGTGGTGGCCGATCTGATCAGTAACTACAAAAAAGCACCCTCAAGTCTGCAAAAACTTATGGATCAGTTTATCGATCAGTATTTAAATTTACCCGAAGTCGACACCTATCGAAGTCGCAAATTTAAACCAAAAATGATTTATGATCCGAATATTTTCGAGAAAATGTTAGGACGTTTAAAAACTCACGATGAGGACTTGTAAGCCTAATTTTGTCCCACGGGCTGATGCGAAAGCGAACAGTTTAAAAATTTCTGCGCCTGCATAAACTGCAAGTCGCTGTCTTTCGATGGATCTAATTCTTGGCCCTGGCACATATCTTCATCGGTGCGCAAAGTTAAAACAGTTTCGGGCTGCTTATTACTAAAAGGTAAAAGTGGATTAAAATAAAGTTCATCTTCGCGTTGGACCTCGAAACCTTGCGACGCCACTTTGATATCGGGTTCGATCCCCACTAACTGAGGCGTCCAGCCTGATGGAAAATAATAAAGTCCCGAAGATTCAAAAAGCGCGATCTGAGAAGACTGCCCCCACATGCGACCATCTTGAAAGCTACCTTTGCCAAAAGTTTTCTCGCCCACCAGTATCGCCCGGTTCAGATCTTTTAATGATCCTGCCACAATTTCTGCGGCCGAAGCCGAACCACTGTTGATTAAAACCGCGATTCGGCCCTGGAAAAGTGGACTTTCTGTGGATGTGTATTTTTCCCGTGAACCCGACTTATGATCTTTTGGCACCATTTCAAAGAGCAGTGTCCCTTGTTTTACAAAAAGACCAATCAAGCACGCGGCCTCGTCGACCTGACCACCGGGGTTGTCGCGCAAATCTAAAACCAAGTTCTTTAGTCCTTGCTCTTTTAACTGGATCAGTTGGGTTTTTACTGCCGAACAAGTATTTTTGGAAAACTTATGAACCGTGACAAGCCCCGTGAACGCAGAGCTTAACATTTCGGCGGTGACGTTAGGATAATTTTTTTCCGCTGGAATCAGCTTGATTGTCAGATGCTCGGGTTTTGAAGCCCACTTTCGTTCGACTTCAAGGTGCACCGACTGAGGCGAAGCCTGGCGGAAGAATTCCAGAAGCGTTTCGTAAGCCATCCCTTGAACAAAGCTTTGATTAATCCTTACCAGTCGATCGCCGCGCATCAGGCCTGCTTCTGAAGCTGGCGAATTCTCGAATACTTTTCTAATATAGATTTCGTTTTTATGCTTGCGCAGCAAAAATCCCGTATGATTATTTTGAAATTCATTTTTAGCCAAAACATTTTCATAATACTGAACCGGGATGATATAGGTGTGCGGATCTCGGTAGACGGAAAAAAATCCGTTGATACCAGCAGCCACCAGACCAGGTCGGCGCGCTGGATTTTTTTCTAGACCTAAGAGCTCGTGAAACACCAACGAGAAAGCAAACCTTGGCGAGGTAACGCCGCGATCATAAGCTTTTCCCCAATTCAACAGGATCTCTTTTTCAGTCAAGGTTTTCTCTTTGGGATCCGCCATTTTTCGCAAATTGAAATCAGAATCCAAGATCATCGAAAATCGGTCTGCCATTTGATTGGCGGCGTTCACGCAAGAAAGAAACGATTTTTTTTCATTCTGGCAGGAATCATCCGAAAGCAAAGATTCAAGTTCGGTAGTGCCTAACTGCGTTTCGGACCAGTAAGCGTCTAAAGACTTAGATGGGTGAGTCTGATCCAAGAACAGCGGATCGTGGGGACTGATCACCCAATTCAAAATCAATAATAGTGTTGATAACAGCAGCGCTTTTTTCATGGGCCTTAGTATAATGCATCGGGCCTGCTGCGCAGAGTAGTTTCTTGAATTTCGCCGCTATTTTTTTTGATCGTCAAATGATTGGTCGGTGACATTTTTAAGTCAAAGGACCAATATTTGGTTCGTTACTTGCGATTTCTAAAAGGAGAATTCATGATCATTGTCACTGGAGCCACTGGGTTTATCGGCAGCGCTTTGGTCCGCGCCCTGAATGACCAAGGTTTAGACAATCTGATTTTAGTGGACTCTCACCACGACGAAAAACGTCACCCCTATTTGAGTAGTAAAAAGTATAAGAAATTTCTATTTGCAAATCAGCTTTTTGATTTTTTAAGGGAAAACGCAGAAACCCAATCCGAAAAAATTGACTGGATTTTCCATATGGGCGCGATTTCGACTACGACCGAGAGAAACTGGAAACGGCTAGAAGAAAATAACTATTTCTATTCCAAAAATCTTTTCGAGTGGTGCGGTAAAAATCAATGTGATCTTATTTCAGCCAGCAGTGCTGCGACCTACGGGTCCGGAGAGTTTGGATATAGCGACACCTTGGATCCGACACAACTAAAGCCTTTAAATCTTTACGGCGAATCCAAGGTTTTATTTGATCGATGGTGTCTTCAACAACGACTTATCGTTCCTGCGCATTGGTATAATCTGCGGTTTTTTAACGTCTACGGCCCCAATGAATATCACAAAGAATCTATGGCAAGTCTGATCTATAAGTCTTACTTTCAAATCCGCGATCAAAAAAAAATCTCTTTATTTAAGTCCTACCACCCCCAATTTGCTGACGGCGAATCCACTCGCGATTTTATTTATGTCAAAGATGTCACCCGGTGGATGGTTGAATTGATGAAGAAAAAACCTCAGTCAGGAATTTACAACATGGGTACGGGGAAATCTCGTAGCTGGAATGATTTGGCCAAAAGCGTTTTCAAAAGCCTTGGTTTGCCCCCGGCGATTGAGTACATCGAGATGCCCGAAAATTTACGCGGCCAATATCAATATTGGACCGAAGCCAAAATGGCCAAGTGGTACGGGCAAAAAATGTCGGCACCCGAATACACACTTGAAAAGGGAATTGAAGATTATATAGTCAATTACCTAATACCAGGGGAAAGGGCGATTTAAAATGAATCAACTGCCGGCACATCTTCAAAAATATATCGTCGAGCAAAATTTCGAAAGCTACACGTACGTCGAACACGCCACCTGGAGGTTCGCGCTTCGACAACTGCGACACTTTCTAGCGGAACACGCGCATCATTCCTACCTTTCGGGATTAGAAAAAACGGGAATTACCATCGATCGAATTCCCAAGATATCAGATATCGATTTAAAATTACGCCAATTTGGATGGCGAGCTTTGCCCGTATCAGGGTTTATTCCACCCGCCGCATTTATGGAACTTCAGTCTTTAAGCGTGCTTCCAATTGCTTTGGGGATGCGAGCCTTAGAGCATTTGGGCTATACCCCTGCACCAGATATTGTTCACGAGGCCGCGGGTCATGCGCCCCTTTTGGCAGATCCTGAATATGCTTCGTACTTAAAAAAGTACGCTCACATCGCCAACAAAGCGATTGTCAGCAAAGAAGATCTAAAACTTTACGAAGCCATACGAATTCTTTCCGATATCAAAGAAGACATGAACTCTGGCCCCGACATGATCTCTGAGGCCCAGCAAAAGCTGGATCAAATTGTGAAAAGTTTGACCCAAACCAGTGAAGCTTCGCTTTTGTCCCGAATGAATTGGTGGACTGCCGAATATGGTTTGATTGGCGATCTGCAGTCTCCAAAAATTTTTGGCGCGGGATTGCTTTCAAGCGTTGGCGAATCGAAATGGTGTTTAAGTAAAAAAGTTCGAAAGCTTCGGCTGACGGTGGATTGTATCAAATATTCTTACGACATCACCGAGCCTCAACCCCAACTTTTTGTGACGCCGGATTTTAAGCATCTAGAAAAAACATTGGATGATTTGTCGGAACTACTTTCGTATCGTCGCGGTGGTTTAGAATCTTTGAAAAAAGCGCAGCAAGCCGAAACCGTCACCACATTCGAGTTTGAAAATCACCTCCAAGTGTCGGGGGTTTTGACGGATATACTTGTCGCTGGTACCGATGATGAAATTGTTTATTTAAAAACGATAGGTCCCACGCAAATTTCTTTTCAGAATCAAGAGCTTTCGGGGCAGGGGATCGCCCACCACAGCCAGGGTTTCGGAGTTCCGGTAGGATCGATCGAAAACTTTAAAGCAAAAGATCTGGTCGATGGAAGCGCAGTTGATTGGCATTATGAAAGTGGAGTGCGCGTTCAGGGAGTTTTTGTTCAATCGATCCAGCGCAATTCGATAGTTCTCATCGCGACTTTGAAAGACGCCACGGTAACGTATAAGGATCAGGTTTTATTTGAACCCTCGTGGGGTCCTTTTGATTTAGCTTTTGGTCAAAAAGTCATTTCGGTTTTTGCAGGGGCCGCCGACCGCGAAAAATTGGGCCGCACAGATGATTTTATCGCGGCCCTAGTTCCGACCAAAAATCTAACCGCTAGACAAAAACGAAACGACGAGGCCTACAAAAATATTCGCGAAGCACGCGACTCAAAAATGTCGGCATCGCAATTAGAATCAAGGGTTTACCCCCTGTTTGAAAACCACCGTCGTGAATTTGAATCGGATTGGCTTTTTTATTTAGAGTGTTTTGAAGTTCTTCACAAGCAAGGCGCGGTCTCGTATTTGAAAACCGAAATTTTTGAACACCTGAAATCCCTGCAAGTCCAAAATAGTCAAATCGCTGGGATGATTCAAGATGGTCTAGATTTAATTGCATTTGAAACTCAATGATTGAAATTGAAGTGGCCGTTGTTTTGGTGCGACCGATTTACGAAAGCAATGTGGGCGCCACTTCCCGAGCGATGGACAATATGGGATTTTCTCGGCTGATCCTGATCGATCAAAAGTGCCAAATCACTTACGCCGCTCAACAGACGGCGGCCAGTGGACAAGATGCCCTTCAGTATCGGACCGAACACGCCGGCTGGGATCAGTTCCTTAAGAAAGAACCAGACGGCATTCGTCTGGCCTTTTCAGCCAAAGACGGAAAGATGCGGCCCGCTTGGGACGTTGTTGAAATTCTGAATTGGTTGAAAACAGAGCATCCGCTTTTAAGCGAGAATTCAAAAGCTCAAAAAGTTCCGGTGTATCTTATATTTGGTCCGGAAGACTGGGGTCTTTCCAATTCGGATTTAGAGTTAGCCCACTATGCGCTTAAGCTTCCGACCTACGGACAAAATTCTAGCCTTAATTTAGCCCAAGCCGCGCTGCTAGCGATGTACAATCTGCGCCAAGCTTGGTCTGGCGCACAGAATCTTCGTTTTGCCGGCAATGTTGAAGCCAAAGTTGCAGCCAAAGCTCCAGAGATTGAAACCCACACCAGACAGGTTTTTCCAGAGCAAACTTTAAAGACTTGGCTTGAGACCATGGGCTTTCGAATCACCAGTAAAAAAATAAACGTTTATACCGTGCTAAAAAGATTGTTATTACACCAGGTACCTACGCCCAAAGAACTTCGGGTCTTGGAGACGGCTCTTCAGCAGAGCATTCGAAAAATGAAAAAATAAATTTTGCGAACTTGCTCAGATCATCGCCAAGTACTCGTCGCATCAATCAAGAATTGAATTGAATCCCCAATAAACCCGTCGGTAGGCTTTTCAAGTTAGCAAAATCAAACCACTGGCCTCGGGGGGGGACATGTACAAATCATTTTTGAAAATAGCAGGGATTATTCCTATAGGAGTCTTGGTTCTGTCTCTGGCGGCTTGCCAAAAGAAAGACAATCGTGGCAGTGAAGAAGTCGCTGGGGATCCGATCGATAATTCCGATGACACAAAAGAAAAAGCCTTGAAGAGAGATTGCGGTGCCGGCGTCGACGGACCAGCGATTATCGGTGGACAAAAACTTTCCAGTGCTTCCAGAATCGCTCGGGGAGTAGTTGCTTTATATTTCTATAAGGATAAAAAATTTACATCTGGTTGTACCGGCACTTTAATTGCTGACAATGTTGTTTTGACTGCAGCTCATTGTGTTGAAGATTTCGAGGGCGCCGAAGTTGTATTCTCGACCGACCCATTGTGCGATATCGCCAAGAATACAGTCGTAAAGATTCACGCCAAAGAATACGCCGAAGATCCAGAATACAAAAAATTTAAAAAACGTTCCGAGAATCCCAACCGGAAAGAAAGTGAAAAAGGCAATTTGAAAGCCGCGACGATATCGCATGATTTGGCTTTAATTAAGATGGACGCGCCTGCTCCTCAAGGAGTGATTCCATTTAAAATGTTGAACACAAAGTACGTTGGTAGCAGCGCAGACAAGATCTTTGTTGCGGGGTATGGAAAAGCCATTGCTGGGCCTTCGGAAAAGAAAGATCCAAATCCGCAATTTCTTCGGTTTGCTGAATTTCCACTCGTTGATATCGAGCCAGGCACTACCTTCGCTGAAAATGAAATTTTAAATGCGATTCTTGGAGCCCAATTTTCAACGACAAAAGGTTTTTGTTTTGGTGATTCTGGTGGTCCGGGCTTTATGGCAACTGCTGAAGGACTTCAAATTGTTGGAGTGAATTCAGTCGTGTCCGGACAGGGCGAATCTATTTGCGCTACAAATGGGTATTTAGCGAATGTGACTCAACGGCAAGATTTTATTCAGAAAGCTCTTAAGAAAATGACCGGAGTGGCCGCGCCTCCCGAGGAGGAACCGATTGACCCCGCAGTTCCACCGCCAGCGGTTCCTACAGCGCCTTTGCCAGAGGAAAATGGTAAAGGCGTTTAATAAATTTCTAGTTTTTTAAGTTGGCTCTCGATTCTGCGAGCCTTCTTTATTTTTTCGTTCACCACAGTCAGCTCGTGATTAGTTTTTTGGCCCAGCTTATTGAGCTCGGCAATTCGGTCTATGGTTTCATGGATCGATCCCCCGACCAAATTCAAGGTCTCAACTCGAGAAGTACTTTCGTCGATTTCCTTTTTAATTTTCTCTAACTGTTGGTTTAGTTTCTTGCGGTTCTGACTTAATGACTTAGTTAGCTCTTTCACTTTTTCTAGTGTCAAAGGCTGCGGAACAGTCATTTCGTTTGAATTAATAGCTTCACTGATGGATTCGGCTTCTCCGACAAAGGCGTGCCAAAACATCGTCCAATCTTTACGCAGTTCTTGTAAAAAGGACTGCGGATCAGCGATCTTCGTGGGCTTTTTTTTGGGGATTTCCTTCGATTCGTTGGTCATGTATTCGTAGACACTCTCGCAAAGTCTTTAGGTAAAACCAGAGCCAGTACTATATAAACTAATAGTGCTGATCCAAACGAGGCCCCCAAAAACAGCACCCAAATAAAACGCATCAGACCGACCTCTTGCCCATACTTTTGGGCCAGTAAGCTGCACACGCCAAAGACTTTTCGGTCGTAAACATGAGCCAATTTGTCTTCGCGGGGCAAACAAAACGCCAAAATAAAATACATAAAAAAGCCAACCCCAAAACAGAAAATTGAAACAACCCACAGCAGGCGAAGAATCCCTACCGGCATATCAAAGCGCTCGCCCAGCCCTTGGCATATTCCGCAAATCCAGCCTTCTTTTGATCGAACCCACTTTGGTGCGGTAACAACTGATGAATTCATAAAAACCTCCCGGTGATTAACCAATCTTCGCCCAACTTCTGTAGGCCAACTTTTTTTAGTAACTTTCGTTGGTGCAAAAACTCTATACTAACCTGTTCGGTCCAACTTCTTCCACTTTTTGCGCCCAGCAAAATAGGCGCTTGGAATAAATACAGCCGGTCAAAAGCCATCTCGGATATATAAGAGCTTATCAACTGACTGCCGCCTTCGACATACAAAGATCGTAATCCTAAATCCCAAAGTTTTTGATGAGTTTCGTGCAAGTCCAAGCCATTTTGCGATTTCTTAACAAAAACCAATTTGCAGCCCAGCGAATCTAGTTTCTTCGCCGCATGCGCTTGACCCATAACGAAAAAAATATTTTCGCGCGCGTGCAACTGGAAAAACTGCATGTCACCCTTGCTCAGAAGCTCGCCGTTAGAATCCATAACGACAATTTTCTTTTTTAAATCTTTGTACGCGGGATGCCTGATCGTTAGCTTGGGGTTATCATTAAGAATTGTTTTCTTCCCCAAAACAGTGGCGTCGTGATTGGCTCGAAAAAAATGTCCCTGTTGACGAGAAGCCTCGGATGTAATCCAGCGGCTTTCGCCAGTTTTAAGTGCCATTTGGCCATCTAACGAACTGGCGATTTTTAGAGAAACAAATATTTTCTTCTGCCTTTGATTAGTCAAAAAGTGTTCACAAATTTCTTCAAGTTCATCCTGAAGATTTGAAAATGGGGTGGTCTTGATGCCTGCGTCCTGCAAAATCTGCAAGCCCTTGCCCGACACCAAAGGGTTAGGGTCAACCAAACCATAAACAACTTCTTGGATCGGCAAAGTGGCTAAGCGCTTGGCGCAAGGTGGAGTTTTCCCCTGATGCGCACAAGGTTCCAGCGTCACAAAAATTCTTGCGCCCACCAAATCAGATTCTTGAACACCTGAAAGAGCTTCAATTTCTGCGTGGGGGCCACCAAACTTTTTATGGTATCCCGTCGATAAAAAGCGGTTTTGTGAATCTAGAATGGTGCAGCCGACGGCTGGGTTTGGGCTAACGTATCCCCAACCCTTTTGCGCTTCTCGCAAGGCCAGTTGCATGGCTTGATGGTCCGAGATCGGCTGTCCCCGCGCCGGAGAAATTACTTCTTCCACGATTTCCAGTACTCGGCCACTTCGTGTTTTTCCAACAGAGGATCAATTTTTAAAGGGTTCCACGTATCCACCATCACCGCATATTCATTTGTCATTACTTTCTTCAGAATATTCTTAAAAGCCTTGGGGTGCGGCCCATGAGGAAATCCCGCGGGATGCAAAGTGATCATCCCTGAATGTAAATTATCGCGGCTGAAAAAATCGCCATCGTGATAAAACAGGACTTCGTCGTAATCAATATTTTGATGAAAGAAGGGAACTTTCAAGGCGTCGTCGTCGGTTTCAATTAATCTGGGCAAAAAGGTACACACCACAAAATTATTGGCCACAAAAGTGGTGTGAGTACTGGGAGGCAAATGCACACGGTGACTCATCATGGGCATCAGATCATCCACGTGCAAAGTCACGGGAAAGAAATCGCCCTTCCACCCGACGGTATCAAAAACGCATTGATCATAAAAAAATTGAGTCAGTAGATCTTCCCGTTTGATGGAAATTTTTTTGACCGCAATATGCTTCTGCTTTTTCAGATCAAGAAGTTTTTCTAAATCTGGCTTTCCAAAACTTGCAGGATCGTAGAAAGCGTTTTTTCCGACCATTCCGCGATCGGGCTCGCGAAACATCGATCCCCTGGATTCGATGACTAAAAACTGAGTTTCTTGTTCAACGTAAAAACTATGTGTCACACACTTTGGAATCAGAATATAACTTCCGCGTCGGTAATCCAAAAGTCCGTATTCGGTTAAAATTTTTCCAGCACCCTGATGAACAAAATATAGTGTTTCACCATCGGCATTTCTTAAAGCTCCTTCAGGATCTAAGTTGATCTTCTCCCAGAGCAAACTGACCACCACGTCGTGATTGTACAAAAGTCTTTGAAACTTTTGATAATTTTTTTCAATAGGAACGGTGTCGAAAAGATGCGGTCGAAGAGAACCTTCGATTTTATTCCATCGTGTAGGCTCTTGGGGTTTGATCAAATGAGAAACAGGTCCAAAAAAACCTTTGCGTCCCTGTTCTTCTTCGAAATGACCTGCCGGAATTCCTTTGTGGCCTTGGGTGGTGAATTTGCCTTGTGAATATTGATGCATATTATAAGTACCCTCGCTCCTGTTGGTCCCGCTCGATGGCGTCGAACAAAGCTTGAAAATTACCTTCGCCAAATCCCAAATGATTTTTTCTTTGTATAATCTCAAAGAAAATCGGACCGATAATATTTTTAGTAAAAATTTGAATTAAATATCCTTCGTGGTCACCGTCCACTAGCAGCGCCCGCTTTTGAAGGGCATCAACGTTTTCAACCACATTCGGTAGCCGGTCTTTCAACATCGCGTAGTAGCTAGTGGGTGGCGCCGATAAAAAATCGACTTTATTTTCGTGAAGCTGATCGAATGAACCCAAAATATTTTTTGTGGACATCGCTAAATGTTGAATCCCTGATCCTTTGTAATCATCTAGATATTCCTGAATCTGAGATTTATCTCCGGCGGGCTCGTTGATCGGCACGGCGAAAAGGTTGCATGGTGATCGCATCACCTTTGAAATCAATCCCGTTTGTTTGCCGCGAATATCAAAGTATCGGGTCTCGCGAAAATTAAAAACGTTTGTGTAAAAATCACACCACTTTTGCATTTCGCCCACCGGCACGTTGTTAGTGAAATGATCCACGACATCCAACCCTAAACCTTTCGGGGACATCTTTGCGGGCGCGACTTTGAAAATATCTGAATAAAGTTTTGCAGAATTTTTTTCATCCATAAAATAAATCAAGGATTCGCCAATCCCGTAAATGGCGGGGAACGGTAGCGCCCCTTTTTGAGAATCCGATCCTTGAAAGGGTTTAGCGCCCCTTTGAACTGCAGTTTTAAAGGCTTGGTCGGCATTGAAAACTCCAAAACCCGTGGCAGAAATACCGGGCCCATGTTTTTTCGAAAAATCTACCGCAAATGTATCGGGATGAGTGGTTAGCACAAATCGAACTTGGTTTTGAGTGAAAAGTTTTATTTTTTTATCGGGCAGGCTTGCCGCTTGTTCGAATCCAAATTTCACAAAAAGGTTTTCGAAAAATCCAGCGTCGGTGCCAGCGAACTCGATAAACTCGACGCCATTGAGCCCGACCGGATTTTCAGATGGATTTTTCGATTGATTCTGAGAATTCATATTAGACCGCCTTTAAATTTTTGCCCTATTCAATACGCCATGAAGAATATAATTCGTTCAGAAAAGTTTTGTAAGCGATCGATCTGACGCAATGGATTGAATAGGTCGTACGTTTTTGCAAAGTCCTATGTTACTGCTCTCTAGAAACGGGAGGCCCAAATGTTTGAATCTCAGCAGCCAAATTTGAATTTTCCCATGGTCCGCGACATCGACCCCAGGGATTTGTTGAAAGAAAAAGCGCAAGTCTACATGATCGACGTCCGCCAACCTGATGAATACGTCGGCGAGCTAGGGCATATTGCCGGCAGCCAACTAGTGGTTTTAGACACCCTTCCGCAAAAATTGGCCGATATTCCAACGGACAAGCCCATCGTCTTTGTTTGCCGCAGTGGTGGGCGATCGGCCAAGGCCTCGGCTTTTGCAATGGATAACGGCCGCAAAGACGTTTACAATTTAAAAGGTGGAATGTTGTTGTGGAATGACCTCCACTTGCCAACTGAGGTTTAGGACGGGATGAAATGAATTCTAAAGTTTTTGTCAATCGAACGCTGAATTTAAAAAGAATTAAATATATAGGCCTGGACATGGATCACACCTTGATCCGCTACCACGCCGAAGAATTCGAAAAACTTTCTCACACCGTGATGAAAGAGAAATTGATTCAGAATCGCAACTATCCCGAGCAAATCAGAAAATTTAATTTTGATTACGAGTTAGCGATTCGCGGTTTGGTGATCGATCGCAAAAAAGGAAATATTCTGAAACTGAATCGTCATAGTGCGATACGCCTCAGTTTTCAGGGCTTGAATGCGCTGGATTTTAAAACTCAGCAAAAAATTTACCACAGCACTTATATTGATTTGGGCACGCCAGATTATATGGCGATTGATACGTCATTTTCGATTTCTTTGGCAAATTTATTTATGCAGCTAGTGGATTTAAAAATTAAGAATCCAACCTTGCAGTTGCCCGATTTTTCTGTGATCGCCGACGACGTCCTAGAGGCCTTGGACGAAGGCCATCGCGACGGAACTTTAAAAGACACCGTTAAAAAAGATTTAAAAACCTACATTATTAAAGAGCCCGAATTAGTTGCGCAGCTTGAAAAATACAAATTGCATGGGAAAAAAATATTTATCGCGACGAACTCGGATTTCTATTACACCAAGTTGTTGTTGGATTACGCGATTAATCCGTTTTTAAAAAATCACAAAGATTGGTCAGAGCTTTTCGAATTCGTGATTACCTCGGCGCAGAAACCCCGCTTTTTCACTGACGAGCTTCGATTTTTGAAAGTCAATCCCCAGAACGGAACAATGACTAATTATTTTGAAAAACTAAAACCCGGAGTATATCAGGGTGGAAGTGCTACGACTTTTACCAAAGACTTGGGACTGCAGGCGGACGAGATTCTTTACATCGGTGATCATATTTACGGGGACATCCTGCGCCTTAAAAAAGACTGCGGCTGGAGAACTGCAATGGTCATCGAGGAACTTGAAAAAGAAATCGCGCAAAACAAAAAAGCGCAACCCATCAATAACGAGATCGACGATTTAATGAGAAAAAAAGAACCTTTCGAAGATCAGCTGACGACTCTGATGACCAATAGAATTGAAAACGAACACTCCGTTGCAGAAAATGTGATTGAAGAATTGCAAAAACAAATCAACGAAGTTGATTCTCAAATCAGCATGCTGATTAAAAAACAAGTGGGCCTGTTCAATCAACATTGGGGCCAACTGATGCGGGCCGGAAATGAAGAAAGTTATTTTGCCTATCAAGTCGATCGCTATGCATGCGTCTATATGGCTAAACTTGCCGATCTGTTTGCGCTATCTCCGCGAACGTATTTCCGAGCGCCCCGCAAACCCCTGTCCCATGAACTTGTGGATTAGTTTTTTTGAAGAAAAACTTTTCTGGAAGCAGGTCTTCGAGTCACGGGCATTTATTGGGAATTGTTTGAAATTAAAAAAAAACGCTAAGAAAGTTTTTGAATCACGCGATTGGCGGCGTCGGCCAGTTCGGTGAAATAATCCTTTTCGCGAAGCTTGATGGAAGCTCGGGTGCTGCCGTTGGCGACTTCGTTCAGATGTTTTTCGATTCGATAGATCGGGCCAGCCAATCGGTGGGACAACAAAACAGCCGCGGTAAAAAGAAGCAGGATTGTTATCGAGGTCGAAAAGAAAACGAAATAGTGTAACGGAAGCTCTTCAAATGTCATCGCCAGGCCTTGAGTTAAACTCATCACGATAATGGGGACGATCGAAAGCAGCAGCGAATAAATAATAAAGGAAAATTGAAACTTTGAAGAAATAAATATTTTGCTTCTTCTGTACTTTGGTTTTTCCAAGTTCGACCTCGCGAAAAAAATTAAAGGGTTTGTCAGGAACGTCCAATTTCATTATTGGAACTAACTGATTTTGAAGCAATAAGATTTTTTTCTTCGCCCAAACGGCATCTAGGTCTGGGTTATTTTTTAAATCGGGTTCAGGCCCATATAATAAGTTTTTTCGCTAAGCTGGTAAATCAACGCTGCAAACCCATCAAGCCTAGGGTGTTTTTTCTTTTTTTGCGTTCTTAAAATCAAGTCGACCATACACTCGAGCTTCTCTGGGGTGCTTTCCGCGCAATGGGCTGGACCAGTGGAAAAAGTCGATCCGATAAGAAAAATTTTAGCCGACACTTCTGCCGCTTGGGGAATATAACCAGGGCTTTGCAGGGAAATTCTTAAATCTGGAAGCTGAACTTGAAGGCGTTGAACCCAACTAGCGTAGAGCTTGAGCTGCCCGGGGTTTGAGACTTCCGGAAGGGGTCTAAAAATAACTTGTGAATTTTGACCAAGTTCGAAACGTAGGCGCAACGAGAAGCTGGCGGCCACGTCTTCAAGATTCGCAAACTGCGTTAGTTTTATTTTTGGCAAAGGCCTTGGCCTTAAGTGATTTGCCGTCCAGTAGGCTAAGCCTGCCACGACCAACACTGGTAAAACCGCTATGGCGACCCAGTTCAAAATTTTCCGATTTTTTAGTTTCATAAAGTTTGCTTACCAACAAAAACTAAGATCAATCTTCGCGTTGCCGGATTCAAGGACGCTCACGCTTTTAATGGCATAGATGCGTCGGATTGCAAGCGAAAGCTTGTTTTCAAATTGAAATGACTATTGTACGATGTGGTGCTTGGCATTGACCAAAAAGGCAGTGACCCGTGAGTGTTTTGAGTAAAAAAAATAAATCAGCGAGATCAAATCTCAATGACCGAAATGGAAAACCTAAGGCCTCGCGTGGCCCGGTCACGATAACATCCAAAAGTAAATACAAAGCTGAACGCGAACCTGTTCAATCCAACTTTGCGTCCTTTGTTAGCCTTGGCAAAAAAAAGCAGTTTTCTTATTTGCTGATTGGAAATGGCAGAGTCTCGCACCATTTCCAATTTTATTTCAAGAATCTAGGAATTTCTTTCTGTGTTTGGTCTCGAAGTAAAAACCTACGAAGTTCAAAATTAGTTAGCCCGATAAGGCCACCCACAAATTCTTCGAGGACTGGCGTGCATAAACCCAACGTATCAAATCTTAGCGAGCACGATCTAAAAAGTCTTTGCCAGAAGCTCTCGCAATCTCATCGAGTTTTGCTTCTTATTTCCGATGATGCTTTAAAGTCTTTTTATCAGGCCTATCTTCGACATCTGACGGACGCACCAATTATTCATTTTTCTGGATCACAGCAAATCCCGGGGATTTTGGCCGCGCATCCTTTGATGAGTTTTTCCAAAAAACTTTTTGAACCCTCAGAATATTTTGAAATCCCCTTCGTTCTTGAGAAGCCATTCAAACTTCGTCAGGTGTTGCCGGGACTTTCGAACCCCTCACGCTCAATTTCAGCGGAAAAGAAAAAACTTTATCATGCACTTTGCGTGATGAGCGGAAATTTTACGACCCTCTTGTGGCAAAGGGCTGCAAAGGATTTTGAAAAATTAGAATTGCCCGCTTGGTTGTTAAACCCTTATCGCCATCAAATTTTTAAAAATCTGGAGCTCGATTTAAATTCTGCTTTGACGGGCCCGCTGGCACGCAAGGATTTAAAAACAATTCGCCATAATTTAAAATCTCTTAAAGGTCATTCCTATCAGCCGGTCTACAAGGCTTTTCTAAAAGCCGAAGGAGTTCGTTTATGAATGTTTTTGATTTTCGAAAAATGAAAAAAGCCCGCGAAAAAATAACAATGCTGACTTGCTACGACTATTGGAGTGCGCAAATTTTGAGTGAAACTCAAATCGAAATGCTTCTTGTCGGGGATTCTTCGGCGATGGTCATGCATGGTTTTGAATCCACGCTGAATGCGGATTTGATCATGCTTCAATATCATGTGGCCGCAGTAAAACGGGGAGCTCCCAAAAAATTTATTGTGACCGATCTGCCGTTTTTGTCATACCGAAAATCCATTTCAGAAAACATGGGCGCGGTCGAGATCTTGATGAAAGCCGGAGCCAACGCGGTAAAGCTTGAAGGCATTCAAGGAAATGAAAGTTTAGTGGAACACATTGTGAAAAGTGGAGTTCCCGTAATGGGCCATTTGGGGCTGACGCCACAGTTTGTGCATCAGTTGGGTGGATACAAAGTTCAAGGCCGAAGCTTGGATGAAGCCAAGCTGATTGAAAAAGATGCCCTTCTTCTTCAGGATTTGGGCGCATTTTCGCTGGTTTTGGAATGTGTCCCTGAAAAACTGGCGACTCATCTCAGCGCCCTGTTAGAAATTCCCACTATAGGAATTGGCGCTGGGTCTGGTACTGACGGACAAGTTTTAGTTTTGCACGATATGTTGGGCTTGCAAAAAAATGTACAAATGCAATTCGTTCGACGTTTTTTGGATGGTCATCAGTTGATCGCTGAAGCTGTTCAAAAATATATTGTTGAAGTGAAAGAAAAAACTTTCCCCTCAGCATTAGAGACCTTTTACTAATGGCTTCTGCAAATCAAAAACTTCAGATCATTGAATCGGTCAAAGACCTGCAACAGGTTCGAAAAAATATTTCAGGCTCGGTCGGTTTTGTTCCAACAATGGGAGCGCTTCATCAGGGTCATTCAGCACTTTTGAAAAAATCCGTTGCTGAAAATCAATTTACTTTTTTAAGTATTTTTGTTAACCCCACGCAGTTCAACCAAGCCGAAGATTTGTTAAAGTACCCTAAAACTCTGGAACAAGATTTACGGCTGGCTCACGACGCGGGTGTTTCATTTGTTTTTATTCCAAATGCTCAGGAGATTTATCAGGATCAGTATCGGTATAAAATTTCTGAATCTGGATTAAGTGAAAAATTCTGTGGCGCTTATCGTCCAGGGCACTTCACTGGCGTTCTGACCGTAGTGATGAAGCTTCTTCAATTGGTCAAAGCGGACCGTGCTTATTTTGGCGAAAAAGATTTTCAGCAATTGCAATTGATCAAAGATATGGTGAACACGTTTTTTGTTCCTACAGAAATCATTGGGGTCCCTACGGTTCGCCAAGATTCGGGGTTGGCGTTAAGCTCTAGAAATCTTAGGCTTTCGCCTAGCCAACTTGAAGTGGCTGCTCAATTTTTTAAAATTCTATCAACGGAAAAAGAAAACCAAGTGGCCCGGCAAAAACTTGAGACCTTGGGTTTTAAAGTTGAGTACATTGAGAACTATGAAAATCGGCGGCTAGCGGCGGCTTTTTTAGGCGAAGTGAGGTTAATAGACAATGTCCCCAAAATCTAAAAATTTCTTATTTATCCTGACGGGTTCGATTTCAATTTATAAATGCATGGCAGCCCTATCGTCTTTGATGCAAAAAGGCCATTCTATCGAAGTCGTGATGACCGAAAGTGCGTTGAAGTTTATCGGTCTGCCATTGGTCGAAGGGCTGATAGGTAAAAAGGTTCACACCAATCTTTGGGAATCTGGGCGTGCGATGGAGCATATCCATTTGGCGAGAAACGCTGACCATATTTGTGTTTGCCCTGCAACCGCTAACTTTATTAATCAAATGGCTTCGGGGCAAGGCGTGGACTTGGCGACGAATCTATTTTTGGCTCATGATTTTCAAAAGCCGTGGACTGTTTTTCCCGCGATGAATTCTAGAATGTGGGACCATCCCGCGACTAGAGAATCCGTGCGCAAATTAAAGTCTTGGGGTGTGCAGATTGTCGAACCCAGAGTGGGCATTTTGGCGTGTGGCGAGCAAGGCGCCGGTAGACTTCTTGAACCTGAGGAAATCGTAAGTATTCTTGTTGAAGAAACCAATCCAAAGATTCACACAGAGACTAAAGTTGCGGATACTATTTCAAAAAAGAAGGTTTTAATCACCTCAGGTGGGACTAGCGAATCGATTGACTCCGTTCGCAAAATTACAAACGTTTCTTCCGGTCAGACGGGCGCATTGTTAGCGGAAACTTATTTGCAAAGAAATTGGGACGTCTATTTTCTGTCGGCACAAGGTTCAAGACAACCGCGTGGAAACGGACTGAATAGTTTTGAATTCCAAAGTTTTTTGCAATTGAAGTATAACTTGCAACACCTGTTACAGGTGCACCACTTTGATCTGGTGATTCACTTGGCTGCAGTGAGCGATTACGGTGTGGAAAAAGTTCTGGATCAAGAGGGTCGCGAATTGGTTGATCCGACCTCAGAAAAAATCAGTTCGTCCTATGATAGTTTGACCCTTTGCCTAAAGCGAAATGAAAAATTAGTTAGTTTTATTAAGCAATGGTCGCTGAACAAAACGGTCTCGTTGGTGGCTTTCAAGCTAACCGATAAGAGTTTGCCAAAATTGGCTGTCGAGAAATTATTTAAAGAGAGCTCTTGCGACTGGGTTGTCCAAAATGACGTCAACGAGTTTGCAGAAAGTAAGGTTGCTGTGAGCCTCGCACATTCGAACGCTGCTGGGGGAATTTCAAATACTTACCATCCGTTTAGAGTTTTCAAGCGTGATCAATCTGAACCATCTAAACCGTGGGCTGAATTTTTCAGCAAGGCAGGACTGGCGGCGGATTTACCAAATGTCATAGAGGGTGAATTGTGATTTTAGCTTTAGATATCGGAAATAGCCAAATTTACGGCGGCCTTTTTCAGGATGGCAAAATAAAACTTCGCTTTCGAAAGACTTCGACATCGGGTGCGTCCTCGGACGAGATCGGGGTTTTCTTGCGGTCAGTTCTAAAAGAAAATAGTTTTGATGCTAGTGAAATTAAAAAAGTCGTGGCGTGCTCGGTGGTGCCAGACGTGGTCCATTCGGTGCGGAATGCGGTGAAAAAATATTTTAACGTTAACCCATTTTTCTTAGAGCCCGGAGTGAAAACAGGTTTAAAAATTAAATATAAAAACCCCTTGGAGGTAGGAGCTGATCGCATCGCTAATTCGATTGCGGCCGTTCACGAATTTCCGCAAAGAAATTTAATCATCATTGATTTGGGAACGGCGACTACTATTTGTGCGGTCTCGAAAGAACAAGAATATCTAGGTGGAGTGATCATCGCCGGAATGAAAATTTCGATGGAAGCCTTAGAAACCAAGACCGCAAAGCTTCCAACGGTCGAAATAATCCCGTGTGAAACAGTTCTTGGGAAATCCACCATCGAAAGCATTCAGTCAGGTTTGTACTTTGGACATCGAGCCCAAATGCATTGGATTTCAAAAACAATTTCGCAAGAATGTTTCGGCAACGACAAACCTTTTGTAATTGGCACTGGCGGATTTTCATCTTTGTTTGAAAAAGCAGAACTGTTTGATAGTCTGCAGCCCGATTTGGTTTTAAAAGGTTTGTATCAGGCACTTCAGAAAAATTCTTAAAAGCGGCTTCAAGGAGATTAAAAATATGATCTTAGAAATGATGAAATCAAAAATTCACCGGGCCACAGTCACCGAAGCTGATCTGCTGTACGAGGGATCTATTTCGATTGACCCCCAACTTATTAAAAAAGCAGATTTTTTAGTGAACGAAAAAGTCGACGTCCTGAACTGCAACAACGGAGCTAGGTTTTCAACGTACGTGATCGAAGGAAAAAAAGGCCAAGTCTGCCTTAACGGAGCCGCCGCTCGACACGTTCAAAAAGGCGACATCGTAATCATTGTTTCCTACGCGCGAATGGAAAAAATCGAAGCGCTGAAGCATCAGCCAACAGTGGTATTTGTGGATTCAGAAAATCAAGCGACCAAAATTAAGAACGCTTAATCCAACTAAAGAACTGTGGCCGCTAAGGCCTTGTGCAAGGCTTTGTCCATGGAAATGCTTTGGTGGTTTAAATCTGCTTGTACCCGAAAAGTCATTGCTGCCGAAATAACAAGAACCCGAAATTTAAGGTCAGCATCTTCGATCTGATTTAGATTCGCTTTTTGTCGGTCAATTGAAAGCGATAGTAGTCTTCTATAAACGATAAAATGTTGTCCAGGCGTTCGGGTTCGATTCTAAAAAAATCTGATTTTTGCATTAGATTTTGTAGATCTTTTTTGAAGCGGGACAGTTCCAACGCAAAGGTTGAGCTATCGCTGATGGGGCGGAAGCGGTTGACGACCCAATTATCAAAATGATTGGGTTCTTTTAATATAGAGCCAGGCAAATAAAATTGGTTCCGAAGTGAGGTCTTTTGCAGAAATTGAATTTGGTTAATGACGAAATCGCTGATCTGGTCCATCGATAAAATATTTTCTTTTGTAGGCTTTCCAGATGCCGACAAATCTTGAATCAGCAAGTGATCAAACTGAGACTTATAAAAAAGCTTAGCTAAAAACGTGATCGTTAGATCTGAAAATTCTGGGAAACGCGATTTCAGAAGAATAAAAGAAAGATCCTCTAAAAGCGGCTTTTTATTTTGCACCAAGCTTTCGCTGATGTAGATGGCCTGCGATGACACCCAGTGGGTTTCTTCAACATCTTTAGTGATCACAATTCTGACTCGCTGGGGGAATTTGCCGTATTCGGGAAAATAAGCTTCGAACTGGGGAAGAATTTTTTGGAGTGAATAAATCCAGGGAACCAACTGATCTTGAAACTCGCTGGTTTGCGAGACCCCACAGCGAAAAACCGTTTGGTATTGCTTCTGCTGGATGATGTCTAGCCTTTCGACAATCTGAGAATTTATACAAAACGTCTTGTTCTGCAAAGACAACAAAATCGTCCCAAAGAAAAATAAGGACAAGCCAAAGATAAAAAGGTGTTTTTGAGAAAGCACAAAACTAAGACTGCAAGTTTTAGACCGTATTAACCTTGAGTCCAGTGTTTTGGCGCATTGGAAACCTTTGCGGGAAGTTTTTTGTGCATCCACTTAGAAATCTCAAGGCTCGTCTTGTTCAACAGTCGCAGATCCAGGCCCGTGCTTAGCCCCATCTCGTGCAGCATAAACACAACGTCTTCAGTCGCGACATTGCCCGAGGAACCTGGCGCAAACGGACATCCGCCCAAGCCACCTAAGCTTGAATCAAAAATTTCAACGCCCTGTTGAAGGCTTGCGTAAATATTTGTTAGCGCGGTTCCGCGAGTATCGTGAAAATGCCCAGCGATCTTTTTTAGACTTACTTCACGTTTGATTTTTCTAAAAACGCTTTGAACGTGACTGGGCCCTGCCGCACCAATAGTATCACCGATGGAAACTTCAAAGCATCCCAGTTCCAGCAAACGAAGGGTTAGGTCGACAACTTTTCTTTCGGAAATTAAACCTTCGAAGGGGCAGAAGAAACATGTTGAAAGATAGCCGCGGACGCGAATTTTATTTTTCTTTGCCAGTTTCACAACCGGTGCGAAGCGCTGAAAACTTTCATCAATTGAGCAATTAATATTTTTTTGATTAAAGGTTTCGCTACAAGCGGTAAATACGGCGACCTCGGGGATATTGGTTTGAAGGGCCTGTTCCAAGCCATTCAAATTTGGCACTAGGACACTAGGGATGACGTTGGGAGGCCAGCGCAAGCCGCTGACCACTTGCAAAGTTCCTGTCATCTGCGGAATCACGACAGGGCGAACAAAGGCCCCAAGTTCTAATCTAGAGACACCCGCTGCGATCAGTTTTTTTGCCAAATCTTTTTTTTGCTGGATGGATAATTGCTGTTTTTCATTTTGCAGGCCATCGCGAAGGCAAACTTCGACAATTTGAATTTTTGACTTCATGGCGCGTCCTGATTTGAGGAATCTTTTGCAAGTTGAACTAATTTTTGTCCCAACGAAACTTGATCTCCAAGCCGACACAAAACTTGCTGAATCAAACCTTTCAAGTCCGACTTTAATGCGTATTCCATTTTCATCGCTTCCATAACAACCAAGGTATCCCCAGGATTTACAGTATCGTTTTCGTTTTTTAAAACTTTTGTGATCTTACCAGGCATTGGCGCCAAAATTTCAAGGCGCTCTTCATTTTTTCCGCCGGCCGTAGTCTTTGATTTTTGAGTTTCAATGGAGTGGGTCTGACCTAAAAAATGAATCCAAAGTTTTGATTTCATTTTTTGATAAAAAATCTTTTCCATCTTTCCTTCGATTTCGATCTCTACATAATTCATAAAGATCTCCAAGGCGCTGCAAACGGATTAGCCGAAATCAAAGGTGAGGTTCCAATTGCCCAGGGCGTTCCAACAGCCATGCGCTGGACGGCCTGTTGAACTTCTGGGGGCACGCTGGGTTTGGTCAGAAATTCGGAAAAATTTTCGTTCATAAACTGCGTAGTCATTCGGCCGTTAACGAAGTCCGGGTGGTCGATGATTTTTTTTAGCAGTGGGATATTGGTGTGCACGCCAAAAATAATTGTTTCTTTCAGAACCTGCATTAGCTTTTGAAGTGCACGCGGCCTAGTTTCATCCCACACTATAATTTTTGCGATCATCGGATCGTAGAACGAAGTGATCTCGTCGCCGGATTCAAAACCATATTCAAACCTTCGACCCGGCCCTTCAGGAAAAACGACGGACCCCAACAAACCTGGGTCAGGGGCGCCTTGATTGTACGGGTTCTCGGCGTAAATTCGACACTCAATCGAATGCCCTTGCGGCGACAACGGCCAAGGAGAATTAAAAACGGGCTCTAGCCCGGCAGTTAGGATTTGTGCTTTCACTAAATCAACGCCCATCACTTCTTCGGTGACGGTGTGTTCGACCTGCAGCCTGGTGTTGACCTCTAGAAGAAAAAACTTTTGATCCTGAACTAAAAACTCTACCGTCCCTGCGCCTCTATAATTGGCTTTTTCGACCAACAAACACGCAGCCTGGGACATTTGCGATCGTAGCTGTGGACTAAGCGTGGGCGATAAAGCTTCTTCGACAATTTTTTGATGGCGTCTTTGCACACTACATTCTCTTTCGAACAAATGAACGGCGTGGCCCGAGCAGTCAACAAAAACTTGAAACTCTATATGCTTAGCCCGATCAAAATATTTTTCTAAAAAAACCTGAGGATTTCCAAAAGCACTTTGGGCTTCGCGCTGAGCAGATTCAATCTGCTCAGCGGACTGCGGGGCCTCGGAGATAACTTTCATTCCGCGACCGCCGCCCCCAGCGGCGGCTTTGACAATAACCGGAAACCCAATATTCAAAGCTTCGCGCGACAGCCGATCGATCGACTGATCACTGCCCTCGTAACCCGGGATCAGTGGTAAGCCTAACCCCCGAGCTATTTTTTTACATTCCACTTTGTCGCCCAAAGCCTTCATCGCTTGTGGCGACGGTCCGATAAATATAATTTTATTTTCTAAACAGGCTTTTGCGAAGTTAGGATTTTCGGAAAGAAAACCAAAACCTGGATGAATGGCATCCGCTTGCATCGCCAAAGCGCCTTGAATATTTCGATCAATATTTAAATAGCTGTCTGCCGACGGCCCAGCACCGATACAGATTTTAAAATCCGCCAATCGGTACGCGCGAGACTGGGTGTCGGGTTCAGAATGCAGCAAGATAGTTTCAAGGCCAAGCTCTTGGCAGGCTCGGATGATTCGGACGGCGACCTCGCCTCGGTTAGCAATGGCGACGCGTTTTATTTTCAAGGCGCTTCCTTTAGCGCATTCCAATTGGGCGATCGCTTTTCTAGAAAACTTTTTAGTCCCTCTTGCCCTTCGGGACTAATTCGCAATTGAGAGATCAGATCAACCACTGTCGATTTTTCAAGGGACTGCGCTTGAAGTAGTTTTTTTGTTTCGCGAAAAGCATTTGGCGATAATGCCATAAGATTTTTTTTCCAAATCGAAAAAAATTCTTCTGAAGATAAATCGGAAATCTGGTGAACCAGTCCTGCGGTCAGTCCCTGAGTGGCTGAAAAAGGAAGCGCTAAACTCATGAAAGGCAGCAATTGCGCGCGGCTGCACTTTCGTAAAATAAAATAAGAAACCACTGCAGGAGAAATTCCCAAGCGAACTTCGCTAAACGAAAAATTGGCTTTCGAGGCGCACACCACAAAATCACTAACGGCCAAAATCCCTAAAGCACCACCGTAGGCCCCACCCTGAACCCGTGTTACTACCGGCACTGGACATGACTGAATAGCCTCAAACATCTGGAAAAGTTTTTCAGCGTCTTGGCGATTTTGCTGCAACGAAAAGTTCACTTGATCTTTCATCCAGGCCAAATCCGCGCCCGAACAAAACAAAGTGCCTGCTCCTTGTAAAAAAATTCCTCGGTAAGGCGAACCTTTATGATTTTGCTGAAACACTTGGGTTAGCTCGTGAATCATTTTCGGACTTAAAGCATTTTTATTTTGGGGTTGAGAAAGTTCGACCAACAAGAAAGAATCGACTTCGGTGACCATCAACGTTTCAAAAGAATCAGTATTCAAAGTTTTTTTTCTCACATTCGGTACACGCCGGTGCTAGGCGGGTCCCAGGGTTTATTGTAACTTGCGGAAATTCCCAAAGCTAAGACACGCCGGGTGTCGACAGGATCGATCACGCCGTCGTCCCAAATTCTAGCTGTAGAAAAGTAGGCTGAACTTTCGCGTTCGTATTTTTCAAGAATGGGTTTTTTAAATTCGTCCATTTCTTGCGGGGTCATGGTGATCCCTTTTTTTAATAGCTGTTCCACTTTCACACTAAGTAAAACCTGGGCGGCTTGCTCACCACCCATTACCGAAATTTTGGCATTGGGCCACATCCAAAGTTGTCGGGGTTGATAGGCGCGCCCACACATCCCATAATTTCCTGCGCCGTAAGATCCGCCTATAATCACGGTAAATTTGGGCACATGAGAATTCGACATGGCCATCACCATTTTTGCACCGTGCTTGGCGATGCCCTCGTTTTCATATTTTTTTCCGACCATAAATCCAGTGATATTTTGGAAAAAGACCAAGGGAATATTTCGCTGATTGCAAAGCTCAATAAAGTGAGCCGCTTTCAAAGCGCTTTCAGAAAAAAGCACGCCGTTATTGGCAATCACACCCACAGGCATACCAAAAATTCGGCCAAAGCCTGTTACCAATGTGGTGCCGTATTTGGCTTTGAACTCGTGAAACGCAGAAGCATCTAGGATGCGGGCCAAAACCTCGCGCACGTCAAAAGGCTTTCGGCTGTCCTTGGGTAAAATTCCGTAAAGTTCTTCGGGTTTGTACAAAGGATCTTCAGGCGTCAAAAATCCTTGCGGAAGTATTTTTTGATGATGAAGATTGGCGATGATGTCTCGGGTGATCGAAAGAGCGTGTTCGTCGTTTTCGGCAAGGTGATCAGTGACCCCGCTTTTTTCGCAATGAACTAAAGCGCCACCCAAATCCTGGGCGGTGACCTCTTCGCCTGTGGCTGCTTTAACCAAAGGTGGGCCGCCCAAAAAAATGGTGCCGTGATTTTTCACGATCACATTTTCATCAGACATGGCGGGGACGTAAGCCCCGCCCGCAGTGCAGCTGCCCATCACCACCGAGATTTGCGGAATTCTTTGCGCCGACATTCTGGCTTGATTGTAAAAAATCCTGCCAAAATGATCGCGATCAGGAAAAACTTCTGACTGAAGTGGCAGGAAAGCGCCGCCGCTATCCACCAAATAAATACAAGGCAGTCCATTTTCTTGCGCGATTTCCTGTGCCCTTAGATGTTTTTTTGCGGTCATTGGAAAATAAGTTCCACCCTTGACCGTGGCGTCGTTGGAAACAATTAAACATTCCACGCCGGAAACTTGGCCTATGCCAGTAACAACGCCAGCGCCAGGCGCCTGATTGTCGTACATTTCAAAAGCAGCAAGGGGCGATAATTCTAAAAAATTAGTACCGGGATCAAGAAGTTGTTGAATGCGTTCGCGCGCAGAAAGTTTTCCTCGCGATTTGTGCTTGGCAAGTAATTCCTGACCGCCGCCCAGTTTGGCTGCCGCAATTCTTTGCTTTAAAGTTTCAACTTGGGTTTTTAAATGCAAAGAATTTTCTAAAAAATCACTCAAAGTCGCTTGCACTAAAGTGGAAAGAGTCTCCATTAAGAAAGCCTTCTGCGGTGCGGGGCACGCGCTTTGAGGGTGAGCACCAAGTCGATCTCGGCGACCAATTGCTGATCCAAATTTAGCACAAATATTTTTTGCATCTGTTGAATTTCACTTTCTTGTTCTAAGTCGATTTTAATAGTTTCTTGAACCACCGCCGGGATTTCAAGTTTTATTCTCAGCGCAGAATGCAGGGGATGATGTCTAGACAGTGAAAATTGTTGAACCCGGTACTCGCAAACCGAATGCAGGCGGGAGCTTCGAAAAAAAAAATCAAAAGACTGCAGTCCGGCTTGCAACAACAAGCCCTCGGGGTTTTGCTTGGGTCTTTGAGGCAGAGGAAAAACCAATTCGATTCTCTGGGACGACAAATGGCTGATTCTAAGATTAAAATGAAACAAAATATTAAATGTGGACTCTAACGCGAATTGAATCCATCGCCCTATTCCCAATCGCCCTGGGCCTAAAAAATGATTTTGCAGCTGATCGATCTGCGCTAATTTGACTACCAATTTGACCGTTGGTCCGTTTATCATGTGTATTAACGTAAGAGTCCGATATCAGGTTGGCAAGAAGAGGTGAATCATGCGTGCTCTGGGTGTCATAGTATTTAGTTTTTTAATGGTCTGGACGTGGAAGGTAGTGCATTCTTCGGCGGCTGTGCCCTTCGAGACGCATGCTGGCATCCAGGAAAAAGTCGGCGAGATGATCGTTAAAACCGTCCAAGAAAAACGACCTTTGGCAAAAGAAATTTCTGTCGAAAGGGTGTCCACCGAAGTTTTGCCCAACGGCAAACTGAAAGTATTTTTTACTTATCATTTTAGTGACAGCATTGAAGACGGAAGTTTTGTTAAAAATAGAATTGTTGGTAGCGGACTTTTGGAAAAGCAAGAGACCGCCGATCAAGACGAGCGTTGGATTTTGAATGACGTCAAAACTTCAAGCGATGGTTTGGTCTTCGAGCAAGGTTTAGTGATCAGTCCTGGTGGAAAGAATACCGAGCCCGCCAGAGCTGCCGATGCCTCTGGGGCCCCCAATATCTCTGGCGCTAAGGCCAGCCCCGAGGACAGTGGTCGACCTAAGGACGGGGCCAATGAACGGCCGCCTGGCGTAACCCCGCCAACTGCCCCCCCTGCCCCCGAAGAACATCACGAATGATTTTTAGATCTCGTGATTAAAATCGACGAAGACGGATTTCCATTGTTTGGTGAAAATCGAATCACTGATCCTATGGTGGGGCAGGAAATTCTAGCCAATATGTTTGTGGACGAAACGGGCGCCTACAAAACCATTTTGCAAAGCCAAATTCAGTTGGTCGAAGCTTTCGATGAACCTTTCGTAGCTCAGAATTTTAATTTTATCAGCGCCAACGAAGGCCAGATCCTTCTTCCGTACGGGGTGAAAAGAAATTTTCTTCTGGCAGATGTAATGGTGGATGAATGGGATCGTTTTCATGGCCATGCGACGACGGAAACAGGAAGCATCCCCTTTGTCTTTTCTAGAAATGCGCAGGCCGAGTTTTTTAATCGCGCGGACAGATTCGACGACGAATCCTTCACGTGGAAAAATAAAAAATTCGATGTCGCTCCCTTTTTATCTTCGGCGCAGGAAATTGAAAAATCAGATTACTGGAATGATCTTTACTCTGCGGCCGACGAAGGCAAACCGGGATGGGATATGCAGCAGCCAACCCCGCCGATTTTTAATTTTTTGCCTAAATTAAAATTACCCAAATCAAGGGTTTTAGTTTTGGGTTGCGGCACCGGACATGACGCCAATTTGTTTGCAGAAAAAGGGCACGAGGTCACCGCTGTAGATTTTTCGGAAAAAGCTTTGGTGAAAGCAAAATCGCAGTTTCCCGATGCAAAAATTCGCTGGGAACACAAAGACGTTTTTCAGTTGCCCCGCACTTGGGACGAGAATTTTGATTTGGTCTTTGAACACACGTGTTTCTGCGCTATCCGACCCGAACGTCGCAGTGACTTGATCCAGGTTTGGCGTCGACTGCTACATTCGCAAGGTTTTTTGCTAGCTTTGTTTTTTGCAAACACGCAATTGCAAGGTCCCCCTTTTGGAAGTACGGAATGGGAAATCCGCCAGCGGCTAAAAAACAAATGGAAATCTTTATTTTGGCTTAGGTCCAAGGATTCTCACCCGCGCCGGCTGGGTCGTGAACTTTTGATCTTGGCGCAAAAGAAATAGGAAAAAAAGACGGGGTGTTTTTGAAACACCCCAAAATAGGTTTTTTTGTAAGCCGGATTCTGTCGGAAAATAAATTTCCGTGATGATCATTTATCTAGGAGAAAAATTGCTTTTTCCCTCAAGCGATCTGACCCGGAAGCCTTGTGCGGACCGCACTTTAATTAATTGCTTAACTCGCTCCCCTATTTGATCTTGCACCCTGCAGAGTTTAGCTGTTTTCACTCCAGCGGCTCCCCAGGCTTCTCCCGTTCCCGAAGCTTGGATCAGCGCCCTGGACATTCTCTCTGTTCCACTGTTCCTCAAGTTACCTTGGAGGGGCGTTACCCCATGCAGCGTCCTACGGTGTCCGGACTTTCCTCTCTTGAAACCAAGAGCGATCACCCAAAAAACCAATTCGGTTCTAGCAGACGGGTCTGCAGCCTGCAATCTCAAACCGGGATTGTGATTCTTTCCTTTAGAACTAAAGTCTAGGTCCAGCTGGCCGAAAGGTTAGCAGTGGTTATTTAGATTAAGGAGTTCCCGCATGTCGCAACAGGTATTTTTTTTAGGCATTCTGATTGTGGGCTCGTTAATCTTGCTTTATCAAAACGCTGCTTTTTTTTAACCCCTTGCTTTAAGTCCAAAGTTTGATCAAGAGTTAGACAGCTGTAAGACAAAAATTAATAAATTCTCAAAGTCTCAAACTGAGACATCTTAAAAACATCACAGATTTGATTACACTGCCGCCGGTTGAGATAAATTGGGCCTTCGTCTTGCTCCTCTTCCTTTCAGAAGGCTGAAAGGCTTATAGGAGTGCTTATGAGAAATTTATTGGTGATAGTGCCGTTATCGACTTTGTTGTTTATCTTGGCTGGTTGCGGGCAAAGTTTTAAAGACAGTGAAGTAAAGGTTAATAAAATTCAAAATGCCAACACGGCAAAAGATAAAGCCCCTGTGGATTTAGGCATCGTCAGAACCGCTACCGGCGGAGTCGACGTCCTTGGCGACCAGTTTAAATTGACCTTGGAAAACCCCGCAATAACTGAAGTTCCAAAAACTGCTGAACAAGCCAACGACAAAACTTTAACCGATCGCCAATTTCAAACCAGCGCAACTTTTAAATTGGTCACTTCTAGTGCTACCGACACCTTCGATTTAAAAACTTTAGAAAATCGCAAAACCGACAAAGCCGGAAATCCCAGCCCCACAGGTGATTGGACTGGAGCCGCTGATGCGAAAGCCTTGAATAACTACAGCGCGATTTTAATCACACGATGTTTTAGCGACGACTGTGCCTCGGTTTACGGGCTGCTGCAATTATCTGTGATGAAAAATGCCAACGAATTTGCCGATATTCGAGAGTGTGCGTTTAAACTGATCTCGAAGCCCACCAAGCTAGAACAAATCATCTGCTTGGGCCGCGGCGAAAAATTCGGCACCATGGATGACGTCATCCGCAAGTACGAGGAAGTGTACGCCACGCCCTAATTCTTGGAACGAAATCGTAATGTTGAAATGGCATTTCAGTGGGCGGATTCCAAATAATCGTTTCTTCAATTTGTTCTTTTATTTCTATGGCCCCGGTGATCGTACGGTTGTTTCAAAATTATTATTGACGGAAAATAATCAGGAATTGAAGTTTTGAATTGCGTAAAAAAGGCGAATCGGGAAGGCCCAAAGTTTTAGGACCAGCTTAACCCGATAAATATTGATTGAGTTTTAAAATTTCGTCTTCCCAAAACGCATGGCTTTCGTAGTGCTGAAAGAGTTTTGGAAAAACGGGATCTTGCCAGCGCCGGCACACCCAAAACGAATATTTGATTAATCGGTATCCTCGAAGCAGTGGAAATAAATCCATTTGCAACTGCGACGAGTCTTGGAACATTTCGTAGCCTTTTAGAAAAGACTTTTGTTCTTCTTCTTCGTCTTCTGAGGAGAAAAGCATCCAAATATCTTGTTCGCGCGGGCCCATTAAAAAATCATCAAAATCAATAAAAGAAAATTCGCTAACGTTGGATTGAATTATATTTCCTTTGTGGAAATCTCCGTGGATTCGAATAAATTGTTGAGGGTCCAAATGCTGATCCAGCAAATCGTAATATTCTTCTAGCAAAGCAAAATATTTATTTTCCAATTCAAAGGGGACCAATCCCTGCATTGCGTGCATCACGTCACCCAGTTCGTCGCCAAAAAAAAAGTCTGGGCGATGAAGACTAGGTTTTTTCATCCCCACCGCATGAATCCGCGCCAAGTTTTGTCCAATGCGCTGAAACCCCTCGGGAGCTAATTCTTCGACAGCACGGCCTTTTCGTTTGTATGACAAAGCATAGGGATAGCTCGAGTACTGAAAAATAGATTGGTCATTGGGGTTGTGCCAAAAATCAACGGCTGGAACTTCCGCCAGAAGTAGTTCTCGGATAAAATCGTGTTCTTCATGCAAAGCCTGTAAATTCCATTTTTGTGGACGGTAAAATTTGGCGATGATTTTTTCTTGGCCTTCAAGCTCGACCTCGTAAACTCGATTTTCAAAAGAATTCAATTGAAAATACCTTCCTGTAGACCGAAATCCGTTGGACTCAACAGCACTTAGTATTTTTTCTGGCGTCAGTTCTCTAAAATCTGTAACGGGCGTATCCATAAAGTCACTTAATCGAAAAGGCCGGGCTTCGTCACCAATAACAGTGACCCAAAAAAGATTTGTCCTAATTGATTTATGAGCGTTTAATTATTCTTACGATGAATCTGATATCCCTTTCTATTAAAAAGCCGGTTTTTGCGTGGGTCCTCATGTTTTCGCTGATCGTATTTGGTGCGATTGCGCTGAATCGATTGGGCATCAGCCAAATGCCCGATGTTGATTTTCCGATCGTAAGTGTGTCGATCAATTACGAAGGCGCCGCACCCGAAGTAGTTGAAGCCGACATTATCGATCCGGTCGAGCAGCGCCTGTTGTCGATCGAAGGCGTCAAAGAAATGCGATCGTCTGCCAGGCAGGGCACGGCAACGGTCACCTTGGAATTTGATCTTAATCGAAACATCGACGTGGCCTTAAACGAAGTTCAATCGGCGCTTTCGCAGCTAAGACTTCCGCCGCAAGTGGATCCGCCGATCATTCGGAAGGTCAACCCCGAGGAAGATCCAATTCTGATTATTTCAGTTTACGGAGATATGTCTTTAAAAGAAATGCTTCGCTGGTGTGATTTGTATTTCTTGGATCAGCTTCGGTTTTTGCCCGGCGTGGGTGAAGTGAGTGTCGGCGGATTTCCAGATCGAAATTTACGAATTTGGTTAGATGCTAAAAAACTGGATGCGGCATACTTAACCGCTGGCGATGTTGTCGAGACCGTGCGATCGCAACATTTGGAAAGCGCTGCTGGCCAGTACAACGAGCAGCCCAGCGAACTGCGCGTGCGTTGGCGTGGCGAGGGCGAATCTGTCAAAGAAATCGAAGATATTCGAATTATTCGACGATCGGGTCAAATCATTTATGACCGCGATTATAAAATCGCCGACGTCGCAAAAGTCGAAGACGGGCTTAGTGACGTCCGAAGGATCGCGCGCGTCGAAGGCAAGCAAGCCGTCGGAATTCAAATTAAAAAACAACGCGGCACAAATGAAGTGGATATCGCTCAAAGAGTGCTTAAAAAAATCGACGAGATCAAAGAACAGTTTCCGGCTAATATGAAATATCGGGTCAACGTCGATTTTACCAAGTCGACCGCGGCCACTGTTCACACGACGATTGAAAAACTTTGGGTTGCAGCGATCATTACGATTATAGTTTGTTTTTTATTTTTGGGAAGTATTCCAGCCGCGGTAAATATTTTATTTTCTATACCCACTTCGATAGTTGGAACATTTTCGATATTATATTTTTCAGGTTTCACTTTAAATTTGTTCACTTTGTTGGCTTTGACTTTGGCGATTTCAATAGTCGTTGATGATGCCATTATGCTTTTGGAAAATATTGTTCGCCACTATCGAATGGGAAAAAACGCGCATCAAGCAGCCTATGACGGCGCCATGGAAGTTTTACCCGCAGCCACGGCAGCGACTTTGGCAGTAATGGCGGTGTTTTTGCCAGTTATTTTTATGGACGGAATTATCGGCAAATTCTTTTTTCAATTTGGAATAACGATGAGTGCTGCTGTGCTTTTGTCGTTGCTTGAAGCCGTAACGATCACGCCAATGCGATCAGCGGCTTTTTTATCGACCCAACCCAAAGTGACCAAGTTCGAGAAAAACTTAGACCATTGGTTTGAAAAGTTAGAAGGAGCTTACCGCAATTCACTTCGATTTGTCATTCGGTGGAAGGGTTCAGTGTTGGCTTTTTCCATATTGCTTTTTTTGCTGAGCATGTTGATCATCACCAGAATCAAACAAGAATTCGTCCCGCAGCAGGATCAAGATTTAGTCATCTTGCAAGCGCAGGCTTTGTCGGGCAGTTCATTACAAACTACAGACGAAATTGCTCGAAAGATTGAAGCCGTGATTGTTGCCGAAAAAGATGTGACAGGATTTTTTGTATCTGTTGGGTCTGGCGGTCTGAATACTCAAGTGAATCAAATCGCGATTCCGATCACCTTAAAACTAAAAAATGAAAGGACCTCAAGCCATACGGAAGTCATGGCCAGAATGCGCGAGAAATTTAAAGAAATTAAAGGTGTGCGAATTTCGATGCGCGATATTTCGGCTCGTAATTTGACTTCGGGACGTTTAAGTCCCCTGGCTTTAAGTTTGCGCGGACCAAAACTTGAAATTTTAGACGAAGTTTCAAAAAATTTAATTAAAGCTCTTGAGGATCAAAAACTGGCGGTGGATTTGGATTCAGATTACCGCACGGGAATTCCCGAACTAGAAATTATACCTAACCGAAAAGCCATGGCCGAGCGCGGGGTTTCGGTAGAAAGCATCGGACAAATTTTAGCCACCGGAATTGGTGGACTTCGAGACGGCCGTTATACCGCCGACGGCCGACGCTATGACATTAGATTTAAATTTCAAGAACAAGATATTCAAGCGTCGAAAGACATTCTCAACCTAAGAGTTCGAAACCTAGCCGGAAATTTAATTCCCTTGCGAGAACTGGTCACCGAACGAACAGATAAAGTTTCTCAGGCCATCGGACGGGTCAATCGCCAGCGCGCCATTTCCGTTTTTGGAAATATTGGGCCGGGACTTTCACAAGGCGAAGTCGTTCAGAAAGCTCGCGAAATAGCAAAAAATCTTTTGCCAGCAGGATACACAGTTGCCTTGGAAGGTGCGTCTGCAGGCTTGGCGGATTCTTTCAAAAGTTTAAACTTAGCCTTGGCCATGGGAATTTTAGTCGCGTTTTTAATCTTGGCGGTTCAGTTTAATTCCTTTGTTCATCCCTTGTCCGTGCTGGTGGCTTTGCCGTTCAGTATCTCGGGCGCACTTATGGCCTTGTGGGTTTTTGGAGCATCATTGAACTTGTTTAGTTTTATTGGATTGATTGTTCTGATTGGAATCGCCAAGAAGAATTCCATCATGATGGTCGAATTCACAAATCAAATCCGCGAATCTGGAAAATCTGTGTCTGAAGCTCTGCTTGTCGCTTGTCCCATTCGACTGCGCCCCATTATAATGACTTCAATCGCAACAATGGCCGCAGCCACCCCATTGGTTTTTGGTTCGGACATGGGTTCTGAAACTCGCTTGCCGATGGGCCTAACGATCGTTGGCGGAACTTTGGTATCAACGCTGCTGACCTTGTTCGTGGTGCCTTCGCTGTATTTGATCCTTTCGCGATTCGAAAGAAACAAAGTGCTTCAACTGACGACCAAACCCGCGGATTCAAATTAGGTGTTGATCACTTTTGCTAGTTTGCGGTTTCCCCAAAGTCTTGCGCGCTCGATGTATCCGTAGGCTGCGGGCACCACAACTAGGGTTAGCAAGGTCGAGGACACTAAGCCACCGATGATCGCGATCCCCATGCTGGTTCTTTGCTTCGAGGCCTCGTTCAATCCGATGGCGACCGGTAGCATTCCGGAAATTAGCGCAAAGCTTGTCATAATAATTGGGCGAAGTCGCGTGCGTCCGGATTTTAAAATCGCGTCGCGAAGGCTACTTCCCTGCTGAATCATTTGATTGATGTAATCCACCAAAATAATCGAGTTCTTCGTGGCTATCCCTAGTAACATCACGCATCCGATCATCG
>JANYDD010000059.1 GCA_025359945.1 Bdellovibrio sp. | reverse complement strand
CTTTAAGGTTTTCAGGGTAGTTCTCGTATCGAGTTTCATTCTCAAGATTCCATACGATTTCCTGGACTAAATTTTTATTTAGATCAGGATTTGCGATATAAAAACTGAGCATCTCCTTCAAAAGTTGAATATCTGGTAGCCCCATTTTCCAAAAAAAAAGTTCATTTTCCTCAGGAGCCGCTTTGCTATAACTGGCGCAAAAGGATGCGAGATTAATTCGAGTTTTTGATGCGGGAAAAACCGTTATCTCTCCGTAACTAAGGCGAACTTTAATCCTTTGAAAAGGCGCAAAAATAAGAACAACTTTTTGTTGGGTTTCTCGTTTTCCAATGTCACCGGCAATTTCCAAATTATGCTTTACGATCTCTGGATGGCTAAAATCGAACTCCAACTGGTATTTGGGCGCGTTTGTAACCAAGCCACCTTTAATTTCTTTGTGCGCGAAGCTAGCGGTCATAAAAAACATCGAGAAAATTACAGAGAGCCTAATTTTAGCAAAAGCTTTTTATTTTTTTTTCTGTACTCAATCGACGTTCCATTGCAAATCCTGGCCGTCGCTGGTTTTTTTACCTACAGAAGAAACTTCATGTGCGTACTAGTTAAAATTAGCTACTCAAGTGACTTGACGCGCACTTTTTTCAGTAAGGTGTGCCGTACGATTAAAAAATAATACAACGGTTAGGCTTTTTCTACAGAAAATTTTTGGTTTGAGGTTTGAGCACTCAAATCCATTAAATAATTCCCTAATCTATCCACGAGGAATCAAGACAATATTTAGGGAATTATTTAACGGAATTGGCATGACGACTAGTTTGCGGGCGGAAAAAAAGCCCCGGTCGCCAAAGGGTCCAAAAGGTTTTTTGCTTGAGCTCGCGCGGCAGCGATAGCGATAACAATAACAATAACAACATTCTTTGCAATCAAATGATTTCCTGCGCAAAGAGTCGCGGACATTTAATTTTTCTTTAAAAAATATTGCTACGATCCTAAATTCAATTTGTAATCATGCCCTTGTCGTTGTGAACAAAATTTTTTGCGAATAAAATTAGGATAAAATGTGAAAATTTCGACGTTCGAACTTTCTAAAGCTGTAAAATCATTAGAAGAAGCACTTGCTCTCACAAAAGAAAGTCGCCTTCAGGATGTGGAAGTGCAAAAAGCGTTGAGAGATGCTTGCCTTCAAAGATTTGAATACTCGATCGAACTTTGCTGGAAGACCAGCATGAAAATACTTGGATCATCCACGCAAGCCGCAAAACCAGCAATCCGGGAAATGGCGCGAAATAATCTGATTGCAGACCCAGAGCTTTGGCTTAGTTTTATAGATTCAAGAAATGAAACTTCGCATGCCTATGACGAAGATATCGCCGCCAAAGTGTTTCAAAACGTTCAAAAGTTTTTACCGGAAGCGTTGGCGCTCATTCAAAACTTAGGAAAAATTTGATGAAGTTCGGTCTTTCCGTGGCTCAATTTGAAATTCTTGATAGGTTAGTTGTTCAGCCACTTAAAAACATGAATGCTTTGGTCTATGTTTTTGGCTCCAGAGCGAGAGGAACAAATCATCCTTTTTCCGATATCGACATCATGTATCTTGAGGCTGCAGGTCGTCCCATTTCCAGCGAAGTGCTTTCAAAAATCAAGGAAAGCGTTGAGGATTCCAGTCTTACAATTCGCGTGGATCTAGTTAACCTCAATGAACTTGCCAAGTCCTATGTAGAAAATGCCGACCGGGAAAAGATTTTGGTTTGAACCGTTAGTTGCATGTTTAAGTAATGTCCAGAGCAAGTCTTTTTGTTATGGTACTGGGTTGCAAAAATTGAGAGGGGTTATTTTCTGTTCGTCCCCTGCCGCCATGGTTTTACGACCAGCGAAGGTTTGTATTCGAACTAGAGCCCCAGTTTTTGTGCCCCCCACCCCAGTTTTCGGCGACCGCTAAAAATCATTGCCGCCTTTTTTGCGATCGGAAATCAGAACTTCGATCAGTTTTGAGGTCTGCCCGTGGTATTGACCAAACCCGACAGTTATTTGTTTCAACGAAAAAATTCTGGTCAAGGCTTGGTTAAAAGCTTTACTGATAGGTTCAGGCATCTAGAATCCCTTTTCTTTGTAAAGGTCGCTTTAAAGAATGAAAACCTATCCGTTCTTAAATCATAAAGTGAATTTTCCGCTGTGTTTGGCGCCGATGGTGGGGCTTTCGCATTTGGTTTTGCGCGAGGCCTTGCGTGACTACCTTCCACCCGGTGCTGTGACTTTGTGGCCTACTGAAATGCTCAATTCGCGCAAAATTCCCAATGAAAAAGTGGGATTTACTTCAGAAACCATGAAGCACTCTGCGGATTCAGAATTGGTCCCGCAAATTTTGGGAAACGAGGCCGAGCCCATTCGTCAAACGATCGAACGTCTTGAAGCTTGGGGCGCTGAAGGGATCGATATCAATATGGGATGCCCGGTTAAAAAGGCTCTAAAGCACAACTACGGTGTGGCCTTGATGGGAGATCCCGATTACGCACAGTCAGTGGTGGACATGGCTGTTCGTTCAACCACAAAGCCGGTGTCGGTTAAACTTCGCGCTGGATTTCAAAACGACCCAGCGTACTTACTTCAATTTGTAAAAGGTTTACAAAACAAAGGGGCGCAGTGGATCACTTTGCATCCGCGCAAGGCCTCGCAACGTCGACGCGGATTTGCCGACTGGGAGCAGATTCGATGGCTTAAAAAAAATCTAGAAATTCCTGTCGTGGGAAACGGAGATATTCAACAAGCACAGGATGTCTTTCAAATGTTAGAGGAAACTTCTTGCGATATGGTGATGTCGGGTCGAGCCTTGGCCGCTAAGCCTTGGATTTTATGGCAGGTGGGATCTAGACTTGGTTTTGCAAATCCCACAGGGCGTGAAAATCAAAAGCCACCCGGGACGCCTGGTGAAGAGGCCGCGGAATATCAAAAAGTATTGCTGGGGTACTTGGAAAAATGTGATCAGTATTTTTCAGAAGGCTTAGCGCGCAGAAAATTTCTTTTCTACGTTAAAATGACTTCGCCTTGGTTGAACTACGGCAACCATTTGTTGGGTGTACTGATCGGATGCAAAGATTCCGCACAAATGAAATTTAAAATCGAGAATTTTTTTAACCCCAGTGTCGAGATGACCGCCAGAACTCAATTATGGGAATAAACTTCTGAATCTGATTTCGATCTTGTTTAAGTTATCCTCATTTGATCTCCATTATTAATAGTACAGTCGCTGAAGACATTAAAAAGGTTGGCGTCGAACTTTAACTCACGCAGCACAGACAAAGTGGATTTCGGGAGGGAAAAAATACTATTAACTCAAAAAGAATATTTTAGCCGCCTCAGTTTGGGGCACAGGATTCTGAAAGGGGAAAAAACAAATCCATTATCAAATCAACAAGAATATTTTAGCGGACTGAATCTATCGCGATTTGCTTGGGGCATAGGATCCAAATGGGGAAAAAAACAAAACTAAATCAATCCAATTTGCCAGCTTCCTCCAGCTCTTTAAGTTCTGTGTAACCGCCAATCATTTGACCATCGATAAAAATCATCGGCACTGTTCGCCAGCTGGTTTCTTTTTTTAGCTTTTGCAGTTCATCGGGTCGTTCTGTCAGATCGATCTCTTCAAAGGCCAAACCTTTCTCGGATAAAAGTCTCTTGGCGGTGACACAATAAGGGCAAGGGACTTTTGTATAAACCTTTATTTGTCGTGGACTCATGATTTTTTCTCCTAAGAAATTTACCAGACCCGTATTCGATCTTTGGGCGGAACAAACATTTTGTCACCGAATTTGCACTGGAAGGCTTCGTAAAAGCCATCTAAATGGATCACCTGTTCGTTGACACGGGCCCAGCCCAAAGAATGCGGATCAGTTTTCAATTGCACTTCTTCGACCGAGGGCTTCGAGACATTGCACCAAGTACGCCCATAAGAAATAAAAAATTTCTTAAGGTCCTCAAGCGAAGACTTTTCTAAATCGGGAAAGGCGGTCTGAAAAGAAAAAGAAATTCCCACGTGATCTCCAATGTTTTCACCCAAAGTCAATTTCCCATTGTGCCCAATCTTATTGAAACGCCCGACAAATTGATCACCCCTGGAATGAAATGCATTTAGATCCGATGGTTTCATCCAGCCTTTGATTCTTCCAAGGTAATCATATTTAGCTCCTTCGTCATCAATGGCGTGCCCCAGTTCGTGCCCCACAACGCTTCCGATGCCGCCCAAAATCTCGGTGTCCGAAATAACTTCGCTCATAAATGGCGGCAATAAAATGGCTCGGGTCAAAGTAAAACTATTTTCTGCAGGTTGATAGAAAGCGTTGACGTCCAGCGGTCCGTAGTACCATTTGTCACGGTTGCGCTGAACCTGAAGTTCTGACAGCTGCTTTGCTTTTTTCAATGCATAAATTTTTTCAGCGTTGGCGATATACTTTGTCGCGTCCAAAGGGATTTCTTTCATTAAATCCCATTCTTGCAAATTTTTTGGCGCGACTAATTTCAAGACAGCTTTTTCAATTTTCAATTGAGCTTCTTTTCTTGCGTGAGCAGAAAGCCATTTGTTTTTTTGTATTCCGGTCAAAATGGATTTTCGGATGTTTTCAACAATTGTTTCAATTCTCGCCGAATCAAATTTGGGAAAAAGCGTTTGCATCAGTTCAAAATCAAGCGCATTTCCCATTGCCGCTTCGGTCTTGCGTGTGCATCTTTCGTTTTCCGAAGGAAGCTTTTCCAGACCCTCCATATGTTTTTTCCGAAAATTAAAAAAAGCTTGATACACTTCGGGATAGGCTTTCTCTAATTTTCCATTGAGGGTTTGAAATAAAAAATCATTCTTTAAAATCTCTAAGTTTTCAGGCTTAGAAAAAGCATTCAGAAATTTCATTGTTTCAGGCAAAAAATCTCTGATTTTAATTTTTTCCGGAATTTTGTTCAGAAATGGCCCCAAAAATAAATTCGGGTAGTTTTTCTGAAAATAATTTTTGTCTTTGTAGGTGTTGCTGGATACTCGGTCACGAATGACCTCGGGGGCTGGGAAATCCTTTGCGACTTGAGATTCAAACTGAACCACTTGCTGGGCGCGTTGGTCTGGACTATTTAGACCGATTTCTTTGAATAAAACTTCGATGGCTTTTTGGTAATCGGCCAATAGCTGGGGCTTTTCATAAAAACTTTTTTCGTTCAGGCTTAGCAAGTCTGAAGAAATAACGGCGTCATTCCAATTGGGATCCGCTTGGTTAGCAATAATCCCCAAGTCCATCGGCGAACCCTGCCCTTTGAGTCCCCGATCGATCATCCACTTCACCAATTCGTCCGATGTTTTGATGGCAGCAAACGATTTAATGACTTCGGCGACAAAAGCTTTTTCTTCTTCTTTGCGGGCCTTCTCATTTAAACACGATAGATAGTAATCTCTTAGCATCTTGCCGTGCTGGGTTTTGGGTTCTAAGTTTTGCTCTAGAAGTTTAAAGTAGTTTTTTTTGGCGTGCAGAATTTTTTCATCAATATCTGAGAATGAGAAATAGTAAGAGACCCGATCCGCCGGCAGGATAAATTGGGATCGCACTTCATCGCAAACATATCCGTAAAAATCTGTGCAAGGCTCGATCTTCGAACTTAAAGGGAAGTTTCGCTCTTTGGGGACTGTTGATCCGGCAAAAAGCTCGTCGGCAGTCAGGCTTTCTGCTTTTCTGGGTGGCGCGGCCGAAGCGATGAAAGTGACAAATAAAATTCCAGAAGCAAGAGATCGAACAAATGTTTTCATGGTGCCCTCGATTCTTGCAAGGTTACGAGGGGCCGACCAATTTGTCTATTTTTTTTGAGATTAAGCTTCGCTATGCGCAGTTGCGATGGGTCCGATTGTCAGTGGTCGATCAAAAATTTTATCTAGAATAAAGATCCAGCGGGGGCTCTGAAGCAGGGCTCTGATTTCTAGCGAAAAGCATCTTCGCAAGTGAAGGCCTACGCCAATCGATATAAAAAATGAAAAAAACAATTCAGAAATCTTTGCAGATCCGGCGCCCATTAGTTAAAGACTCATCTCCCTAAGCAAAGATAGGTCGGACAGAAGAGCTTCACCGTGGGGCCAGCGGCAAGTCGATTTTAAAGACGCCCTTGCTTGCTGCGATTAAAATAAAGAGGAAGTCTCGACGGTCATCGGAACGAAATGGGGCGCGCGATACGGCGAGTCCAAAAAGTTATTCATGAAAGCGCAAAATAGAGTAGCGATGATTTAACTTTTCGTCCTATTTCTGGCACAAAATCTTATGGCCAAACAGCAAAGTTTTTTTAAAACTCCTCCGCGCGATTCGAAGCTTTCGTGGATCCAGAAACATCATATTTTTGGGGGGAGTTTAAAGTATCGAAAATGCCAAAGGCCCTTTGATCGAAACAAATTGGTGCATATTGTTCTTAAAGCGCACGATTGGGCTGCGTTTCACCAGCGTGGGCCCGGAGTTGAAAATCGGATCCGCGATATAGCCGGGGCTTGCCATGTCAAGATCCAGGACTTGGCAGTTGATAAAGACCACATTCATATTTTGATCTCTACATCCCACCGTAAATTTTTTCTTAATTTTTTGCGGCAAGTTTCTGCTGGAATTGGGCATTTGTTGAAACGGCTTTTAAGCCAGGTGCAGATTCAAAAAACCGATTCGCTTTGGTTAGACCGGCCATTTTCTCGTTTAGTCTCGTGGGCAAACCGCGCGGTAGTCGCGGTAAAAAACTATATTCAAAGAAATCGCCAAGAAGTGATCGGATTTGTACCTTATAAATCTCGGAATCATCCGCTCAGTAAATTTTTAGCAAAATGGGTTGGGCGGTTTTCAACGGCCTAAGGCAAGCGATGTCACAACTTAGGTTTCTTGGCTTGGCCTAACTGAAATCACGACTGAAAAAAAATTTATGGAGATGAGTTAGAAGTTGGAAGCAATCCATTTCGCAGCTTTGCTTTCCTTACGTATGCACATGACGCCACCTACCTGTCGTGTTCGACTGGAGCGCATTCAAGTCGACAATATTCGACAAGGCGAATTTGCTGGCGTCATGTGCATAGGTGGGTTGCTTTCCCTCGGGTAGTTCAATCTTGTTTTTTTGGATCGTTGCCTGGCAAATTAAACGAACTCAACTTGCAGTTTCGGCAATTCAAATAAACCCAGCTCTACTTGCGGCTTGAACTAGCCGAATGAAGCAACTCAGGTGTCTGCTTCGATAAGTGCAATTTAATTTATTTATTTTAGAAAAATAAATTGATCCAAATAATTTTTCAGGAAATGATACGGGCAAGAGTTTGGACCAAATTAAAGTCGGCTCTATTTTAATTCGTGCGAATCCAATGATGGGTTTCGCGATTAACTTATTTTTTCAATTTTTCAGTTTTTCCAAAGGAGGGAAATTTATGAAACGGTTTTTCAATTTACTCGGGTCCGCTTCAGGCCAAACAAACAGGGACACAGCTTTCGCAACACCGCTGAAGTTTGAAAAAAACTTCACTCTGCTTCATTGGTCACCTTCGACGTCAATCAAATTGGCTCTCTCGATTTTGTTTTTTGGCCTCTGCGTTCGTGCGGTGGCACTTCCGCTGCCAACGCTTGAGTCTTTGGCTAAATATCAGGAACCCATTGTCTTCGCGCCGCTTTTTCAGGCCTTTGATTTTGATGGGATCGTGAAACTTTCGAATTGTTCGGCGTCGCTAATTCGATTTGAAAATAGTTTGCCGGATGACTTGGGTCTGATTCTGACTAACGGTCATTGTTTGGATTTGGCTGCTGGATTTTTACCGCCGGGCCAAATTATCAAAAATGAACCTGTTCGCCGCAAAGTGATCTTTTTAAAATCTAACGGAGCGTTTGCAGGATCGGCGCCGGCGACTCGAGTTGTTTACGGCACAATGACAAAAACAGATATCGCTATTTACGAATTGGCTGAATCGTATAAAAAAATCGAAGCTGATTTTGGCGTTCACGCTTTAACTTTAAGTTCGCAGGCCCCGACTGAAAAAACTTCTATTGAAGTTATTTCCGGGTACTGGACCCGCGGCTATGCATGCCAAATCGATAAAGAAATTTTTAATCTGCTGGAGGATGGCTATCTTTGGGAGCGTTCACTCAGGTATTCACAGCCCGGTTGCGATACCAAACCTGGCACTTCAGGATCACCAGTCATCGAAGCCGGCACTCGCAAAGTGATTGCCATCAATAACACCGGCAACGAAGACGGAAAAATGTGCGAGATGAATAATCCGTGTGAAATTGACCCTCAAGGAAATCGCCGAATTGAAAACCGAGGCGCGTATGGGCAGCAAACGTTTTGGATTTATAGCTGCCTTAATTCTCAGAGACAGATTGATCTAACCGTGGCCGGCTGCCAGCTTCCGCAATAGATAAAATAAAATCAAATTCGGTTTGGCTGACCGGCTGAACCGAAAGCCTTTGCCCTTTTTGCACCAAAGCCATTTTTTGCAAGGCATATTCTTGCTTTAGCCGCGCTAACGAAATGAGATTTTTAAATTTTTTAACAAACTGAATTTGCACGCAAAACCATCTTGGATTTTGGCGAGTTGATTTCTGGTCATAGAATTCACTTTTTTTATTAAATTGAAGCAGATCGGGTTCTGCCTGGCGAGAAACTTTGGCGACGCCGGTAATCCCTGCTGGATCGCTATTCGAGTGGTAGAAAAAGCAAAGGTCCCCAAGCGACATTTCTTTCATCATGTAGTTTCTAGCTAAATAGTTTCGCACGCCTTCCCAGTCGGTTTGATGATCTTTTTTCAGATGGTCGATCGAATAAACTTCAGGTTCAGATTTAAGCAGCCAGTATTTCACAAAAATTTAGCCTTTCGAAACGGTCAAGATTGAACGAAATCGAATCCAGTCAAAATGCGGGCCGGGATCGGTCTTGCGATCGGGCGCAATATCTTGATGACCCACAATTCGGTCCTGCAAAATGGCCGGATAAGATTGCATTAAAGCCATAGTGCACTTTTGAAGTGAATCATATTGTGGGGCTTCGAAAGGAAGATCATCGGTCCCTTCAACCTCGATCCCAATCGAGTAGTCGTTGCAAATGGGTCTTCCATTAAATTCAGAAACTCCAGCATGCCAAGCGCGTTGATCAAAAGACACAAATTGAATCACTTGGCCATCACGTCGAATAAACAAATGACTAGAAAATTTCCGTTGAAAAATCGTCTCGAAAAAAGGATGTGCCTTGGGGTCCAATCGGTTTAAAAAAAGATTTTCGACGTAGGGGCCGCCAAAAACTCCTGGCGGAAGACTGATATTGTGAATAACCAACAAGCTAATGTCAGAAGCGCCCAACGGCCGCGCATCAAAGTTGGATGACGGTACCTGAGTGGCGTTAAGCAAAATATGATTTTCAATTTTCCAGTCGATTTTCATAAACTTAAAAACATCATTATCTAGAATCTCATTGAAGAACAAGTGGGCTTCAGTTATTTTTTTTTGATGAAAACAAAAACGACCTTAATTTCTGGAGCTTCCGCTGGGATTGGTGCTGCTACAGCCATCCAATTGGCGCAAAAAAATTATCCCTTGATCTTGTTGGCGCGACGAAAAGAAAAACTGGAATCGCTTCGGCAACAAATTCTTCAAGAGTCCCCTTTAAAGCCCGATCAGGTTCAAATTTTTGAACTGGATGTGCGCGATTCAGAAGCTGTGACCCAATTTTCCCATCAAAACAAAACCGAGTTGGCCGAAGTTCAAATCCTTATCAATAACGCTGGTCTTGCTGCCGGGGTCGAGAAAATGCAAGATGCAAATGCTGTGGATTGGGATTTGATGATCGATACCAACGTCAAAGGGCTGCTGTATTTGACTCGTCAAATTTTGCCGATCATGGTGCAAAAAAATTCTGGCCATATCGTCAATTTAGGTTCGGTCGCGGGCCGCTGGACCTACCCCGGAGGAGGGGTTTACTGTGCGACCAAATTTGCGGTTCGTGCGCTGTCCGAAGGTTTGCGAATGGATCTTTTGGGAAAAAATATCCGCGTGACCAATATCGAGCCCGGAATGGTCGAAAGCGAATTTTCGATTGTCCGATTGGGTTCGAAAGAAAAAGCCAATGCGGTCTATCAAGGAATGAATCCGCTGACTCCAAAAGATATTGCTGAGACCATAGTTTGGACGTTGGAACGACCAGCCCACGTTAATATTCAAGAGCTTGTGATTTATCCCACCGACCAGGCGCACGTGGGGCAAGTTCACCGCACCCAAACAAAAGGACCGCAATGAGCCCATTCAGAATAGAAAAAGACACCATGGGAAATGTCGAAGTTCCCGCTGATCGTTTGTGGGGAGCCCAAACTCAAAGATCGCGCGAAAATTTTAAAATTGGCGGCGATCGATTTCCGCGCGAGATGATCAAAGCTTTGGGCACTTTAAAAAAAGCTTGTGCGTTGGCGAATTCAGAACTGGGGCTTCTGCCGGCCGGAAAAAAAGATTTGATTGTGAAAGCTTGCCAAGAAGTGATCGATGGAAATTTGGACGATCACTTTCCCTTGGTGGTTTGGCAAACAGGGTCTGGCACGCAAACCAATATGAATGCCAACGAAGTCATTGCCAATCGCGCGCAACAAATCATGGGGCTGCCGCTGCCAGCGAAAGAAATTCATCCCAACGACGACGTCAACAAGGGGCAAAGTTCCAACGATACATTTCCAACAGCAATGCATATTGCAACTGCCGATCAGTTGTATCAAAGGCTGTTGCCAGCGCTTGAATCGCTGGAAAAAGCTTTTGCAAAAAAATCGGATGAATTTAAAAAAATAGTAAAAATTGGTCGCACTCATTTGATGGACGCAACACCATTGACATTGGGACAAGAATTTTCGGGATTTACGACTCAAATTAAACACTCAATTCAAAGATTGAAAAACACTTTGCCCCACCTGCACGAGCTTGCTTTGGGTGGAACGGCTGTGGGAACGGGCTTGAATACCGATCCGCGTTTCCCTGAAAAAGCGGCCCAACTGATTGCTCAAGAAACCAAAATTGCGTTTGTTACTGCAGAAAATAAATTCGAGGCCTTGGGCACCCACGATGCTATGGTCGAAGTCAGCGGCGCTTTGAAATCCATCGCCGTTAGTCTAATGAAAATTGCCAACGACATACGGCTGTTGGCCAGTGGTCCCAGATGCGGAATTGGCGAAATTCATTTGCCGGAAAATGAACCAGGCAGTTCGATTATGCCTGGAAAGGTTAACCCCACCCAAAGTGAGGCCATGACTATGGTTTGCGCTCAGGTCATCGGTAACGACGTTGCGGTTTCAGTGGGTGGCATGAATGGGCATTTCCAGCTCAATGTTTTTAAGCCAGTTATTTTATTTAACGTTTTAAATTCCATTCGTTTGTTGTCTGACGCTTGCGAAAGTTTTCAAAAAAATTGTTTGGAAGGCATCGAAGCCAACGAGGAACAAATTAAAAGGCATCTAGAAAACTCATTGATGCTGGTCACAGCACTCAATCCATACATCGGTTACGACAAGGCCGCGCTGATCGCAAAGACCGCACATAAGAATGGGACTACTTTGAAAGAAGAATCCATCAAGCTTGGTCTTTTAACCGCCGAAAAATTTGACGAATATGTTCGACCCGAAGAAATGATTGGCCCACTTATTGGCCCACTGAAGGGTTCAAAATAAAATGTTTGGAAAAAAAAATTCTAAAGTTAGCCTTGAAAAGCTTAAACAAAAAGCCCAGTGGCTAGAGCTTGCCGAAACAGGAATAATTAAACCCTACGTTTATTTGCGCCCCGAAAATCAAATTAAACGTCCGGGTCATTTGCACAAATGCGACTGGTTCCCCTGGGCACCGATTAATTTGAATCCATTGGACCTAGACAATTTAGAATTTGCTGAACAGATTTTACATTTAGAAAATACAGCGTTTGGTCCGCAAGCCATGCCCATTCCCAGATGGGTATTTTACGATTGTGGCGTGCTGCCGGGATTTGTGGCGGGATTTGCAATGAAAACATCCCATCTACCTGAAGGTATTAAAAAAGTGATGCGCCACGACCCCTCCAAAGAATGGACGCCTCTTTCGTTGTTTATTATGATTCCTTCGATGATGCCCGGAGAATGGATTGCCCACAACTTGTGCGCGATCAATTCGTTAGTTGGTGAAAGTGATCGTATGTATGGTCTGGGTTTTTTATCCAAGGCCTTTGGTTTGTGGTATGCAAACGTTGTCACCTGCTGCGGGGTTACTCAATGGGGAAATCCCGCATTGAAGCTTCATGCGCATTTTGGCCATTTGCAAGTCGTGACTTCTTTTACTCCGGTTCATTCGCACGCTCATTCAGTGACATATCGATCGCAAGTAGATACGGCAGTGTGGAGTTTATTTTTTTCAAAGGAAAAAGATTTACAGTTTTTGAGTAAATACAAAGATACGTCGAATGTCGTCGATCCTAAAAACAATCAAACGATGATCGACCTGCACCAAAAAATAATTGCTGGACAGGGGCCTTTTTTTCTAAGCCCCTTTGACCTTGCGGAGAAAAAATTGACGGAACCGCTGATCGTCTATCAACCGATTTGATTTGTTGCTATGTCAGCGAAAAGAAAATAAAAGATCGGAATGGAAAATATTCTACCCCCCGTTGCAAAATCTGTTCATACCCCTTGTCGTAAATGCGGCGTTGACCGTTACCATCGGGTTTTGGCGCATACATCATCGACCTCCGCCAAAGTGGAATGTGAGGTCTGCCACTCCAAAAAAACATTTTCTATAGCTACTTCTGGGAAATCGACTGCGGTCAAAAAATCCACCAGCGGGTCAGGTCCAAAAATTTCAAAAGGTTTACTTAAACACCAGGAAGAATACGCAGAAGCCCTACAAAATCTTTCAGGCCAACCAGAATTTCCATTTTCCATTCGCGAAAAATTTTCAGCCAATCAAAAGTTAAGGCATTCCAAATTTGGCTTGGGGGTTGTGAAAACAATTTTTTCCGAAAAAATCGAAGTCTTGTTCGCCGATGAACTGAAAACTTTAGTGCACAATCGAACTTAATTTTAAAATTTGTTTTGAGCTTTTATTTTCAAACTATTTAAAAACTTTGATCTCAACTTTGAGGCGTTGGGTTTGAGGTAATTTAGCGCTTTCTACTTAAGCTGAAAAAATCCAGATTGAAGCTATAAACTTCTTCCTCAGGCGAGGTTGAAATTATTTTGTTTGTAGATTCAATACAGGACATTAAGTGGTTTTTAATAATTTCTTGGTCTACTTTCGAAATCGTCACGGCCGATGAATAGTGCAGGTCATGACGACCTTCTAAATCTAAAGATTGAAGTGCCTGCGTTCGCCAATTCGAATGGTGCTTAATTATATTTTCCGAATCGTTTCCCAAATGGATATGTTTTTTTCCTAGGCTAAGTTGACCGTTTCTAGTTTTCACCAATCCAGCGTCGACAAGAAATTCAATGACCTTTGAAACCTGACTTGCCGGCGCGTTTAAATATTTCGAGATGGAATCAACGCTTGACAGCTGTGAAGCAGAAACCGAAACGTGGACCGCGGCATAAATCCAAGAGCTATAATACTTCGACTGAAAGTTTTCTGAAAAACAGTCTTTTGCATCCAGGCGATTCTTTAGGCTGAGGCGCTTTGTCCTTTCTTCTTCTAGTTGATGTTCAAAATAATTTTTCAAATTGAAACTTCCGGCCCGGCTTTTTTGGACTAACAAAAGAAAGAAATGCGATTCGTCCTTATTGAGTTGTAAAAACTGAGTCGCAGCGTGGGCCTGCTCTAAGCTTAGCTCGCGGTCGCCGCCCAAAATTTGCGAGACTAAACTGGGGCTACAGCCGGTGCTTTTCGAGAACTGAGAGCGCAAACCTGTCCGTGTTCGAGCTCCACCAAAAATAGATGTCAGAAAACTTTTGTAGTCGTTGAATTCAAAAATGGGTTTCATAGTTCACAACTTAGTTTACAAAATATAAAATTATAAGGACTTATTTTATAAACTAAGAATGTCCTCGTCGACGACTGCTGATACATTCTTTTTTAAAGACACAAAGATTATTTTTGTGCCAAAAAGGAGGGGTATGAAAAAAGTATTTAGCATTTTGATTTTGACGTTCGCCTGCAATGGCCTTGCGATGGACGGCGCCATCAGTGGCGGCGGCGGGAAGGTCGTTGTTCGTAACGGCGAAATGCCTACCTATGCACATGACGCCAGCAAATTCGCCTTGTCGAATATTGTCGACTTGAATGCGCTCCAGTCGAACACGACAGGTAGGTGGCGTCATGTGCATACGTAAGGCGAAATGGGTCAGATCACCTCTGTCGAGGTGTTAGATCTGTGGGAAGCCAAGATTATTTTTCAGCGGACCATCCAGTATTCCCCAGATTCGGTAGAAGTTCAGGTCCAGCGGGCATTCAAAAATATCAAAAATTCGATGAATTTCGACTGGCGAGAAGGCCCGAAATCTAAAACCATAATCTACGATTGGCTTTTCTCTTTGAGCGAACCATTTCTTTTAAAAGTCCACGAAGATATTCTAAGGCTGAGCGGCACTGAACTTCAGGAGGTTCCGGATTCCTTCGAGCAAGCCCGGCCAGCGGACGGTCAAGTCCACCAGCTGATGGTTTACAACGACAATTCGTTAACACCTAAAATTTTATTGAATGAAGACTTATGGGATCGCATGGACAATACCAATAAAGCAGCCGCAGTTGTACATGAAGCTTTTTACAAATTTTTACGCGATCAAAGCCCTGAAGTGGATTCACGCCGTGTTCGTCGCGCCGTTGGACTGGCGATGAGCGGTTATCAATTTGTCAATTTAGATCAGCTTCTGGGCCCGGGAAAGCAGATCTGGTGTAACAGTTACGACTTTGATTTCTTTCTCTCAGAGTCTTCAGATCTTATCGAGGGTCTGATTTTAATCCCTACCAAAGTGAATAAATTTTATGTGATTGGCCTGCAGAAATACGTTCTTGGCAAAGACATGTTTTCAGGAAGCATAGAAGACTTTCTTAAGCCCAGCATTTCGGGTACTCGAGAATGGAGAATCGATCTGCGAAACTCACTTCCTCAAAAAATGAATTTCTTGTTTGACCGACAGGTGACCGACAATAAAGTGTATTTCTCAGCGTCTCAAGGGTCCGTCTTGCAAAGCTTAAGCTGCAGAATACTCATAGATATCTAATTTAAATTTGCAGCGATTCAATGCTAAAAAATCGTTCGGGCCGGAGGGCCGCGAAACACCAGACCTTTGGTCAGTAGCGGCCAACTACGAAAAAAATTTAAACTTTATGCATGGCGAAACCCAATCCATGTTTAGATTGCGGAGCATGTTGCGCGTACTTTCGGGTGGCGTTTTATTGGCGCGAGGCCGAGCCCTCCGACCATGCGTCGGCCGTGCCCCAGGATCATTTTGTCGAGCTAACCCCCATGCAACGCGCGATGAAAGGCACCGAGAAAAAACACCGACCCAAGTGCGTGGCATTGAAGGGAAAGATCGGTGAAAACGCTGGTTGCTCGATTTACGATTTGCGGCCTAGCCCGTGTCGCGCATTTCAGGCTTCGTTTGAAAATGGAATTCACCAACAGCGTTGCGATGAAGCCCGCCGCGCGCACGGTCTTCGCCCGTTGGTAAAAAGTGATTGGTTGGAATTTCCAACCCCTCAAGAAAATAAAAGTGGAATTGTAATCTGACTGTTGCCTCGAGCCACGGGAAACTGCAGCTCAGAGTAAAATTTTAAAACTTGTTTTAAAAATCTTTTTGGAATTTCACCTGATGAATCCAAGACAGAGCAAGTTTTAAACTGGGCTTTCTTGATCTTTCCAGTGGTAGCCACGTGCAAAGACAAACTGCAAACGCCCTGAAGTGCGGGTCCTGAAGAACTGAGCGCTTCTACTTTTTGAAAGGCTTTGTTCAAATTTCGCTCGACTAATTTCGCCGGCAAAAAGCCATCGACAAATGTTTTTGGATGACTCAGCCATCCGTGAATAACCAAGCGTGCTTTCAACGGATCACTGACGCCCGAAACCGGCGTTACTCCGTGCGGAATTCTAGGGTCGAACAAAATTAATTTGTTAAACCGGGGCGAAAGTTTTTTTAAAAAATGCGAGTCCTCAAAATAATTTTGCTGAGATGATTTCCAGTAGCTAAGCGCTTCTTTTCGAAAAATAAAAGTCTCGCCACCTTGAAAATTTTTGGGATTTACGGTCAGCGAAAAAACATAGGCCCATGGCCCGTGCGGATGATCCGAATGCACATTCTGAAAACATCCATCGACATAGTAGCTAAGCCAAGGCGGCGAAATATCCCAACATCCCAGTTCGCGCCGAGTCCAATGAACCAAATAAGAATGAAAATGCTGATACATGGTTTTCGGAAAGTAGTGATAGGCAGGCGTTCGAAGATGCGCGTACTGCTGTGGCACGTGCCAGTAGTCCCAAACAAAACGCTTGGGATTTAAAGATCTTGGATCTGCAAATTGATCCTCGAAAAAGGTTCGCAGACCCGAAGCTTTGGGATAAAAAGAATTTATTTCTAAGTAAGACTTCATCAAAAAATCTCCAAGCTAGGGCGCAGGCCATGGAGAACTTTTAGCGGCAGAACTTTCAAATGACCACAAACTTTTATTTAAAATTTTTGCAGCAGCCAAATCGATAGCGCCCACAAAAGCAAAAACGCCAAAGGAAGAAAGCGCAGAATTCCCCATCGGGTTTTCCAGTCCCCTTGTTGTTTTGTCTGAAGCGCTTGCTGCAGCTGCTTTTTTTGTGCGGAAGTGATTTTAATAAACCTTACGCCAACCAGCATATCGCGGATTTGAATCACCTGGGCCCAGCAAGCGGTGGTGGGTCCGCCGGGAATTTCAAACTCAACCCGAATCATTTCGCCGACGATCGGAGATAGATCCTGGGGGGCCAAAAACGAAAGCCCAGTCAAAGAAATATTAAGAATTTGTGTTGTTTCTTCCCAAGGATCTTGGTGCGGCCCCGCCAATCGGACCAAAGTCTGGTCGCGAAACGATCCGTCCGTTTTTAAAATATAACGTGCTGACCGAGGTAAGTATTTAGGTAGGGTCCGATAGGAATTCATTCTATTTCCTATCGGCGAAAAAAGAAAAAAATCAATATGACTTCTTGCAAGGTGACCCCTTCAGGGAACCTGGTAATTTTTGATGAATGACAAGCAAGAAACCTGAAGGTTCATCAAAAAGAAAATCTAAATCAAAGCCTAGAATCATCGAGCATCCGCATTCTTCAGAACAATTTTTTACTAATCGCGAATTAGGGTGGCTGCATTTTAACCGTCGCGTGCTTTTCGAGGCCGAGGATCACCGAACGCCCATGCTAGAGCGTTTGCGGTTTTTAAGTATATGCAATTCTAATTTAGACGAATTTTTTATGAAACGGGTCGGCGGTTTGAAGCGCCAACTTGCGTACGGCATTACCGCTAAATCTTCGGATGGAAAGACGCCGATTCAGCAATTGAAGCTCGTGCGCGCGATGGTGTCTGAAATGGTTCAGGCGCAAGCTCTGGCATTTAGTAAATCTCTGGTGCCAGGTTTAAAGGAAAAGAAAATTTTTCTTCTGAAATGGTCCGAGCTTACGAAAGAAGAAATCGCCAGGCTTCATCAGTACTACATGAAAAATGTTTTCCCAGTTTTGACGCCGCTTTCGGTGGATCCAGGCCATCCTTTTCCGTTTATTTCAAATCTATCAACTTCATTGGGTGTCACGTTAAAGCATCCCGAACGCGGCAATGACCCACTTTTTGCCAGAGTCAAAATCCCGCAAGTTTTACCGCAGTGGATCCGGATCGAAGCTAGCCGTGCCGGCGTTTCCAGCCACGCCGATTATCGGTACGTCAGCTTGATCGATCTGATTCGCGAAAACTTGGCCGATCTTTTTCCATCGATGCAAGTTCTTAAAGTGATGGCTTTTAGGCTGACTCGAAACGCCGATATTTCTCGCGATGACGAAGATGCCGAGGATTTGTTGGCGCATATCGAAGAAGAATTACGCATGCGCAGATTCGCCGAGGTCGTTCGCCTTGAGCACGGTCCCAGTCCCGACCCATGGATGTTACAATTTTTAATCAAAGAACTTGAAATTGCTGATGACGATGTTTTTGAGCTTCCGGAGCTTTTAGACTACCGAGGCCTTGGCGCCATCGCGGATTTAAAAATCCCAGAACTGCGGTACGAAACTTGGCCTTCCGCTGTGCCGCTGGTTTTCCAAGATGACAATCCCGTTTCGTATTTCAATTTGATCCGCGAGCAAGATCAACTGTTGCATCACCCTTACGAGAATTTTGAAAAGACCGTCGAAAAGTTTATTCGAATTTCTTGCGAAGACCCGCAGGTGGTCGCGATTAAAATGAGTCTTTATCGAACCGGCGACAATTCCCCGTTTATCAAATCCTTGATTCGCGCTGCCGAGATGGACAAACAAGTCGTCTGTTTAGTCGAGCTAAAAGCGCGATTCGACGAAGAGAGAAATATCTACTGGGCGCAAGAACTTGAAAACGCCGGCGTTCACGTCGTTTACGGAATCGTGGGTTTAAAAACGCACGCCAAAACGGCGTTGGTGGTTAGGCAAGAAGGCGACGTGATGCGGACCTACGCGCACATTGGAACCGGCAATTATAATGTGACGACCTCGCGATTTTACACCGACCTAGGCTTGCTAACTTGTCGCGAGGAAATTACGTCAGAGCTTGTCGAGTTCTTTCATTATTTGACAGGCCGATCGCTAAAATCTAATTATGAAAAATTGTTAGTGGCACCAGTCAATATGTTTCAGCGTTTTAAGTTTATGATCGAACGTGAAGGCGAAAACGCCAAAGCCGGAAAGCCCGCTTATATTTTTGCCAAGATGAACAATATGGAAGAAAACGATATTTCTTTGGCGCTTTACGAGGCCTCGAAAAAAGGCGTTTTGGTCGATATGTCGGTCAGGGGTTTTTGCTGTCTGAAGCCTCACCTCCAAGGGTTGTCAGAGCGAATTCGAGTTTTTTCGTGCATCGGTCGTTACTTGGAGCATTCGCGACTTTTTTATTTTCGCATCGGTCAGGCGGATCCAGTGGATGGTGATTTCTACATTGGATCTGCGGATTGGATGTATCGAAATCTTCATGCCCGTATCGAGTGTATTGTGCCCATCTTAGATCGACCCTTGAAAGAAAAACTTTGGGAAATCATTCAGCTGTACGTCCGAGATTCAAGGCAAACTTGGGATATGAATTCGAATGGCGAATACACGCAAAGAAAAAATTTAGAAAAAGGGCCCGATCCTGGCGTGCAGGAGCAACTGCAAATTTTGACTCGACAAAAAAACCAAGCCACCGAAACCAAAGGTCAGTGAGGGCCCCAAAATGAATTTGATTCTTTTTCGACATGGTCAGGCGGTCGAGCGCGAGTCTTACAAAAAATCTAAAAAAGATGATTCGCTTCGGCCGTTGACCCTGAAGGGCAAAGAAAAAACTAAAATCATGGGAAAAAAATTGCGCGGAATGGTCCCCGAAATTTCGCTGATTTTAAGCTCTCCCTACATGCGTTCCATCCAAACGGCAGAACTGCTTAAACAAGTTTGTAAACTTCCAAACTATAATGAAATTGTGGAGCTTGTCCCTTCAGCGCCGGCGTCAGCTTTAGCTCACTGGCTAAAAACCGCAGGGCAAAGTCACACCAGTATTTTGTGTGTGGGGCACGAGCCCCACCTGTCGACGTTTGCCAGCTGGTGTCTGTCGGGCGCTTCGGAAAGCTTTATAAATTTAAAAAAAAGCGGTATGCTTTCGCTGGAAATCGAAAACCTAAGCTTGATTCAACCCGGAATGGCTTCCTTAAGCTGGCTATTGCAGCCAGCATTAAAATAAGGAATGCCCCATGAATCCTATTGAAAATAAATCACTGGATCACTTCGCGCTGAAAAGTCTTAGCCAGTGGATTTTTCGTCAGCTTGAAAATGCGCAGCTGCAACAGATTGATTGCGATGAATATTTTTTGGCGTTTCAATTCTATAAATACCGGGAATTTTTTTTAGTCATTTGCTTAAAGCCCAAAATGCCGTGTCTTTTCCTGACCGAAGCTAGCCCAATACAGAAAAAAATTAAAAAGCCAGTGTCGTTATTTCTCAACGCCCACGCGAAGAATAAATTTTTATCAGGCGTCGTCTGCCAGCCGCGAAAGGGTCGGGTCGTAGATCTTTATTTTTCCGCAACTGCATCTCCTGTGGAAATTGAAATTATTTTAATCCCGGGTCAGCCCAATATTATTGTCAGAAAAGTCTTAGAGGAAAAAAGTATCGCATGGAATCAGCCCAAAGAACTTTTGCTGCAGGACCCCCCAGAAGGCCCGCATGATTTTCCCGAAGACCCGCACCAAGTTGATGATTACTGGCAGCAGTATTGCCAAACCTTACATCAGCAATTCTTTCTGCAAACTTCAGCCGGCGCTTTGGTAAAAAGCAGCATTACACCCAATTCGATAAAGACCCCAAGTCTGGGAAAAAAAAAGGACCTATTAGTCAAGCTAGAATTGGTATTGCAGAAGCAATTAAATAGTCGCTACCAGGTTCTGGCAGAAAAACTAAAATACGATCAGCCGTTGACTCTTGATGAAACAAAACTTTTGAATCCTCTGGTATCGCGTATTCAAAACTCGCAAAAGTTTTTTGATCTGGCCAAAAAAACTGTTGTTAGGAATCGTGGCCTACAAGAGCGGATTTCGATTTTGAAAAAAGAAATTGAAGACTGGCCAGAATCAAATTTAACTTCAGAAAAACCAAGCACAGCAGCAGCCCTGATGAACCACGCAGAAAGTTCAGGACGAAAAAAACAAATTTCCCCGAAAGTAGAAATCATCGTTGGCAAGTCCGCATTAGATAATCTTAAAATTCTCAGGGCCTCCAGGGCTTGGGATTACTTCCTTCATTTGCGAGATCAACCCGGCGCCTACGGTATCTTGGTGCGAGAAAAAGGTAAACCCGTGACGGATTCTGAACTTCGGGAAGCGGGGCGGTACTTGATCCAGCAGTCACTCAAAAAAAATAAACCGCTTTTGGGCCGCTTTGAAATTTTATGGACTGAGTGTCGACATGTTCGGCCATTGAAAGGCGCAAAGCCAGGCACAGTCAGTTTGACTGGGGAAAAAGTTTTCGTAGTCAATTTTTAAAAAGAAAGCGCCCGCCTTCGAGAGTTTTTTTTTGACGACCCCAAAAGCCTGTGCGAAAATACACCGCAGAGTTCAAGACAAATATCATTGTCCAAATATAACTGGAGGTCTTTATGATCGAAGTTAAAAACCTCACGAAGTCCTATGGGCCCAACCTGGCCATAGATCATCTTAGTTTTAAAATTAACAAAGGCGAAGTCGTCGGTTTTCTGGGACCCAACGGGGCCGGCAAATCCACTACGATGAAAATCATTACTGGATTTATGTCGCCGTCGTCGGGCCAAGCCTTGGTGGGTGGAATCGACGTGTTTGAAAACCCCATCGAGGTCAAACGCAAAATAGGATATTTGCCCGAAACGCCTCCGGTTTACGGAGACATGTATGTGCAAGATTATTTACGTTTTGTCGCTGAACTAAAAGGGGTTTCCGCTGAAAAGTTGGCGTCATCAGTGGACTACGCGATCGAAAAGACAAATTTGCAAGGCGTTCGCAAGCGGTTGATTCAAAACCTATCCAAAGGTTTTAAGCAAAGGGTCGGAATCGCTCAGGCCTTGGTGTCAGATCCTGAAGTTTTAATTTTGGACGAACCCACGGTAGGATTAGACCCCAAACAAGTCGCCGAGATTCGCGACCTAATTCAGGAGCTAAAAGGCAAACACACAATAATTCTTTCCACCCACGTGCTCAGCGAAGTTCAAGCCACGTGTGAAAAAATTATTATTATTAACAAGGGAAAGATTGTCGCCGAAGACACCATTAAAAATTTGGCGACTCGACGGTCTGGGCTTTTGAAAATAAATCTGAAAATTAAAAAACTCGAGCCCCATTTGGCCCAGTTGCTAGCCACCGTTGACGGAGTGAAGCGCGTTGACCCTGGTGAAAGTGCAACGGAATGGAAGATTGAAACTACTCTGGGCGAGGAAATGATCGAGAAATTGGCTCAATTAGTCATTCAGAAGCAACTGGGGCTTTTAGAAATCAGCTCTGAAAAACAAAACCTTGAAGAAATTTTTATAAATTTGACCTACGGAAGTGCCGCCGAGAAAAGAGAAAAAAAGGAGCTTAATCTATGAAGGCCATCATGACGATCTTCAAAAAAGAATTAAAGGGCTTTGTTTTTAGTCCGGGTTTTTTATTGATCTGCGGAATCACGACGGCGATCCTTAGCCTAAAATATTTCGAAGGTCTGTATCTGTTCGCGGAAAGTTTGAATAATCGAATGATGATGGGTGGGGTCAACCAAAAGGCGATGAATATCCATTACGGAGTATTTTTTGGTCACCTGTCGATTTTGAATTTAATTTTAATTTTTGCGGTGCCAGCTTTAACTATGAAGCTTTTATCAGAAGAAAAAAAAATGAAAACTTATGACCTACTTTTGACCCTTCCGGTAACTTCGGCACAAATCGTGATTGGCAAATTTTTAGCCGGACTATTTTCGCTTTTGGCGATCATTTCTTTGGCGCTTTTGTATCCGGCTTTCAATCGCATGTTTGCCGAATTTAGTTGGCCCATGCTGATTGTGGCTTTTCTGGGAATTTTTCTGGTGGCGTCTTTTTACGTGGCCATGAATTTATTTTGTTCGGCATTAACCGAATCTGCCATTGTGGCCTTTGTATTGGCCGTGATTTTAAATGTTTCTGTTTGGTTGGTGGGATCGGCCGTTCAAGTGGTGGATAGTTCGACGGCTAGGCAGGTGTTCGAACATATTTCACTAAGCCAGCATATGTCTTCTTTAATTGAGGGGACGATTCGAACAAGCAGTTTGATTTTTTTCTTAAGTGTCATCGCCTTTTTTGTGTTTTTAACTGAGCGGGTCGTCGAAGCGTCTCGCTGGAGGTAATATCAATGAGTAAATGGGGAAAAGTTTTTTTAATTTTATTCTTAATGTTTTTTCTTTCGTTTTCGGTCATTTGGTTTTTGGCCAAAGGATGGGTCCCATACCTTTGGGTTGCCGTAGCTCTGATGGTGGGCAGCTTGGCCGGCGCTGTTGCGGTGGACCGAATCTTCTACAGTGAATTTTTTACTTTAAAGACGACCAAAAGTGGAATGAGCATGGGCATGATGATTCTGCTTTCGTTGGTTCTGCTGGGGGCTGTTAATTTTATGGCCGCACAGAAAGTGAAGACTTTCGATTTTTCGCAAGCCCAACTGAACTCGCTTTCAGATCAGTCAATCAAAGTGGTGAAAAGTCTTAAAGAAGATCTGATTGTTAACTATTTTTATAAAAAAGGAAGCGAGGGCATCGATCAGCGGAAGGCCGTCTTTATTGAGCTGATTCAAAAATACCAGGATCAGTCTTCAAAAATTAAGCTTGAGTTTGTGGATATGAACTCAAGACCCGATCTAACTGCAAAGTACAAAATTTCGTCGGGTGTTGAAGCCGTAGTTTTAGACTACCAAGGGAAAGATTCACGCATCGAAAAAATCGAGGAGCAAGAACTGACTTCGGCCATAGTGAAAGTCACCAAGGATGTGACCCGAAATATCTACATTTCTCAAGGTCAAGGGGAACTGCCGTTAGAGGCCTCACCAGATGGGCAAAGTATTTCCGAGCTTAAAAAATCACTTGAAGGCAACCGCTATAATGTCAGGCCATTTCAATTGTCGCAAACCATCGAGATCCCAAAAGATGCCGATATGTTTGTGGTGGTATCTCCCAAACAAGATTTTCTTGAAACTAAGAGACAAAGTCTTGAGGACTACCTGAAAAACGGGGGCTCGTTAGTTTTAGTTTTGGATCCCAAAACCAGACACGGCCTAGACCCTTTGCTTAAGAAAGTGGGAGTCCAAGTTGAAAATAATTTTGTGATCACTGCCGTAAATCAGCTGGGCACATATCGATTGGAACCTAGGATCGTTCAGGGAAATGTTTTCTCGGGGCATCAAATCACCAAACCATTTGCGAAAGAAGACTCGACCTATTTTAGTTTACCTCAGGCTCTAAAAAAATCTCAAATTGTCGAGGGCGTCAGTGTCGATGAATTTGTAAAAGCAAATTCTCAGTCAATGGCATTTACGGAATTAAAATTTGATAAACCCGGTCCCGTGGGCCCATTTACCTTAGCTATGGTCATCAAGGGTCAGTGGCCGGAATCAAAAGCGGGCAAAGAGTTCAATCTAGTTTTGCTAGGAAGTTCAAGTTTCATCAGTGACCAACTTTTTCACCAAGGTTTAAACCGAGACCTAGCTTTAAATAGTTTTGCGTTTTTATCTAAAGAAGAAAACTTGATTAGCATTTCTCCCAAAGAAGTGGGGCGAACCAATATGCTTCTGACCCAATCCAGCTGGACGATCATCATTTTTGGTCTTCTTTTACCCATCCCCATTCTGTTATTCTTGGCTAGTGGCGTGACCTGGTACCGCAGGAGAAACGCCTGATGAAAAATAAAGGTCTATGGCTTTTTGCCGGGATTGTATTTTTATTTGTGACGTACGTCATTTATGACTACAAAAATAAAGAAAAGTCTGAAAAAAGAAAAGACCTAGAATCCGTTTTGATTGCTGCGTCCATGGGGCAAGTCACGGGTGTCACCATGACCAAAGGCACCAGTATTTTGAGTCTTAAAAAAGACAAAGACTCGTGGATGTTGACCCAGCCCATCCAGGAACGTGCCGAACAAGGAAACGTGCAAGAGTTCGTCAGCGGAATTATCAATAGCAAATATATCGAAATCGTTCAGGACAGCGGCACCGTCGATTGGAAAATTTTTGGTCTGGAAAACCCTGCCGCTGTTTTCGAGGTCACCTTGGCCACACCGCAGACCGTGACCCTAAAAGTTTCGTCGATCAGTAATTTTCAGGGGGAACTCTATTTAAGAAAAAACGAAGAGAATAAGGTCTATTTAGTTTCATCGGAATGGACGGCCCGCCAGAATAAAAAAAGTTTAGATTTCCGCGACAAACGCTGGATGCGGTTTGATCTGACGGACTTAAGTCAATTCCAAATCACCAATGCTCAGGGCAGTTTTTCATTGGTAAAAAGGGATGGCAATTGGGTCATGGAAAATCCTACGCTAACTAATTTTGATCCCGCACACGTACAAGAATTGTCGCAGCTTTTAAATTATTCAGAAGTCGAAGACTACATTTCTTCGTCAACCGGTGAAAAAATAGACTTAAAAAAATATGGGTTTCAAAAGCCAACGGCACAGATTTCAGTCGGATTTTCAGATAAAACCAAATGGAGCGCGATCCTAGGTGTCGACCCCAAAAAAGAGCCTTACCTGAAAACTTCTAAGCCAGAATTTATTTTGAAGGTCAGATCTTCCGACGCGGAAAAATTCTCTAATTTAAGAAAAGAAGATTTTCTCAGCAAAACACAACCATTCACCTTCGATGCCACTAAAATAAAAAGATATGTTTTGGCGGTAGTGGGCCAAGCCGAATATTCTTGGTCAAAAGAAAAAGACGCGTGGACGGAGGAGAGGCCCGATCCTAAAAAAGAGGTTCCAACTTCAGAAGAATCTAAATTGAAAACAGGAAAAATCGATCAGGTCTTTGCCAGGGTATCCGCCCAAAAAGTGGGTGAGTATCTAGAGACTTTGTCGCTTAAGGAGCAGCAAAAAATAAAAAACCATCTTCGATTGATGGACGATCAAAAGAAATTAATTTTCGAATTATCCTGGAGTCCGATGCTAACAAAAACCATCAACGGTGCGGCCTCCGAGGGTTTTTTAGTGAAGACCTCGCAATCCAAAGTTTCCTTTTTTGTGCCAAAGGTTGAATTTGAAAAAATCTATTTTCATGATTTAGAACCCGAAGTTAAAATCGCACCTCTTGTTGACGAAAAAAAATCGCCGTGATTTTTGAATCGCGCAGTCCCACCCGAGTCGATTTAGCTGGTGGAACTTTAGATCTTTGGCCCCTTTACATGTTTGTCGGTGGGGCCTGCACAATCAATTTAGCCATCGATATTTGGACGCACGTTCGACTGGAGCCGTTGAAAAGTAAAGAGGTCCTGATCCATTCCTTAGATTTAAATTATGAGAAAAAATTTAAAAATTTTAAAGAATTTGTCGACTGCCCGGACCGGCAGCTTCTCTTAGTTCAAAAGGTGTTTAAGTTTTTTGAAATTTCTAGTGGGTTTCACTTGCAAACGCGATCTGAAAGCCCGGTCGGCGGGGGGCTTGGCGGCAGTTCATCCCTAACCATCAGCCTTTTGAAAGTGATTCGAAAGTGGAAAAAAATTAAATGGTCTGTGGCGCAATTGGTGATGGTGGCGTCAAACCTGGAAGCCGAAATTCTTAACACTCCGACTGGAACTCAAGATTATTTTCCGGCGATTTCGGGTGGGCTTCAATGCTTGCAGTATTCCGCAACGGGAGTTGTCGCGCGATCGATTCCATTTTCGCGAAAAGTATTGCAGGAAAAAATGCTAGTCGTTTACACTGGCCAGGCTCATCATTCCGGAATTAATAATTTTGAAGTATTGAAAAACGCAGTAGCTCGAAAGCCGCAAACCTTGGGCGCATTAAACCAGCTGAAAGAAATCTCGGATCAGGTTTATCGGGCTGTAAAACAGAAAAAATATTCGCTGTTGCCCGCCCTTTTCGAGCAAGAATATAAAGCACGGGTCGAACTTGAACCATCGTTCGGTGCACCAGTGATCGAAAAACTTCGGGGGCTTGCCTTGCGAGCTGGGGCCGAAGCTGTTAAGATTTGCGGAGCTGGCGGCGGCGGCTGCACATTAATTTGGGTTCAACCTTCGCAGCGAGAAAGCGTGGTTCAAGCATGTCAAAAAGAAGGGTTCCAAGTCCTGAACGCACATCCCCAACCGCGATTGCGCCGTCCCGATTTATAGGTGTTTCACTTTCTGGCGCCAAATCCGACAAAACTGCATTGGCGATTTTAGAGCATTACCAGTCGCCGCATAAGATTTTTTTGTCTCACTTAGTTGATAGAATTAAAGCCGAAGAATTTATTTCTTCGGACTTAAAAGTTCACGAAGTGATCAATCAGCATCAGCAAGGTTTAAAATTTGTTGGTTTTGATGTCCCTTTAAGTTTACCCAAATGTTTGCGTTGTACTTTACCCTGCCCAGGATACGAAACCTGCCAAGAGCCCGAGATCAAATGGTTAAAAAACCAGGCAGAATCCCGCACCGATAAAAAGAAACCGACAAAAATTTTTTCGCCGTATTTGGTTCGTTGTGCGGATTCTTATTTGGCCCAACTGACCAAAGACGCCTTGGAAATTCCTCCTGCATTAGGAGCTAACTTGGCTCCGGTGACGGCAAGGGCTTTGTTTATCCGAAGGCGTTTGAACTTTCCGGTCATTGAAGTATCGGCCCGGGTCGCCGTCTGGCGTTTGGGTTTGCAGCTAAAATTGCCCAAGTCGGGATTAAGAGTTTACCGAAACAGTGTGGGTGGCCAACAAGCCAGATCACAATTCTTGCAAGCGTTTGGCGAAAAATTTCACGTGTTTATTTACCATCAAGATTTTAAAAGCTTAGTCGAGAGTATTAATTCTTTCGAAGCCTTGATTGCAGCTTTTGTTTGCTATCTAAAACAGGCCGAGAAAACCGAAGCCCGTCCTAAGTCGTTTCCAAAGTTTGAGCAATGGGTCGAGATTCCGGAAGGGGTCTAAATAGATTTTTAATCTGATCATTCTGCGATGGAAAAGATCCCGTCGTGCTTAGCCAGACCTCGGGTGTTTCCATGCAAAGAAATATTTTCCAATCTGGACTTTGATTTTTAAACTGCTCGATCACAAACTGAAACATCTGAGACCGCAAATCTTGGTCGTATCTTAGTTTTCCGGAAGTCGATGGCCACATCTCACTCTGGTTCACTATACTCTTTGCACCAAAGCGTTTTTTCATCGTCCATTTTTGTTCGGGTTGAAATCGAAGTGCGCCCAAGCTGATCACAGAAACCTGCGACGGTGAAAAAATCGAAGTCACCATTTGAACCAATTCACTATAATTTTCTTTCCAATCTGCGGTGTAAATCATGGGGTCGATATGAAAGGCCACAGGAAATCCAGCTTGAACGCATTTTTGCGCAGCTTTTAGTCTTTGAGAAAGACTAGCGGTCCCGTGTTCTTCTGAATCCACTATCGATGGTGGATTGATCGACCAACTGACGACAACATTGTTAGAGTGTTCGCAGTCCAAAAATTGAACCACGCGATCGGATTTAGTTTTAAACTCAAGAGTCCACGCCGGATATTTTTTAAAAAAAGAAATCAGGTTTCTTGAAAACAAAGTCAGCGGGTCCAATGCAAGGCTATCGATAATTTCGCCGGTGCCGATTCGGTAGGGCAAGTGCCCAAATTGATCGGCCATTTCTTGAAGTTCATCAATCGCAGAATCAAGATTGGAATAAATAGTGGTGTCAGACGGTCCTAAATAACTTTGCAAATAACAATAAGAACAATCGAAAGGGCAGCCGCTACCTAAATTCAAAACGTAATAATTGCAGCAAGGCAGTGCTTTTTTTTGGGAAGCCCCCGGACATCGTTTAAAAAACTGGCCTTGAAACGGTCGCACCACCAAGCGCGATTTTCTTTGGATGAACTCATCGGGTGGGTTGAAGCGATTGGTTCCGGTGATTCCACTCACTTCATCGAGTTTATCGATTTGGTCGGTTTCATTGATTTGACTTATTTTGTCGGCGCTATATAAACCTGTGATTTGGTTGGTTCGAGCGACTTCATTCAATTTATTCGCTCCCAGCACTTCGTAAGTTTTTTCCGAGTGAACAGGCCTAACCGCCGGCGGAACGTTTTCTGTGAAAACTTGGTAATTGGGGTATTGTCGAATCATGCGATCAGCCAATTCAGTACCCAAACTTTTTTTGTCGATAAAAACTTCGGAAAATTTTAATTGATCTTCCAAGGCGTTCCTTTCAGGTCCAACAACGAGGTCTCAAGCTCTTGAAGGGCTTGCCGGTGTTTTGAAAGATCTTTGGGATGCGAAACAAAAAATCGAATTTCAAGTCCTTTTTGATCGCCCTGCCTAAGCCATCTAATTTTTTGCAAAGATGAGTTTGGAATCAGAGACAGTTTCTGATCCCAAATCTCGTCTTGTTTGGCGGACAGGGGATTTTTTAATTTTCGTAAAGCCGGTAAAAGATCTGAGGGCTTTTCAAAAAGACTTTTCAAATGAACCAAAAATTTTTCATCCCTTAGGATAAGATCCACCGAAAGTTCGATAACCTGGCAGCCATCGCTTTTAGAAAATGAAAAATCAGAAAACGCCGAGAAAAAAATTTGAGGATCTTTAAGTAACAGCAGCGGTTTCAAATCACCTTGAAACACTTTTCTCTCAAAGCACCAGTTTTGAAATGTCTGAGGCGCTGACACTAAGATTTCACTTAAAGCCTGTTCCGTGGGCGTCCAGTTAAAATGAAAATCGCTACAAATTCTTTCGAAAGGAAACCAAGGCTTTCGTTTTTTTGCTAAAATGGCAAGCTCAACAAACGTGGGCTGAGGGTACAAGGATTGATAAAGTTCAGAAATTTCTTGGGCCGCCAGCTCAATATCCTGGGTCGAAGATTGGTGATCAAAGAAAAGCTCTTGTTCAAATCCGATCAGCACTAGTCCGTTAATAGAAACGCCGGGAACTTGCTTGGGCCAAAAAGTCTTTAGTGAACTAGCCAAGGATTTGTCACATTGTGATTCAGGAATAAGTTTCATTCGTGGACAGGACTATCGTGTTCGCTCGCTTGGCGTCAACTTTCTAAGAATAAGTTTCTTACTTAAAAAAACCAGAATCCAGAGCTAGTGTAAAGAAGGCGAGGGTAAACACGATGGCCAGTTGGAAAGAAAGAGCTTTGATCGACGGAGACGTCGTTTACTTTCGTTACGCCGCCAAAGAAACCGAAATGGTGATGAAAGAAGTTTTTGTTTGGGATCTGGACAAAACCTATCTGGACACTACTTTTGATAGCTTGTCATCGCTGATTCGCACCGTTGTCGAGCGCGCGTTTAACAAAAAAAATGTGCCCGGAACAAAAGCCCTCTTATTGGCTTTATCTCATTCCTGGAAAAAAGATTTTCACACCCAATTGCCACTTTATTTTATCACTGCTAGCCCGCCGCAAATGGAAGAGCGAATTTCGGAAAAATTTTCTTTCGACGAAATGAAACCCTTCGGAAGCTTTTATAAAGACAACCTTAAAAACTTGCACCCTCAACGGCTGTGGCGACTGAACAAACAAGTGGGCTATAAGATTCAAGCTCTGTTGCAGCTAAGGTTGAAACTGCACCCTGAAGTAAAGCAATCCCTTTTTGGCGACGATAGCGAATCCGATGCGGTGATTTATAATCTTTATTCAGATATCTGCGCGCGCCGAATTGGCCCGCAAGAACTTCGAAGCGTGCTTCGCAGTTTAAATGTGACCTACGATCAGATCGATCAAATACTTAATCTTCAGTCGCTGGTCCCCGAGATGGACCCGGTCAAAAAAATTTATATCAATTTGGCAGTAGATACCGACACTGATTACTACTTAAAGTTTGGGCGTAGAACGCTTCCGACCTACAATGCCTTTCAAATGGCGGTCGACCTGTTTCAAGATCTGCGGGTCAACGCCGAGGGTGTGGCTGCTGTAGCGACAGATATGATTTACAATTACGGGTTTACACCTGACGAGATTTTACGAAGCTTTGAAGATTTGCTGCGAAGAAAACTTTTGGGCCAAAAGAGTGTGGCACAGTTGATTCCGTTTTTGACCGAGAAGGGGCTTTTTCCTGCTGCCTATCAATCTCCGTACACTGTGCTTGCCGAATCTTTGGTGGAAAACAATCAAGTCATTCAGTTAGAGGGTCAGTTCGAGGACTGGATCCAAAAGCGCGTCGATTATATTCACGATTACCGCTAAAGGTTTTCTTGTTTTTTTGAACACCTTTTTTTCGATCACTCGAAACTTAAGGGTAGAACCATAAGGAAGGGATCGCCAAGAAATGGTCTTAGTTGGATTCGAACAACAGTGTTCTGCAAGCACTGGAAAAAACTTTGATCGCGAATCGTTGTGCTTTTGACTTGCGGACTTTCAAGTTTTCCACTGGGCAGTACCGAAAATTCCAGTTTTAATTCGCCCTTTAGCTTTGGGTTTTTTTGCAAAGCTTGATTATAACACTTCACAAATTCTTTCTTTTTTGAGTTCAGCTGAGACAAGGCCAAATTCATCGGTTGATCAGGATTTTCGGCGGTGGCCTCAATTGGAGAATCATTTGAAGAATTATTCGGAGGTGGTTGGGGATTACTTTTAAAGGGGGGCTCTGCAGAACTTTCCAAGTTTTCGTTGGTGGAGATGGGATCTTTTTTTTTAAGTATTTTTGTGTCGTCAATTCCTAAAAAAAACGAAATCCCTAAAAAGGCGATTCCTAGTCCCATCAGAATTAAAATAAAATATCGGTTTTTTCCAGAGTTCAAAACGCTTTATTTGGCGGGCGCAGCCGGAACAGCTTTAGGAACAGCTTCAGAAGCAGCTTCAGGAGCAGCAGGACCAGCTGCGGGTGCCGCTGGAGTAGCAGGCGCCGTTGCTTCGACAGGAATCGGAGTATTTTCAATCACACTTTTATTCGAATGGGTGGCTAAAATCGTCAAATACACACAAGTCACAGCAAACAAGATCGCAATGTATCTAGTCATTTGTTGTGCCAAGGTCGCAGCACCCATTGGGCCAAATACAGAATTTGAATTTCCGCCACCGAAAGCACCACCCATGGAGCCCCCTTTGGAATCTTGGATCAAAACTAAAACGATCAATAAAAACGCCACCAAAATATGTACAATCGAAATAAATGTTTCCATCAGTTTTATTTTCTAAAACTGATGGAAAGACAAAGCACTATCTAACGCAAAGCATTTGCTCCCGCTCGGGGAAAACTTTCTGCCTGACTAAAAAAAGTCCTGGTAACCTAGCACCATGCTTTCCAAATTTTTTTTGATTTTGTCTCTCACAGCCTTCGTAAGCCAAGGCTCTGTAGCGCGGGAATATTCCCAAACAAGAAAACCTAAAATCAGTCTTTTCGAGTGGTCACAAAAAACTAAATCGGATGTGACCCAGGCGGAAAATTTTTTTCAACTGCTCGAGGCCGGAAATGCTAGCGCCAGCGGCTTTGTCTCTGGAGAACTTTCCGACCCAGCTCAAGCCCAAATGATCACTGATTTTTTCAAGCAGCTAATTTCAAGGGCTCAAAAAAGTCAAAGCTCGGGCAAAACCTATCAGCGGTTCGAACTTCTGTCTGCGATGATCGCGGTTTTTATATTCGAAGAGTCCAGTCGAAGCGGATTGGATTGGTGCCAAAAAGCTCAAGAATCAATTCTTCAGGCCATCGATTTAGACTTGCAAAAGCGCGATCAAAAATCGCCGTGGAATCGCACTGAATTGAATTCACTTTTGCGCTTTAAGTCTTTGTGGCCGGTGGACCGTGTCGTTTTGTTCGAACTACGAAAGTTTCTACCGCAGGCCGATGAACGCCGCGTGTCTTGGCTGGTTTCGCAACTGCAAAAAAATATTTATCAGTCGGTCGAAAGCCTGTTAAAAAAGCAGCCTTTAAGTCAGCCCAAGGATCAAGAAAGGGCTTCTGCACTTTGGACCCAGAACGATATTCGATTTATGCGATCCCAGGTTTCTCATTTGGGGCGTCTGCAAATCCAAGTGGCAGGCCAAGTTTTTTCTGCTGAATGGCACAAAAAACCCGTTTCATTACAACAGCTGATCGATGCAAAACTACTTTCAAAAGTGCCGCTGAACTACGAATCGGGAAAAGCCTTTGCGCTAAAAGACCCGCAACATTGTTTAAGTGCTGATACCTTGTGTATCGAGTGATGACATTTTTGAAAAAAAAAGTGGAACTCCGACAAAAATGAGACAAATAAAAAAAGAAATTTCTGTTATTGCTTAGGTAGGTCTGTGCGGACAATGTTGTCTTGAGTGTTTTTTTGAGTGTTGGGAGAATTGATGCGATTTGTAGTTTTTGAGGGCCTAGATGGCTCGGGTAAAAGCTCTTTGATGTCCACCTTAGAGCAAGAGCTTCGGTCTAAAAAGATTCAAGTTCTTAAAACTCGCGAGCCCGGCGGCACGCCATTGGGCGATGAAATTCGCGAGTTGATTTTGCGATCTCATGGACAAGCACCCACTCCAAGGACAGAACTTTTGCTCTATGAAGCCAGTCGATCCCAACACGTGGATTTGGTTATTCGCCCCCATTTAGAAAAGAATTTTTGGGTCCTGTGCGATCGATTCACGGCAAGCTCGATTGCCTTTCAGGCGGGGGGTCGTGAAATCGCCGAAGAATGGGTTGAAAAACTAAATCGCTTTGCGACGCAGGACCTGACACCCGATTTGACGGTTTTATTGGATTTATCGGTCCAGGAAAGCCAGCGCCGTCGCCAAAAGCGCGAATCCTTTTCAGGAAAAGTGGCCGATCGGATGGAGTCCGAAGCCGATCACTTTCACCAAAAAGTGCGTCGGTCTTTCTTGGATCAAGCTCATAAGAATCCGCATCAGTGGCTGATCTTGGACGCAAGTCTAGAGCTTGGAATTCTGACCGCGCAGTTGCAAAATCATCTTAAAGGTCTGCAGTGGCTTCCCTAGAAAAAATCATCGGTCATCGCCGGCAGCTTTCCGTGCTGTCGCATTCACTCAAAGGAATAAGAATCCCAACGGGATATTTATTTGCGGGCCTGAACGGCATCGGAAAATCAAAAGTGGCCAAGACCTTGGCGCAAAGTCTTCTTTGCGAAAATCCTGTCTCCTCGGAAATGCTGCCGGCATGCGGGGTCTGCGGGTCATGCCACCGAATATTTGGCGGAAATTCAGAATCCGTTTTGTGGATAGCCACCGATGATCTTCAGATGAAGCTCGAAGACGTTCAACCCATTCATCAGTTTTTAAACTTACGAGCGATTTCAAAGTATAGAATTGTTATTTTAGATCAGGCGCAAAAGCTTAATCCATCGGCGGCGAATTCTATTTTAAAAGTGCTAGAAGAACCCCCGCCAGATGTTTTATTTATTTTTATTTCGCCCAGTCCGCAACAAATTTTACCGACCTTGCTGTCTAGATTGCAGATGATTTTATTTTATCCTTTGTCTGTGGATCAGCTGAAAGAATTGGGCGATTTTCCAGATTGGGCCCTGCGCGCCAGTCAGGGCAGTGTAGAAAGGCTTTTGCAAATGAACGACCCTCAACAGACAAAATATCGACTGCACGCTTTTAGTGATTTTCGGCGCTGGATGGAAGACCCCCAGTCGATCAAAGACCCTTTGGTCCGAGACACTTTCAAAGACCGAGATTCGCTGATGGATCTTTCAAAATATTTTTTATCTTTTTTGCGAGATCTTTCTGTCTTACAGGGCGGCCCAGGCGCAGCGTCCGACACAACTTCGGTCGAGTCGCAGTTGCTAAACCCCGATTTAACGAAAGAACTTCTATCAGTATCGGCCGAAGCAAAGCCTGACGTCATCAGCCTGCGCGACCGCATCCAAAAAGTATTCCAGTGGGAGCAAAGCCTGCAATCCACCCGAGACCCACTGATGGCCACTGAAATTTTATTTTTGAACTAAGATTATTCTAATAAAGAACGAAGCATCCAAGCGGTTTTTTCGTGGATTTGCATTCTCTGGGTCAGTAGATCCGCCGAAACTTCGTCGTGGGCTTTCTCTAGGCTAGGAAATAAAACACGTGCGGTTCGAACGACGGTTTCTTGGCCCTTAATTAGATTTTGGATCATCAGCTGGGCGTTGAGGGGGCCGCGTTCCTCGGTGATTGAACTTAGTTCTTTGAATTCCTCGTAGGTTCCTGGAGCGGGATGTCCCAAAGCTCGAATTCTTTCAGCGATCAAGTCCACCGCCAAAGCTAGTTCATTGTATTGGGCCTCGAACATTAAATGCAGCGTCTGAAACTGCGGCCCGGTGACATTCCAGTGGTAATTATGGGTTTTAAGATAAAGCGTGTAGGTGTCTGCCAAAAGTTTTGAAAGACCACGAACGATTTCTTTTCGATCGGCCTCTGAAATTCCTGTGTCCATTTTTTGCATAAAGTCTCCTTGGCTTTGAAAGTAGCTGACACCCAACAACGAATCAAGTTTGGGGAAATGAACCCTTAAAAACCCAGGTGATCAACACACCCTTTAAGAAATTTGTTGAATCAGTTGACAGAAACTTTCGATTTCCAGTGAAGCGCCTCCGACCAAAAAACCATCGACCGCCGGCAATTCGCTAAGCTTTTTTATATTATCGGGTTTAACACTGCCGCCATATAAAACCGGAGTTGCTTGTTGAAACCCATTTTTTTTCAGCCAAGATTTGATCCATTGATGCACTTCCAGCACTCGTTCGGGTGATGCGACGACCCCGTTACCAATGGCCCAGACGGGTTCATAAGCTAAAATAAAATCTGCCTGACCCTGGTTTGCCAAAGCCTTGCTAAGCTGACTTTCCAGGACTTTGAAGGTTTGTTCGGACTTTCGCTCCTCCAGTTTTTCCCCAAGGCATAAAACTGGGATCATTTTTTGATCCACTACCAATGGCATTTTTTTTGAAATCATCTCGTCTGATTCCAAAAAAATATGGCGGCGCTCACTATGCCCTAACAAAATGTATTTTAATCCAAGCTCGCTGCAAGCTAAAACAGAAGTTTCACCCGTGAAAGCGCCTTCGGTCTGAGGCCCGATATTCTGTGCCCCAATCGAGATGGGTGATCCTTTCGAAATTTTAGCCGCCGCAGTTAAACTAATATTTTGAGGGAAAATCGCAAGCTCCAAAGAAAGCTTTGGCCCGCTTTTTATTTTTTCTAACATCGCGCTTAGAAAGTCCTCAGTTTGCCGGGGCGTTTTAAAAAGCTTCCAGTTTCCGAAAAGATATTTCGTCATTTTTTGGTGCAGACACCGGCTAAGCTGACAATCGTCCCGTCTTTTCGAAAGTTGGCGACCGTTCTGTATTGGGCACCGCCCATTTGCAGTAAAATATTTCCGTCTTCCATAAACATCAGATCGGCAAACCCTTGCTGAACATAAGATGCATCTTTGGTGACTTGACCATTCTCGCTGGTTTCGGATTGCCATTCGCGAAAAACATAAGGTGATTCAATGACCGCGTTATCTTGAGTTGTTAAATTGACGTAATAGAGAGCAAACTTCTGGTGCGCTTTAAAAGTATAGGACCCGTTATTTTGCAAAGTTTCGCAATCGTAGGTCCCCGCCGCAATTGGCGATGTGTTTGCCTTTGCAAGCGTTGAAAAAACGCACACTAAAATCATAGCCGAAAATTTAACTGAAAACCTTACCAAAGTTCTTGGTCGCTTTGCTTCGTTGGTCATAAAAATTCCCCCTTGTTGATAAGACTTGTTAGTCTCGGATTTTTTGTCTTAATATTTCAATTCCTGGCAATGGGTCACCCTGCAAGTATTCTAACGAGGCTCCGCCTCCGGTCGAGATATGCGTCATCTTATCTGCGTAGCCAGAAGCTTCGCAAGCCGCCGCAGAATCTCCGCCGCCCACAATTTTTAAACCGGTGTTTTCGGCTAAAGCTCTGGCTACTGCGAAAGTGCCTTTTTCGTATTTAGGATTCTCGAAAACACCCATCGGTCCGTTCCAAAATAGAGTTTGGGCCGAAGCTAAAGCTTCGGCGTACAGCGCAATAGTTTTAGGTCCAATATCCAATCCCAAAAAGTTTTCTTCGATGGTGGCCCCGGGTGTTACTTTAAATTCTGCAGAGTTGAAATCCGCTGCAATCAAATGATCCACGGGAAGTAGTAATAATTTTTTGCGGCTTTTTAAGCGTTCAATCATCTCGCGGCAGTAATTCAACTGATCTTTTTCAACCAGAGATTTGCCAACTTTAACCCCTTGCGCCTGCAGGAAAGTGTAAGACATCGCGCCGCCGATAATAAACCCATCGACGACATCGATCAATTTTTCCAGTACGCCAATTTTGTCGCTGACTTTCGATCCACCCAAAATAGCGTAGTAAGGTTTGGCGGGTTGATCTAAAAGGCGATCCAGCATTTGAATTTCTTTTTCAATCAAAAAACCGATCCCTTTGTTTTTCATTAACGACGGAAGCGCTTCAATCGACGCATGGGCGCGGTGGGAAGCTCCGAAAGCATCGTTGATATAAATATCCATATTTTCAGCTAACTTTTGCGCTAATTCTGTGGAGTTTTTAATTTCTCCGGCATTGAAACGCAAATTTTCCAGTAAAAGAATTTGCCCTTTTTTCATGCCCGCCAGAAGGGCCTTCAAAGCATCAGATTCAGCGTCCTCGACCAAAAGCACATCTGTTTTTAAAATTTCACTTAATCTTGCGCCCACGGGTTCAAGCGAACAGATTTTATCACTACTGGATTTGGGTCTTCCTAAATGAGAGGCTAAAACCAAGTAAGCCCCTTTTTCCAAAGCGTATCTAATGGTTGGAAGACTGGCCGTGATTCTAGTTTCATCGGTAATTTGCATTCCCGAAGGGCCCGCTTTTAACGGCACGTTTAAATCCAACCGCAAGAAAACAGCTTTTTCAAAAAGTTCAAAATCCTTGATCGTTTTTATGCCCTTCAAACCGCGCGCCATTAAATTCCTTTTTTATTCATAAATAAGGCCAGGTCGATCATGCGGTGTGAAAATCCGGTTTCGTTATCGTACCAGGCAAGGACTTTTGCCATTCGCGGGCCTACGGTCATTGTCGACGCCAAATCAACCACCGACGAAAGGGTATTGCCGTTATAATCAATGCTGACTAATTCTTTTTTCTCGCAGCCTAAAATATTTTTCAGAGGCCCTAGCGAAGCTTCGATCAAAGCTTGGTTTATTTTTTCAATGCTGACATCTTTTTGAGTATTAAACGTAAAATCCACCAGACTGACGTTGGGAGTTGGCACACGAATCGAAAGCCCGTCAATTTTTCCCTTAAGATCGGGTAAAACCAAACCCACAGCTTTGGCGGCGCCCGTAGTCGTGGGGATCATCGAGACAGCGGCTGACCTTGCCCTGCGAAGATCTTTATGTGGAGCATCCAAAATCCGCTGATCGTTGGTGTACGAATGAATCGTCAACATGGTCCCATTTAAAATTTCAAAATTTTGATGCAGCACTTTCGCCAAAGGAGCCAAACAATTGGTAGTGCACGAGGCATTGCTAATTACAAAATGTTTCGAAGGATCGTAAGCCTGGTGGTTGACGCCATAAACAAAAGTCTGATCAGCGCCGTCGGCTGGAGCGGAAACCATAACCCTCTTGGCGCCGGCTTTCACGTGCAGCATAAATTCTTCTTTTTTCTTAAAAGCTCCGGTGCATTCTAAAACCAAGTCCACTTGCCAATCTTTCCACGGAATTTCTGACGGGTTCTTGCAGCTGCTCATGGGAATTTTTCGTCCGTTAACAATCATCGCCTGACCGTCGGCTTGAACGTCATACGCGTAAGTTCCGTGGGCGGAATCATATTTCAGTAAGTGAGCGGAACCTTCGACAGAATCCAGATTGTTAATTCCGACGATATCTACGTTTTCGAAACCCGCGCGAAAAAGAACGCGACCAATTCGACCAAAACCATTGATGCCAACTCGTAGTTTTTCCATTTACAACTCCTTAAAGATTTGGTTTTGGCATCGTTAAAAGTTCTTGGCAAGTTCTTGCCCTTAACTAGCAGGTGCGGCGACTTCAGAAAAAAGGGATGGTCATGCCCAAAAGAAAATTCTTGTCCTCACCAAATATAAAATTTTAGGCTGTCAATTTCGGAAAAAGTCGATCGGCATTTTTTCGAGTTTGCTCAGAAAGTTGGGCCAAAGTGATTTTCTTTAAGTCCGCAACAAACTGTGCTGTATGAACGATGTGAGCCGGAGTATTTTTTTTACCACGCACAGGAACAGGGCTTAAAAAAGGCGAATCAGTTTCAATATGCAGGCGATCCAGCGGCACCAAATCCTGGCAAACTTGTCGAAGGTCATTGGCATTTTTAAAAGTCACAATACCGCTGAAAGAAATATCATATCCCAAGTCCAAACACTTTTTGGCCAAATCAGCCGACGAGGTAAAACAATGGATCACACCAAATACTTTTGATTTAAACTCATTCAAGATTTCAAAAGTGTCGGCTTCGGCATCGCGCGTATGGATTTCAACGGGCAGTCCAAATTCTTGGGCGATCTGCATCTGATGGCGAAAAGTTTCTTTCTGATCAGTGCTTTCCGAATTTTTATAAAAATAATCCAAGCCGATTTCTCCGACGGCAATCACCCGCGGGTTAGAAAGATGGGTCCGCAAAAATTGCCTGGTCGATTCACTCCAAGTCTTGCCATAATGTGGGTGAATTCCCAGCGTACAGAAAACATGCGGCGCAAATTGTTGGCTTAGGCCCAAAACAACGGGCAAATCTTTTTCCTCGGTCCCAATGGTCACCAGCCTTTCGACGCCGGCGCCTTGAGCTAAAGCCAAAGCGTCGGCAGGGGATTGCTCAAGTCCATCCAAATGAGTGTGAATATCGATCCATTTTAATTTCGAATTTTCCGACGGCATAAAGCTTAAGTTATAGGACACTGCACTAGATGTGGAGAAAAAAATCACATGCAGAATTCGGTCATCCAAATTTCTTCTTAGCTCTCCGAAAGTAAGATATTTCGAATTGTTCGTTTTATGGACAGGTCCCCTAACTTGAAGCCGTGGTCTGTAAGTGTTATGCAACTGTTTAAAAGGTTGCAGTTGATTTGAGCGGTTCTCGAAGGCATATTGCCGCTACGATCCTACAGACTCAGTGGTCATTTGAGCTTAGGGATCCCGAGCGATCTTCAGATTGAAATGATCAATCTAGTACACGCCACAAGAAGTGGAGAAAAAACTCACATGCCTAAAAGTTCGGCGACTCAGTCTTAGACAGCTGCGAACATGTTTTTCATATTGAGAATCGCTGCAAATCAGCAGACTTGACGCGGGCTGAGTGCCCTTTCTGTCACAATGGTTTTTTGCGCTCAATGCCCTTACCATAGATATATGAGCCGACGTAACTTTAAACATTATCGTCGGTGTCATGTCTGTGGGACACTGAATGAATCTGAATCTAGTCAACCGTGCGAACGTTGCAGCCACTGCAAAAAGCACTTTGCTGATTTCTTTTTCTACGATGAGAAGAAAATTCCGTTTGTTGAAGCCAATGAACCTTATTTTTCGGTTCCGGTTTTCGATCACCCGCGCCCGATCTTGGGTTTGAGTTTCTATTGGGACGAGAGCTAAATTGACTTGCCAGAACTTTCAATTTTAATTCATCATCGAAAGATGAAATTAGAATTTCAAGACATCCTGAACGCGCGAAAAATCATAGCTCCACACATTCGTTCCACCGAACTAGATCTTAGCCACTCCATTTCTGATCTTGTCGGGCGAAAAGTCTATTTGAAATTTGAAAATCAGCAGTTCACCGGCAGTTTCAAATTTCGCGGCGCTTTAAATAAAATGGCATCACTAACGCCGGATCAAAAATCCCGCGGCGTCATTGCCAGTAGTGCTGGAAATCATGCGCAAGGTGTTGCCCTAAGCGCTAGAATTTACAAAATCCAGTCCACCATTGTGATGCCGGTTCACGCCCCACTGATTAAAGTCGAAGCCACCGTGGGGTATGGCGCTGAAGTCGTTTTATTTGGCGAGGTTTACGACGAATGTTTCGAGCACGCCCAAAAAATCGAAAAAGAAAAAAACCTGACCTTTATTCACCCTTACGACGACCCTTTGGTTATGGCCGGGCAGGGAACTATAGCTCTAGAAATCCTAGAGAAAATTTCAAGCCTAGATTCGATCGTCGTGCCCATCGGCGGAGGGGGACTGATCACCGGGATTGCAGTGGCGGCCAAGCATCTAAAACCCTCCATACGCATCATCGGAGTTCAATCCAATCAGGCGTGTGGCATGTATCAGATGGCCCACCACAAACGTCAGCTTAACCAAATTGAAATGCCAAAAAAAATCACCACAATTGCTGATGGTATTGCCATTAAAAAGCCCAGCCAAAGAATCTACGATCAGTTTATCTGCAAATATGTGGACGACATCGTGACCGTCAACGACGATGAAATTTCCGAGGCCATTTTTCTGCTTTTAGAGCGTGCCAAATCCGTGGTCGAAGGTTCGGGCGCCGCTGGCCTCGCTGCGGTTTTGAATCGAAAAATAGATCTGGGTCCCGAAACTTGCGTGCTTTTGTGCGGCGGAAATATTGATTTAAATATGATGGCAAGAATTATCGACCGAGGCCAAATTAAAAAAGGCCGACTGGCCGAGCTTTCTGTAGTGGTTGATGATCTTCCGGGAAATTTAAGTCGATTGACTCAAATCTTGGCGCAGGAAAAAGCAAATATCTTGCAAGTTCACCACGACCGAGTTTCCAAGGGCCTCTTTTTGCGCGAAACCCAAATTAATTTTGTTTTAGAAACCCGCAATCAAGACCACGTTCAGGCGATTTGCGAAACTCTTAGCAAACACGTGAATAAAATTTTGTAGTTGAATTATTCACGTGTCGTTGGGCTGATTCCGGGCCCACCGGCCGTATGCACGTGAACTTCATCACCAGCACTTAGTTTTAAGTGACCTTCAGTGTTTTTAATCGTTTGTAAATCACCTTTCAGTTTTTGAATCTTAATTTCCGTGGGTTGGCCACAGTTCGCCCCAGATTCTCTGCGCAGTTCTGCTATCCAATGGAATTCGGCGTCTTCAAGAATTTGGTATTTTTTAATCAGGCCATCGCCACCGCGAAATTGCCCGGCTCCGCCTGAATTTTTTCGCGCGCCAACGTGTAAAATGCGCAAAGGAAATCGGACTTCGATTTCTTGCACCGATGAACGAAGCTGGTTGCGCGTCCAAAAGTGCAGGGCTTCGGCACCGGTTTTTTGGATATTTGCCGAGATCCCACCAGGCAAAGATTCGTAAAAATGTTTCTGCGGGCCAAATTGAAACTGCAGCTGCACCGGATTTTGCGAAGAAAAACTCATTGCTCTTTTGGGGCTTAATTCGGACAAAGCTCGCAAGACCAGGCCGGCCACTCGTACGACCCCTTCAGTCATTCCGCGGAACGTAGGCAATGGATATTTTGCATTCAGCATCGAACCCAAGGGCGTTTCAACCCCGAACAAAGAAATGGATCCCGAGTTCATAAAAAAAGGCTCGCGAAGAAATGCGCAAACGGCTCCCACACAAGCGCCAAAAGTCGCCGCATCGGTCAGGCAAACTTTTTTGGATGTCGAGGTATTGGAAAAATCAAAACTTAATTTGTCAGGACTGACCTCAAGCTTTAGGCGTAAGATTTCTCCGGTCTCGAGTTTATTTTCGACTTTAATATCTCCGCTGGGAAGTTCCGCCAGTACATTTTGAAAGGTGTCTTTTGAGGCCATAAACCAACGATTCAACACGCTTTTCGAAAACAACTTTTGAACCGAACCCGAAATGCGATCTAAATTAGATTTTTTCTCGAGCATTTTTTGCAACAGCCCGCGAACTTTAGTTTCAAAGTTTTCAGGGCATTGAGGGTGCTGAAGGATAGCTTCCATGATGGTTTCATTTAAAATATTGTGCTGTGCAATCGGCGTGGGAGGAATCCGAAGACCTTCTTCCTCAAGGCTATGCGCTAGCGAAATCCTGGGCCGAAACCCGCTTCTGGCCACCAAAAAAATCCGCGAATAAGTGACGGGGTGTTCATAAAGTGGAGTCACCAACGTGATCGAAGATAAAAGAGTTCCACCACTGTAGGGATCGTTCAGCAAAACAAATTCGTCTATCTTTAAAGGGTAATATTTCAAAACTGTCTGGGCTGCCGACGACAAGGTTCCGATATCGCCCAGGGTTTCGTACTTGATATGCAGAGTCTCACCTTCGTCGGTGACTAAACTTGCAGCGTCAAAATCATTTACAAGCTCTTTGCAAAGCCGGTGCAGGGTAGAAAGTGGATTATCCAATGGAGGTCTCCGTAGGCTGACCGAGGACATGGGTCATCACATGAGCCATCACATGAGTTAGTGCCGAAATTTCTTGCGAGTTTTTGCACAGGACAAACTGAACTGCGGCAGAGTTGGTTTGTTGAAATCGTTTCTGAATATCGTGGATCAAAACGGGGGCGAAAACTCCGGTCAGCATGATTTTCTTACCGGCATCTTTTTCCTCCTTTGAGATTTTTAGCGCAATTTCAAAACTCAAAAGATCTAAAAAATGCTCGTAGAGTTCGGTCTTTATTTCAGAAATATTTTTTTTTCGTAAATCGGGGATCTCTTTGGCGTAGGACAAAAGTGTATTTTCAAAACGCCCAAGGCCCGCCGCCGGCGACCAGGTTTTTAAAAAATCCAACCCCTTGTGCTGCACGATCAAATCAATCAAGGTAGGCCGAAGTGATTTTCCAAAAATCATGGGACCGGGTTCAAAACCTGATTTATCGCCCGAGAAAGTCAGCTCTCCTAAGGGAGATTTTCTAAGCAAGACAGTGGGCTGCAATTCCAATTGGCGGGTTTCGGGGACTGGACCTTCCATGGCGCCCCAAATGGAATTCCACTGAGGCAATAAATTTTTTGGACGGCTGATAAACCATTTTTCCAAACCCAAAAACAAGACTTCGCTTTGATCGGAATAGAACTGGTTTAAAAGCGACGTTGATGCAAATAAAGAATCTGCCAAACTGATCGATGGCGAGCCAACGACTTGCGGGCGAGTTCCGTCAAAATAAAAAACTTGATCGGGTTGAAGGTAGCCCTCGCAGCCCTTTAAAATCTCCGCTTTTTGCTCTTGAAAACTTCCGGACAAGCACGCATTTAAAACATTTTTTCGCCACTGGGGTGCTTCATCTTCGCGCGGGTCCTGCTGCGAACGGGGGGCCGTCATAAAAACCTGAAATCCGGCGGTTTCTAAAATGTCTTTAGCCCGCAGGAGATGATCGGAATTAAGATTTGAAAATAAAAAATTCAAACAAACTTTTTCGATCTTTTTGTCTTTCAGCAAGGGCACTAAATCTAAAATCTGAGTTTTGTCCAAAGCTTCTAAAACTTTCCCACCGGCCGAAATTCTTTCTTTGATCGGGTAAATATTTTCCTGTGACCCCAAGGCTTCGAAGCGGGATGCCATCGTGTCGTAATAGGACTGCTGTACGGGCTGGCGTAATCTTAGCCAATCCTGAAAGCCCTCGGTCACCAATTGGGCTACTGATCCGCCAAGCCTAGTTTCGAAAATTTTTTCGAACAAGTAAGACGACGCACGCAGTTCTGAAACCGCAATTTGTGGGTGAAGCTCTGCTAAGATTTGAAAACTTTTTTTCAGGCCCGTTTCCAAATTTGTTTGGGACAAATAAAATCTTTGAAAAAAAATAAAGGGCGGGCTTTTAGTTTTTTTGGTCTCGGATTGCAGTCGAGCGATGATTTCAAAAAAAGAATGGCCGATCTGCAGGCCCACAACTATAGACATCGGAAATAAACTATTCAGTTTCGAAGATTTAATCAATCTGTTAAAATCGATGTTTGACTCAAAGACTCATGTCTGGACAAAGGAATGTGAAAACCCGATTCAAATAAATATGACCGAAAATCCAAAGGCTCTTCATTTTAAAGTTTCAGCTTCTATTAAGAATTTAATTCCCTACCAACCAGGTAAACCCATTGGTGAAACCAAGCGGGAATTTAGTCTATCCCAGGTCACGAAACTGGCCAGCAACGAAAATCCACTGGGGATGAGTCCCCTGGCGAGCAAAATGATCAGCGATAAATTATCAGAAGCCCATCGCTATCCGGATCCCTCGTGTTTACAGCTGGCTAAAAAACTAGCGCCGATTTGGGGAGTAGCGCCTGAGAACTTGGCTTTCGGAAATGGCTCAAACGAATTGATTGATTTGATAGTTCGAATTTTTTGCGAGCCGAATGAGGCCATTTTGACGACGCCCGTTGCCTTTGTGGCGTATCGGGTTTGTGCGCAGGCGGCCCGGGTATCGGTTTTAGAGCCTTCTTCCCCAGAATCTTTTGCTAAAGCGGGGTTCGAAGTCGATTGGAATCAGCTAGCGGATTTGCTGGATAAAAATTTGAAAACTGTTCGGATCGTTTTTTTACCCAACCCCAATAATCCAACCGGGGTGGCCTTACGAAAAAAAGAAGTACGCGTTTTTTTAGAAAAATATGCGTCGGTACCAAATTTGCTTTTTGTTTTCGACGAAGCCTATCACGACTATGTGAATTCATCGGATTACGAAAGCGCCATCAAATATATGTCCGATTTTCCACAAGTCGTGGTTTTACGCACGTTTTCGAAAATTTATGGAATGGGCGGATTTCGTTTGGGCGCGATGGTCGCCCATCCCGATATTTTAAATTATTTCCACCGTGTTCGAAACCCATTTAACATTAATTTTTTGGCCCAAGAAGTGGCCTTAGCGACTTTGGACGACCACGAGTTTCTAAAAAAATCAAAGACGATCAATGATCAGGGACTTCAATTCGTGACCCAGAAATTAACTGAAATGGGTCTAAATGTAACTCCGTCGCAAGGAAATTTTGTTTTGTTTGAAACTCCCGTCGAATCAATGAAAATCCATCCTTTGCTTTTGCAAAAAGGGATTATTTTACGTCCCGTACAAAACTATGGACTGCCAAGACATATGCGGTTTTCGATAGGGTTGCCTGCAGAAAACCAGCTGGCCATTCAGGGTCTGCAGCAAGTTTTTAGTCAGCTAGGAATATCTGGCGGATCCCCTAGATGACTGCGAAATATTTGGTCACGATCGATGGTCCAGCGGCATCGGGAAAAACTTCGGTCAGCCGGGCTTTGGCAAACCATTTTTCATGGTCTTGGGTTTCAACAGGCACGTTCTATCGAGGACTTTCTCTCGTAGCGTTGAAGGAGGGTCTCGATTTAAATAGCGAGGATCCTTTGGTTGATTTAGCGTTATCTCCAATTTGGCAAGTCAAAATGGCCTCGGAACAAACCCTTTTTTTCTATCGCGAAAAAGACTTTACTAATTCTCTAGGGGCGACCCAAGTTGGTTTGGCCGCAAGTAAAGTTTCTCAGTATTCCAAGGTCAGGCACGCGCTCCTGCAACCCCAACGCGATTGCTTGAAAGGGGTTTCCGGGTTGATCGCCGAAGGTCGTGACTGCGGGACCGTCATTTTTCCCCAGGCCCTGGTTAAAATTTATCTTACCGCTAGGCAAGAAGACCGTGCGCAACGACGCGCTCTTGAGTTAGGCGTCGACGAAAAAAAAATGCAAGAGGTTCAAGCCCAGCGCGACCAAGCAGATACGCAAAGAAAAGCGGCACCTTTGCAAATTCCAGAACACGCCTTAGTCGTGGATACATCGGCGCTGACTTTCGAGCAGGTGATTAAAAGACTTTCCGAGCACATTAGCTCAAAGCTTGGAATCGTCGGTCATTGACAAAATTTTTTAAGCGCTCATAGTTGTTGAGCATCGAAATGTTTGAGAAAGTATTTTAAAACAGTGGAGAACGAAGAATGGAGCTGATAAGTAATGGAACCCTTTAATAAAGAAAAAATTCTAGAACATCTTAATTGGCGATACGCGGTTAAAAAATTTGATTCACAGAAAAAAATCTCCTCTGGGGAGTGGGCTTTTTTAGAAGAGTCTTTGCGTTTGTCGCCGTCTTCGTATGGATTGCAACCATGGAACTTTCTGGTCATCGAAAGCCAGGACGTTCGTAAAAAGCTTCGAGAAGCGTCTTGGAACCAGACGCAAGTGACGGATGCATCACACTTTGTCGTACTAGCCACGTTGAAAAAAGTCTCCGAAGACTATGTGAAGCACTTCGTCCAGTCGATCGCGGAGGTGCGCGGTGTTCCCGCAGAATCTTTGAAGGGTTATCAAGATGTGATGGTGCAAGACGTGGTCCAAGGCCCGCGCAGCGAAGTGATTAGCTGGTGGGCGCAAAGGCAAACTTATATCGCCATGGGGAATCTTATGAACGCCGCGGCATTGATCAATGTCGACACTTGTCCGCTAGAAGGACTTGATCCCAAAAAGTACGATGAAATTTTAAAGTTAACGGATTCTGCGTATCAAACAGTTGCAGCAGTGGCTTGTGGTTACAGGTCCGCTGAAGACAAACTGGCCACGGCCAAAAAAGTGAGGTTTTCAAAAAATGAAATTTTCAAATACTATAAATAGACGAAAAATAAGCCGGTATGCATGGCTGGTGGGGGCCATTATTTCTTCGATGGCTTTTAGCTTGGCGCACGCTCAAAAACATCCCCGGCAAAATATGGCGCAGGATAAGGCCGAAAGTTCAATGGGTCACCAGGCTCCTGAGGATCAAATCATGCGTAACTCTGCCGCAGAAGAACTTGGAACGTTGGCCGCACCTAACCCGTCGATGAAAAAGAAAGCGAACGAATTGTTGGCGACGACGGCCGGCAAAAAAAAGCAGAATTCAAAGACGAAAAAGAAATCCGCACCTAAAAAGTCTAGCGATGAAATTTAGAAATCCATTGTTGTTCTTTTTTCCTTTTTTTTTGACAGTCACAGATTAACCATCTAAAACCGGTAAATCTTTGAGGAGGTTTTCTTTGTATATGAGTAAAAATTTAAATAAATCCCAGCTTGAAAAGGAAAAAGTGTTGGCATTTTTAGATCAAGCCGATCTTGCTGTTCCAGCAAATCCTGGTTTTAATTCGCTAAAAATTGCTGGGGACTTCGCCAAGCTTTTTGAACAATCCGTTCAAGAGCAGAATTTTCAAGTGGGCGACGTAGTCACTGGATCAGTTGTTGAAGTTCAGACCGATTATGTTCTTGTAGATATCAATTACAAATCTGAAGGAATGATCCCAATTCACGAATTCCGAGAAATGGACGGCGTTCGACAGATCAACGTTGGTGATAAAATTGAAGTTTTGATCGATCGAATTGAAAACGAAAATGGAATGATCGTTTTATCTAAAAATAAAGCGGACATGATGCGCGCTTGGACCGACATTTCCAAAGCGGCCGAGAATGAAGAAGTGATCGAAGGGACTGTGACTGCCAAAGTTAAGGGCGGTTTAAGCGTAGATATCGGCGTGACCGCGTTTTTGCCAGGATCTCAGATTGATCTTCGACCTGTCCGAAACATGGATGTCTATTTAGGTAAAAAATATAAATTTAAAGTGATCAAGTTTAATAAGAAACGCGGGAATATCGTGCTTTCTCGACGAGCCATCCTTGAGCAAGAGCGTGAAAGTTTGAAAAACCAAACTATCGACGCGATTAAAGAGGGTTCTATCGTTACTGGATTGGTTAAAAACATTACAGATTACGGTGCTTTCGTTGATTTAGGCGGAATGGACGGACTTCTTCATATTACAGATATGAGCTGGTCTAGAATCAAACATCCTTCTGAAGTCATTAAAGTGGGCGACGATATCCAAGTAAAAGTTCTAAAGTACGACACCGAAAAAGAACGCGTAAGCTTGGGTTTAAAACAAATGACCCCAGATCCGTGGGAAAGCGCGACTGCGAAGTATCCAAAAGGGACCAAGTTATCCGGAAAGATCGTTTCCTTGGTGGATTACGGTGCCTTTGTTGACCTGGGCGAATCTGTAGAAGGTTTGATCCACGTATCAGAAATGTCTTGGGCTAAGCGAGTAAAACATCCATCTCAATTGTGTAATGTGGGTGATGAAGTGAATGTGATGGTTTTGGATGTAGACATTCAAAACCGACGCATCAGTTTGGGAATGAAACAGCTTCAGCCAAATCCTTGGTTGGAACTTAAATCATCCTATTCTCCAGGAACAATTATCGAAGGCGAGATTAAATCGATCACCGAATTTGGAATTTTCGTAAGCGTCGAGGAAGGCATCGACGGATTAGTTCACGTTTCAGATTTCTCGTGGACAAAACGAATCAATCACCCAAGCGAAATGTATCAAAAAGGCCAAAAAGTACGCGCGGTAGTCTTAGGTGTTGATGTGGATAACGAGAGATTCTCATTAGGTATTAAACAGTTGGAATCTGATCCTTGGTCAAATATCGATACTAAATACGGAATCGGCTCTCAGCATTCAGTTAAAGTTGTAAAAACAGCTGATTTTGGTGCTTTCGTTGAGCTTGAAAGTGATATCGAAGGAATGATCCACATTAGTGAGCTTTCAACTGATCGGATTGCAAAGCCAGAAGACGTAGTCAAAGTGGGCGATATGATCAAGGCTGAAGTGATCTCAATCGATAAAGAAGCCCGAAAAATTGGTTTAAGTCATAAGCTTGTGAAGCTTCGCGAGTCTAAGGCTGACGTTGAAGACTATGCTAAAAAAGCAAGCTCGACTTCCAAAACAAGTTTGGGTGATGTCTTCGGTGATCAACTCAAGGGCGCCACAAAAACTGAAAAGAATTAGGGTTTATAGAAAATGAATAAAAGTCCTTGGCTGACTTTCTTCGTGCTGATTTTCATCTTTGGGACTTTGTCTGTTTTCTTGTTAGGTTCTACCACAATATCTCTGTTTGGGGACTCTCCCGTCCGGATTAGTCCTAAAAATTCGATTTTGCATTTAGAGCTTCAGGGAGTGATTCTAGATGGCAAAAGATTTTTAAAGCCCCTTCAAAAATATAGAAAAGATCCATACATCAAGGCCGTTGTTATAGAAGTGAACTCACCCGGTGGGGTCGTGGGTCCTTCTCAGGAACTGTATTACGAAATTAAAAGAACTAGGGAAGAATTTAAAATTCCTGTGGTGGTGGTTTCCACGTCGTTGATTGCCAGCGGTGCATTTTACGCCGCTATGGGCGCAGACTACGTGATCGCTGCGCCAGGAACTTTGGTGGGATCCATCGGAGTAATTATGGAATTCACAAATCTTGAAAAGCTCTATGCGTGGGCTAAAATTTCTAGATATTCGATTAACACCGGCAAGTACAAAGACTCGGGCGCTGAATACCGGGGTATGCGCGATGACGAGCGAAAATTATTTCAAGATTTGATGGATAATGTTTTAGGTCAGTTCAAACAAGCGGTCGCGGATGGGCGAAAGCTTAAGTTGGATCAGGTCACACCGTACGCTGACGGTCGAATTTTTACCGGCGAGCAAGCTAAAAAAATTGGTTTTATCGACGAAGTTGGATCAGTTCAAAGCGCTTTCGATAAAGCTGCAGAAATGGCGCATTTGGGAAAGAATTACGAAATCTACGAACCGCCAAAAAAACGCCCGGGGATTATGGAATTGATTTCTGGAAATGACGAAGACGATTACACCACTGAAAAAGATTTGGTTCAGCAGCTGCTGAAAATATCGAAAGTTCAACTTGTTGGAAAGCCGCTTTTTTTAATGCCAGGCTCGTACTGATCGCGAAAATTCAGAGGTTGTGATGGCGGCAAAAAGCCTCTCTAAAAAAACAAAGTCTAAGTCCAAAAAAAACAAACCTCAGAGTCCATTGTCAGCAGCATTCGCAAAGGACCAGCTTGTTAAAAGAGTTCTATTTCGTCCTGATCGATACCAGTATGTGAAAGGGCCCAAGAGGCAGGCCAAGCTTTGCGTTTTTTGTGAGTCCCTGGCGGGACAGCCCAGTTTTGACAATCTTTGCGTTTTTCAAAGTGATCATTCGCAGATCTTGATTAATAAATTTCCTTACAATTCAGGGCATATCTTGGTTTTGCCCAAAGCCCATCAAGGTAACTTGATCGCTTTGTCAGACGTCGAATTTCAAGATCTTCATCTTGTCCTTCGAAAAGCCCTAACTGCTGTTAAGGAGCTTTACGACCCACAAGCTGTGAATTTGGGAATGAACCTAGGCAAAGTGGCCGGTGCAGGTCTGCCAGATCATTTACATTACCATTTGGTTCCCAGATGGTTGGGGGATTTAAATTTTTTTCCTTTGCTGGCCGAGACAAAAGTGGTTGTTGAAACATTGAAGCAAACTTATGATCGAATGAAGGAATATTTCGACCTACAATAATTTATTTCAAAGCACGGAAAGCCAAATGCGATCGCAAAACCCAATGGCCCAGTTTCAAATTTCTAAAATGGTTAAATACCTAATAATTATTAACGTCGTCGTTTGGTTTTTATTTCAGGTGATTTTCGAGGGTTATATAAAGATGCCCTTCACTCAGTATTTCGCGTTGTATCCAGGGAAAGTTCTGTTCGAAGGGGCCGTTTGGCAGTTGGTGACCTATTCATTTTTGCATTCAATTCAGTCCATTGGGCATCTTTTATTTAACCTACTAACCCTATGGTTTATAGGAACCGAGCTTGAAAACCGTTGGGGAAGCCGAAGCTTTTTAATTTTTTATTTGGTTTCGGCGGTGGGTGCGGGATTGATCTATATTTTAGGGGTATCCAGTTACCATCTGATTTTTGGTGGCACTTCGGCTTTAAGAACTCCGGTTTTAGGGGCTTCGGGCGCAATTTATGGTTTGATGATGGCCTATGGGATTTTATTTGGGGATCGAATGCTGCATTTTATGATGCTATTTCCGATGAAGGCCAAATACTTTGTGATGATCCTTGGCGGAATCGAATTTCTGTCGTTGGTTTCAGGTGGGGTAATGGGCAGCGAAGTCGCTTATTTGGCGCATCTTGGGGGATTGGCTTCGGGGTATTTATCGCTAAAAGCTTGGAATGCTTATTTGCAACACGAGTGGCGCAAAAAAACTAAAAAACGAAACCGAAATTTGAAACTGGTCGTGGACAACACCGAAGATTCAAAAAAGGGACCTAAATACTGGAATTGATTGATTCTCACTTTTTGAAAAGCTATGGTGTTTTTTTAAAGGAGCCCACTTTATGTCACTAGCTAAAGCCAACGAAAAGTTAAAATTTGATACTCGAATGACTGAATTTAATTTGAACCATGGTTTAGTGACTCCGGAAGAAATTAAACAAAACCTTCAGAGTGTTGCAGATTGCTCTGCATTGGTTCTGATGGAAGATAAAAATACTGCACAATCAGGCAACGGCGAAGCGATTCAGTAGACCATTTTCTCTGAAATTTGAATTTGAGGACTGATGCGTTTCCAGTCTTCGCGAATAATTTTAAATCCTACTTCTGTCGAATAATGTGCGTGAATTGTTTTTTCACCAAAATCAGAGTGAAGATTGGATGTGTATTTTTGTAGGGTGCGGATCACGACCTGGTCTTTATTTTTAAGAATCACCGGATCGCCCAATTCGACATGGATGGATTGATAAAGCTTTTTGAGTTTTCTTTTGTGTCGATACCACTGGTTGTAATCCATTTGGTCGTTTCTAAATGTCGGATCATAAAACTGAATATACTGGTCGACGTCACTGGTCTCCCAGGCCTTTCGCCAAGCTTCGAAATGATTTAGAAATTTTTGTTGCTGATCTTTAAATTCGGCCCGTGAAATTAATTTAACATCTTCAAAAATCAGCAGCGGAGTTTGCCCCAGTTTTATAAAAGGATCCATATTCTGAATGACATTGTCTCGGACGACAACACACCCACGAGAACCGCGAGTGAGCGGCACTGTATCTGGAATGGCATGCAACCAAATTCCTGATCCTGATTTTGAACTGCGTTTGTCAAAAATATTTGGATAGTCAGTGGTGAATGCAACGCTTCCGTAAAGATCAAATGGAATTTCTGGCGGCGACATTTTTTTTTGCAAAAAATAAATCCCAACTGGGGTTCGATAGTCGTTTTCTTTTTCTTTGTCCCCTGCGCGTTTTCCAATATCAGTAGGGTGCTCGGCCACTAATTCAAGGTTGGAATTTTTGACCTCGTAAATCCTTAAAAGTCTTTGGTTTTTGTCGACCACTAGATAGGTTTGCGATAGGCTTGGCGAACTGGAAAAATGAATCAAACCTTCGGGCAAGAAAGGTTTCTCAATCTGAGATGCAGCAAATATAGATTTACCGGAAAAAATTATCGCAGTGGATAATCCGATAAAAACTCGAAAAAAATGCAAACTATTCATAAAGCCGCTGTTCTTCCAATACGTTGCTATACCATTTCTATTGTATAGGCAGAAAGCTGGTTAAATCAAATCCTGATCAAAACGTCTAAATTTTTACCATCTGAAAAATTGTCTCCGCTTTTCCCCCCACTTTGGTCTTAAGACTTTTGACCCGTTGACCGTTAAGTAATTTGATAAGGGGTCAAAATGGCGGACGACAAAAAAAACGAAGGCGCAGACAAAAAGAAAAAACCGGATCTCAAGGCGCTGATGCTTTTTGGATTTATGGGCGTCAACCTTGCGTTGGTTAGTTTAGGAGCCTATTTGACTTACGCTTCCACCTTGGGATGGCATGCCCCTAAAATTACCGAAGAAGATTTGGCATCAAAAGCTGAAATGGAGAAAAATGAACTTCACGTTCCGCTTCTTTACACGATGGACAAGTTCACGGTGAATTTAAGTGGTGAACCCGCCCGGATGATTCGTTTGGAAGTTAATTTAGAAATGCTCAGCAAAGACGGATTCGAGGAAGTGATGAACCCCGACGTCAAGACCAGGGCGCGCGACAAGATTTTGCAGATCCTCAATAATAAAAATTATAGCGAAATTGAAAGCATTCAGGGAAAACTTTTTTTAAAAGATCAAATCACCAGCGAGATTAATAATCTGCTCTACCAAGGTGTGGTCAAAGAGGTTTTTTTTTCGGACTTTATTGTTCAATAAAGTTAAAATGCGTTGTCTATTTGTCCAAACGCTTTAGACTAAAGATCATGAAAAATATAAAAAATTTTGCGGTCGCATGTTTGTCGTCATTGTCTTTCTTAGCTTTTCCAGCATTTGCCGAAGAGCCTTTGAAGATTCAATTTCCGGTTGAAAAATTTATTTTAAAGAATGGGCTGACGGTGCTGTTGGCGTCCGATCATCGGGTTCCGCTGGTCAGTTATCAAACATGGTATAAAGTGGGCTCTAGAAACGAGTCTCCGGGTGTGACTGGGGCGGCTCATATGCTGGAACATATGATGTTTAAGGGGTCAAAAAATTATTCTGAGACCGAATTTAAAAAATTTTTTCAGAAAAACGGAATCACCTATAATGCTTTTACGACTCAAGATTATACCGGATTCTTCGAAACCCTGCCCAGTCATTTGCTGACAGAGATGATGAAAATTGAAGTCGACAGAATGAGCCAACTTCGAGTTCTGAAAGACAGTTTAAATTCTGAATTACAGGTGGTGGGTGAAGAGCGTCGCATGCGGGTTGAAAACAATCCCCAGGCTTTTGCTTACGAGGCTTTTTTTGAACTAATATTTACGCAGGCGAATTATCGATGGCCGATCATTGGCTGGATGAAGGATATCCAAGCATATAATCCTGAAAAACTTAATTTTTTTCATCAGAATTTTTATTTACCTAACAACGCGGTTTTAGTTTTGGCGGGTGATTTTGACTTAAAAGAGACACGGGCTCAGATTGAAAAATATTATTCGGCGATCCCTGCTGGCGCGATCTTTAACACTGCTGACGTGACTGAGCCCGAGCCGATGAAAAGTTTGGAAATCCAAGTGAAGAAAAATATCCAATCGCCTTCGCTCATCATGGGGTATAAAACCGTAGCGCTAGATCATCCAGATTCAGATGCTTTTGAAGTTTTGGAAGAAGTTTTAGGCGGTTCAAGCTCTAGTCGATTGCATAAAGTATTGGTTTTGAAAAAACAAATTGCACTGTCGGCTTCAGGATTTCAAACGGGATTAAAAAAAGAGGGCGTGTTTGGTTTTTTTGTCACGTTGAAACCCTCGTCTGAAGATTTGGGGACTTCGCAAAAAGCAAAAGCGCTAATCCTTAAAGAGGTGGCTCAGCTGCAAAAAAACGCCATTTCCGCAAGGGAATTGCAAAAAGTGAAGAACAGCTATCTAAAAGGTTTTGTCGATTCCTTACAAACCTTCGAAGGGCGTGCCCGCTTGTTGGCGTCCAGTGAAATTCTTTACGGTGACTACCAGCATTTGTATCAGCAAATTCTGAAGATCAATGCGGTAACTCCAATCCAAGTTCAGAAAGTTTGTCAAAAATATTTGCGGCCCGAACGATTGAGAACTGTTTATCTATTGCCGGAAGTTACGGCCATGGCGACCAGCGCGAGGATTCAATGAAATATTTATTTTATAGTTGTTTGCTTTTTTTATTTTCGTGCAAAAGTGCCCCAGTTAAAAATAATTTCGAGCCGATTCCTTTCGAAAGATATTCTTTGGAAAACGGTTTAGAGATTTACGCCATCAGAGATTCAAGCTTACCAAGGCTTTCGGTCGCCTTACTTCTCAAGTCAGGTTCGGCATCGGACCCAGCGGAACTATCGGGATTAAATTCAATGATGATGTCAGCCTTGGATCAGGGAACCCGATCAAAAACCGCAGAACAAATTTCGGATGAATTTAATTTTTATGGAAGTGAGCTCAGTCAAAGTCCGGGTATGGATTCTAGCACGGTCTCGTTTTCGGCGTTAAGCAAGGATCAAGAACCTCTCCTGAAATTGTATGCAGAAGTTTTGTTTCAGCCCAGCTTTCCGCAAAAAGAAATTGATCGACTGAGGTCTGAGGCTTTAGCATCGCTGCAAAGGGTGCAAGATCAGCCCGGAACGTTTGTGGCGTGGAAGTCTGACGAGACCCTATTTCCAAATCATCCTTATGGAATGCTGGGCTTGGGTACAGCGCAAACATTAAAAAAAATCTCTAGAAAAGACATCGTTGATTTTTACCCCAAGATATTTTCCCCAGACAGAGCGGCCCTATTTGTTTCTGGGGACGTCACCGATAAGACAATTGAAACTATAAAAAAACTTTTTGGTTCTTGGAAAAAATCAAGCGGACCAATTCTTCAACGACTGGTCCCTTTAGAAAATGGGCCTTCAAAGATTATTCTTTATAGTAAAAAAGGATTGGCCCAGACACAAATTCGAATTTCACATCGCTCTGTGAATCGCCAGAGCTCGGAGTTTATTCCATTTCGGCTGGGGCTTTACGCTTTGGGTGGGCCAATGTCTAGCCGGCTGATGCAAAGAATTCGAAATGATTTGGGCTTAACTTATTCGATTTCTTCATCAATTGAATCTAGGGCACAGAGTGGAGTGCTTAAAATTTCGACCTCGACTAGGCATGAAAAAGTCAAAGAGACCATTTCTGAAATTTTAAAATTAGTCGACGTTGTACGAAATGAAGGGGTCTTGGAAAGCGAAAAACAGGAAGCGCAAACTTATTTTGCGACTCAGTTTCCATCGGCGATTCAAACCGCAGATCAAATCAGCCTGTTTTTGGAAAATCTTATGAGTGAAAATTTGCCATTAAGTTACTTGGCAGATTTTCCAGCAAATTACGAAAAAGTGAGCCTTAAAGAGGTCAACCAAGCCTTGGCCGAAAATCTGAAGCGGGAAACTAATATCACTGTTTATTCAGATGGTGCGGCTGTAGAGGCCCAACTCAGGTCTTTGGGCCTTCCCCTTCAAGTGATTCAAGTGAAATAATAAACTAGTTGCTGGATTTCCAGTACACATACCCGCCCACCGCAGCTAACAAAAACGCTATTCCTAAAAAAAGAAATTTTAATTTACCGCCGCTGCCGGATCCTGTTCTTGCTTCTGGGGCCGTCAGCGAAGGGTCAAGATCGCTGAAAGCGCCGCTGGCAATAGGCGGTCCCAACTGTTCGCTGCCGGAACGGGTTCCGCCAATAGCTCCGCCGTCAAATAAATTTTTTGTGGCAATCACTTGCAACGAGCTTACGGATTTAAAAAAATCAGAATTGTATTTGGTGTAAAAATCTTTATGAGCGCTGAAAGTAATCAGGATTGCAATTCTATCTTTGATCGTCGCCAAATACCGGGTGTAGTAATTGTTGACCTCGCTACTCATGTGCAGACCGTCGATCCACATTTGATTGTTGATGGGTGATTTTTGGGGCTGGTAAATCACTTTGGACACCGATCCTTGCGAACCTTTAAATGCAGTAGGTTGGGGCGTCCCCAAGTGGCTAACATACTGATCGATGGTATCAGTGGGCCCGGTTTCTTTAGCCGTAAAAACGATAATGGCCTCTTTAAATTCTTTTTCGTTGTCCACTCTGCAAACCCAGTCGGTATTTTCTAGTTTGCAGTTCCAGTTTTGCGGCAATTCAAAGCTAATGTAGGCATTTTTAAAGGTTTTTGCTTGAACTAAAGGGAGAAAGAAAAAAAGTCCTAGAACGAAAAGAAATCTAAGTTGTATAGAACGCGTTTTGGTCATTGATGTTTTCTCCAACTTGGTTGTCGCATCTTAGACTTTATGATGAAGGATGCTGACTCCGACATCAATCATGTTTTTTCCTCAAAACCTTGTTCATTTTCTGAAACTAGTTTAACTTTGAGGGATGTTGAATCTGTACCAAGTCCAATCATTTGTAACTGTTCTAAGCGAAGGCAGCATGACAGCCGCCGCCGACAAACTAAATCTGACTCAACCCGCGATCAGCCAACAAATTAGAAATTTGGAAGAAGAGCTTGGTGTGGAGCTACTGGTGCGTGGCGTTAGGCAGATCAAGCCCACTTTGCAGGGTGAAGTTCTTTACGATTACGCCAAAAGAATTTTGCAGTTAGGGCAACAAGCTGAAATCTCTGTGCGCGCCATGGGCGCCGAGTTGCGAGGAAAACTAAGCGTTGGAACCTTGAACACTTTGGGAATTCATTTGATGAGCCCGATCGTGGGTCGACTTTTGAAACACAATCCAAAATTAAGTATTCGGATAGACTATGGCCTGGGTGACGAACTGATTCGCGAATTCAAACGCGGAACGCTGGACGTTTTGATTATTCCCGAAGTCGAACGCCAATTTGGTCAAAACTTAGGCGATGTTGAAAAGAAATTTTTGCTGAAAGAAGAACTTTGGTTGGTGGGATCGGGTAAAGACACCGAAATGCCGCAACAGATTCAGCTTTCAGAAATTAATAGGTATCCGTTTGTGGGGTTTACAAAAGAGTTTCCACAATTTAATGATCTTTTTGGCAAAGCTTTGGTGAAAGCTCACGTGAATGTTGAGCCTAACTTCGAGTCTCAGAATGTGGGCACTTTGAAACGCGTGATTGAATCTGGATTGGGATGGGGATTTCTACCGTCGTTATCGGTGAAAAAACAGGTGCGCATGGGGCGATTGAACAAGATCCATGTTAAGGATTTTAGCTATGGGATTGATTTTTTCTACTATTATAAAAAAACTAACGACACCAGATTGGTGGACGTGTTTTATCAATCGCTGCAAGCGCAAGAAAAAAGTTAGAACTTTTTTTGGTATTTTTATTTTCCTTATTGCTGGCATCTTCAATCTTTCTTGCTCTTTAATTCCTTTACCGCCAGTGACAAAAAATCGATGTCAGGAGATGGATGTTCACCAGATGGGTCTAAAAGATGGTCAAGAGGGCCAACGTTTGGGTCAACGTTGGGACTTTTGGAAAAAAGACTGCGCCGCACTTGGTGTTTCTTGGGATCGACAAAGATACAATGATGGGTATGTGGCCGGTTTGGGCGAATTCTGTTCGTGTGAAAAGGGTTTTGATTCTGGAATTCGCGAAGAATATATTGAAACAAAAGCGCAGTTCTATACTTGTCAAAAAGATCAATTTATCAGTTTTTCTCGAGGTCATGGATTAGCCAAACCCTTTGTTGATAACCCAAGCCTTTCGAAAAAAATAAATCCTTACAAGATTGATTATTTACAAGACGCGATTGCTGCAAAGGCGAAAGAATCCTGCGCCTTAAAATAACGCTGATTCTGGATAGCCCATTCTTGCCGAAACAATTTTGACAATTTCCGATGCTGTTTCTTCCAGAGCCCGGTCAGTGACATTGAAAACCGGCCATTTTTTATTCTTTTTAAAAAGATCCTGAGCGTAATCGATCTCGTCTAAGATGTGCGCGGCGCTGGCGTACTCGCCCCCAGGATCTTGTCCAAATTTTTCTAGTCGGCTTTTTCGGATTCGTTGCAAACTGTCGATGTCGATCATAAGAGCTACGACTTTGCGCTGATCAATTTTAAATAGTTCTTCGGGCAAGGGCGTTCCTAAAACCAGCGGAATGTTAGCGACCTTCCAACCTTTGTGCGAAAGAAAAATCGACAAAGGAGTTTTACTAGTTCGGCTAATTCCGACCAAAACAATATCGGCTTTGTCCAATTGATGAAAAGTTTTTCCGTCGTCGTGTTTGACGGTGTATTCGATGGCTTCGATCCGACGAAAATACTGTTCGTCCACCGCACGCAATATCCCAACCTGAGAGCTAGAAGTTCGATTGAGAAAAGTATCAAAAACATGAATCAGTGGTCCCAAAAGATCTACGCTTGGAGTGCCTTTTTGCTGGCAGAGCTCGGCGATTTTTAAGCGAATGTCGGGACTTGCAATGGTGTGGATGACTAAGGCTTTTCGTTCACTGGCTTCATCCACGATCAACGGCAATTGCGACTCTTGGCGGATATTTTTAAACCTAGAAATTTGAAATTCGACCTCGGGGTACTGGACCAGTACGGCGCGAATCATTGTCGCCGCAGTTTCTCCGGTTGAATCCGAGACAATGTAAATGAACTGAGAACTCAAATGGGAACTCCTTGTTCGCTGACAAAAGCTATTTTGGATTTGATCGGATATTTTTCAAAAACATCAAAATAGGATTCATAGGAAATCAGTCGGGGCAAAAAAACCCGAATGGAAGGACTGTTCAAATCCCTCCAGCTTTGTAAATATTTTTCTGTCCAAACTGCTAAATTATTCCGAGTCGGAATCATCAGCGTGTATTGGTTGGGAAAGTAATTTTTGGTTGGGATCATCATTACGTCATTATTTTCAAATGAAAAAATCGGAAAATCTGCATCTGTGCAAATCTTTTTTAAAACTGGGGACATCTTTTTTTTTTGATGAAGGCCGGCAAGGCTAAGCTGAAAATTAAGCAACCAATTTAATTTTGTGCAAAACGAAGATTCTAAAACATCGGGAACAATCCAAAGGTCTGCGCCTGGTTGGAAAGCCTGGTGAGGTTTCAGAAGCTGGGCGTTCATTCAGCTTTGATTTTTTGTGCAATAGGATCAAGAATCCCGTTCACAAAACCCGATGAATCCGTTGTTCCAAATTTTTTTGCGATCTCGATGACTTCGTTGATCACGATTTCAGGCTTTAGCTTTTCTGGAAGGTATTGCATTTCAAAAATTCCGATGCGCAACAAGTTTTTATCCACTAAAGACATGCGCTCAATCTTCCAATGGCGAGAGTAAGCGCTGATGTCGCGATCAATGCCCGTCAGGTTTTCTTGGACTCCGGAGATCAAAGTGTTCGCGTAGTCGATGGTTTCTGTATCGACTTGATCTTCTAGCAGCGCTAAAAAATCTTCTTGAGCAATTCGAAGCGTGAATTCACTCTGAAATAAAACTTGCAATGCGATTTCTCTAGAAAGTCTTCTCATGGTGCTAGTTCGTCCTCTAGAGTCTCGACGAATTCTTGAACATGCTTGAAGGTCCGATAGACGCTTGAAAAGCGCACATAGGCAACATCATCCAAAAGGCGCAAATCCTGCATGACCCGAAGCCCGATCAATTTAGAAGGGATTTCTTTTTCGCCTTTGGATAATACCCAGTTAGCAATTCGGCTGACCATTTCGTCCAATTGATTCAGGCTGATGGGGCGCTTTTGGCAGGCGGCTTGAATTCCTTTCAGAACTTTTTCTTTGGAGAAAGGCTCGCGTCGGCCATCTTTTTTTATGATCAATGGATAATTGAGGCTTAGGATTTCAGTGGTCGAGAAACGTCCTTTGCACGATAAGCATTCTCGGCGACGTCGAATTCCTTCGCCGTCTTTTTGTTCGCGCGTTTCTAAAACACGATCTTCCGTTGAGCCACAAAATGGACACCTCATTTAAAAACCTCATCTTTTAAAATAGAAGAGTACCGCAAGCAGGGTCAAAAGGTTTGACCCCTTTTTAATCCTGCGTTAAGTCAAAAGGTCCGTAGGAAAAATATGCGATTTTTGTTCGTTAGACTATTTATTTTTATTTTCACCTCGCTTACTACAATTCATCTTTTTGCCGAAGCCGGTTCTCGAAAAAATGTTAAAGTAGGTCGCAAAGCTGCGGAACCCTATTTTCAAGGTGGACCCGAGACCCGTTCCCCCGCCACAGACAATCCTTTTGATCATGTTTTAATGCTTCACTATGGAAAGTTCACGCAGTCTTCTGCCTACAACTGGAAAGATATCGGCAAGGTCGAGGACGTTGGTCAGCAAACTTACGGTTTGACCTATTTGTTTGATCAATGGAGTGGCATTGACGTTAACTTTCGCATCGATTTTAACGAGTACGATCTGTCCGGAACGAAGGCCAGCAAAATGTCGTTCCTGCCGCTTCTCACTTTTCCAAAGGCCGAGACCCGCTTTCCGCTTTATTTTGGAATTTCTGCGGGGCTGGGGATTTTTTTTCAGCAGGTTCCGAATAAAAGTAATTTAGCTTTTGATTACCAGCTGATTATGGGGGCGCGTTTTTTAGATATTTCGCCTGGAGTTGGATTTTTTATTGAATATGGCATGACCAATCATTTGCATCTTTTGTCTGAGGGGCAATTGAATGGATCGAAAGTGACTTTGGGCCCGGTCTTTAATTTCTAGAGGGTGTTTGAAAAGTATCTGGGGGACTAAAAATTTTGTGAAAAGCTTGTGGAACTTCGTTGTCAGTCGGCGCCATAGCTGCTGGCTACGGCTTGTCTTTATGCCTGGGCCAGAATTTTCTCACAAAGTTTCGTACCCACAAATACTTTTCAAGCACCCTGTTAGGAATTCATGAAAATTCATACCGTCATTTTGAATCAAACAGCGCAAGCCCTGGAAGAGATTTTTTTCGAGAATCGCTTTGCCGATAAAGTGATAGAGAAATATCTGAAGTCGCAAAAAAAATGGGGATCGCGAGACCGTAAACTGTTTGCTGAAACGGTTTACTCGTGTGTCAGATGGTGGCGGTACTATCTAGAGCTTTTGCAAATCGACCAGCCCACGCGGCATCACTTTCCAAGTTTGATTGGTTTGGATTTGTTTCTTCGAAAAGAAGTGACCACCGATTGGCTGCCCGAAGGTTTAAAAAAAGAAATGCAGCAAAAAAAAATTCAGCTTTTGCAGCAAAATAATATTTCTGTTTTGCAATCGTTTCCTGACTGGTGGTTGGCTGAAGCTTTAGAACAAACTCATAATTACTTGCAAACCGATTTTTGTTCTCAAAGGGATGATTTTTTTCAAGATCATTTCCGCGGCGAATTGTCCCCAAAAACTTGGGCGCATATTCTGGCAGAGCTTAATTTACCGGCGCCAATAGATCTACGCGTGAACACTTTAAGAATTTCAGTGAAAGATCTGAAAGGTCGTTTGTCTCAAGCCGAAGTTGAAACCGAACCCATTTCCAGCGCGCCCGAGGGTTTAACGTTGGTCGAGAGAAAAAACGTATTTCAATTGGAAGAATTTAAAAAAGGATTTTTCGAGGTTCAAGACCGATCGTCACAAAAGGTCGCTTTATTTACAAAACCCGCCGCGGGCTTGCGGGTTTTGGATGCGTGCGCAGGGGCGGGAGGGAAAACTCTTCACTTAGGCACATTGATGAAAAATAAAGGAAAAATTTTAGCTATGGATATTCACGAATGGAAGTTGGATGAGCTTCGTCGTAGGGCTTCCAGAAATGGCCTGGATCTTATCGAGACAAAAGTCATCGAGAACTCTAAAACTTTAAAGCGTCTTGAAAATTCATTCGACCGGGTTTTAGTAGATTCGCCGTGCTCGGGGTCGGGTGTGATCAGAAGAAATCCTGATTCAAAATGGAAAATTACCTTACAGCGAGTTCGCGAAATGGAAGATACTCAAGCGCAGTTGCTAGATAGTTTTTCTGCGTGCGTGCGATCCGACGGATTTTTGGTTTATTCAACCTGCAGTATTTTTCCAAATGAAAACCAACGCCAAGTGGATAGGTTTTTGGCCCAACATTCTGATTTTACTTTAGACGAAATGGAAACAATTCTTCCATTTAAGGCGACCGGCGCGGGCGACGGTTTTTTTATGGCCAGGCTAAAGAAGAAAGCCTAGCCACTGATTTAGAAAACTATAAAATTTCTGCCAAAAAGTTTTTAGTGATTTCGAATGATCGCTTGTCGGATGAGGCACTGTAGGCGAAGCCTTTGGTTGGATCGTTTCCGGCGCTTTCCTCAGTGAAAGAGTGAACAGTGTTCCCAAACTTGAAAAGCTGAAAATCAACTTTATTTCTTTTCATTTCGTCTTCGAAAGCTAACAAATCTTTTTCAGGAACGAAGGGGTCTATCGCTCCGTGAAAGGCAAGGACTTTGGCTTTCCAAGAATTGCCGGCGTCAGTTTTTGGACCGTCAAGCCCTCCGTGAAAACTAATTACCGCTTTGACGTCCGCGCCACTTCTTGCCAATTCAACCACACCGGTACCGCCAAAGCAGTAACCCAAAGCTACAATTTTTGACGTGTCGACGTTGGGAAGTGAACTAAGTGCTGCTAACCCCGAGTTAAGGCGGTCACGAAACATCTTTCGATTGGATTTATATTGGGTGGCTAGTTCGCCGGCTTCTTTTGGATTTTGAGGCCGGACTCCCTTTCCATAAATATCGACAGCAAAAACCAAATATCCTAACTGTGCCAGGCGATCAGATTGCTTTTTGGTTTCAGCGGTCACGCCCATCCAGTTGTGAACAACTAAGAGACCAGGAAGTTTTTTATTTTTTGATTTGACCGCTGGTTGTGACAGGTAACCCTCAAATTTTAGATCAGTTCCATATTCGAAGCTTCTAGAATCTAAAGCGATAGCGTTAGCACTGCCAATATGAAGAAATGAAAAAGCAATCGCGGTGACTATTATTTTCCCAAAGGGCGCCAACACCTTTGTATTTAAAGTAATATGCATTGAAAATTCCTTTCACTTAATGGAACGTTATTTAAAGCGGAGACTTTGTTTTAAGATCAATTCTATGAAATTGGCAAGATTGGATTTTTTTTAAAAAGTTTCCAACGTTTCATTTCAAATTCAAATTCTAACTTGGCCAAGCCGATTTCTGATTTTAAATTTTTCATTTTGGTTTTGGCAAATTCACTTTGAAGTTTTCTTAAGTTATGTTGACGGGCAAAAATTTTATTTTTCAGAAGCTCTAATTTTTCCAACGAATAACCTTGGGCTTTCAGTCGGGCCGCTTCCACCTGCAAACGAGCTTTTAATATTTCTTGATGAGGCATTTTTCTTAAGCGCCGAGCTAATCCTAAAAGCCAAAAAAAGCGGATGGCCCATTTTGTAGGATCCCAATGGTACCATTTTACGCCATTTCTGTAATCCGCTTGAAACCGGTGGTGGTAATTGTGATAACCTTCGCCCTGGGTCAGAACCGCCACTAAAAAACTGTCTCGAGCCGTAATTTTTTGGCAGTAAGTTTGCCGCCCGAAAGAATGGCAAAGTGAATTGATAAAGTAGGTAAAGTGTTGGGTGACGGCTATTCGCAAAAAACCCCCCAGAATCAATCCGCCCCAAGGGTCTCCCATCAACGCTCCGACACAAGTAGGAAACATAAATCCCGTTAAAAGGGCAGCGCTAACGTAGTGCTGATGTTGAAAACGCAAAAGTGGATCTTTTTGTAAATCTAAAGCTCCCAGCCTAAATTCCTGTTTCACCAACATCCAGCCCATGTGCGCATACCAGAAACCTTTGTTGATAGAGTAGGGGTCATCGTCAGTGTCTTCGTGGGCGTGGTGCTGCCGATGACCGGTGACCCACTGAAAAACAGATCCCTGCCAAGCTGAGGTTCCAACTAAAACCAAAAGCCATTTCAACGGAGCAATCGCTTCGTAAGAGCGATGCGAAAATAATCGATGGTATCCAGCGGTAATCGCAAGCTCAGTCAAAATAGAAAACACAATCGCAAAAACCACTAAACCCGTAGAGGCCGTAAAAAAACAAAAGTAAATGGACGTTAAAATCACAGCTAAAAGTGGAACTAAAATTAGAAAAAGCGTCACTGGCCAATCAATTTTCTTCATGCCCTAAGTCTCCTGTTTTCTTGACCCATGTACTATAAGTTGAAATGAGAAATAGTTCACTTTCTTTTTTTGTTAGCGTTTCGCCATTTTGATATTTCACCAAGGTGCACCGACTAAGATTTAAATTTGACTGAAAATGCTTATGGCCCCAACATCATTTTATGGTTCACGACTTAAGTCCTTTTTTGTGGCGCATCTCTGGAGAGTTCGGCATTCGTTGGTACGGACTTTCGTACCTCATGGGTTTTATTTTTGCTTTCTTTTTTTTCAGCTGGATCTCAAAAAAACAAAATCAGGGATTAAATCCTGAAATGATCAGCGATCTTGTCACTTATGGTGCCATCGGCACTTTAGCGGGCGGTCGTTTAGGCTACTGTGTTTTTTATGCTCCGGATTTGTTTTTAAAATTTAAAAGCCAATTTCCTTTTTGGGGAGTTCTTGCCGTCAACGAGGGCGGAATGGCTTCTCACGGAGGAATGATCGGCCTGGTCCTTGGGATTTCCATTTTTGCTTATCGCCATCATTTGAACCGAATGTACATTATTGATTTGGCCGCATTAGCCAGCCCCATGGGAATATTCTTTGGGCGTATTGCGAATTTTATAAATGGCGAATTAGTGGGTCGACCTTCTCCGGAAAATTACGCCTTGGGCGTGAAGTTCCCGCAAGATATGATGAACTGGGTGACCTACGAACCCGAAAAACTTTCGGAACTTGCCGATGTCGTTCCGCTGATGCCAGGTTACACAAAAGATCAATGGTTGGAATGGATGACCCGGTTTAAATTCGATGGCTCGGTCCGAGACCTTGTTGAAAATGCGATTTTAAAAATTATTGAACAGATTCAAAACGGGAACCAAGCTTTGAAGTTGGCGCTGGCGCCACATTTGACCGCTAGGTATCCATCTCAGTTGTACGCGGCTTTAGGCGAAGGGCTATTTATTTTTATTGTCCTATTAGTCGTTTGGTACAAGCCCCGGAAAACCGGCGTAGTGGGATCTACGTTTGTGGTTTTATATGCAATCGTAAGAATTATCACCGAGTCTTACCGAATGCCGGACGCACACCTGGGCTATCAATGGCTGAACTTAACTCGTGGCCAATGGCTAAGCATCGTGATGTTAATCTTGGGTATCGCATTTATAATTTATTTCAGTCGTCGAGACGCTCAGAAAATTCCAGGATGGAATCGCGGTCAAAATGTTAAATTGGGCCGCAACAGATAAATAGCACTCGTAAAATTATTTTATAAAATTTAATAGATCAGCTTCGACGCATTCTGTTTGTTGCCCTGTGCGCAAGTCTTTCACCGAGAAAACTTTTTTCTGAATTTCTTGATCCCCGAAAATAACGGCCCAGCGTGCATTTTGTTTAGCGGCTTTTTTCATTTTTTTAGAAAGATTTCCTGTAAGGATAACTTCGGCGGCCTTATTTTGATTCCGGAATCGTTGTGCCCAAACCAAGCCAGTCAAATTTAAATTTTCAGACAGAGGAATCAGTGCGATTAACTCAGGAGTATCTTGTTTTGTTGTCGCTGAAGTTTGGGCCTGCACCACAAGGATCAATCTCTCTAAGCCAGCAGCCCAACCAAAACCTGATGTGGAAGGTCCACCCAATTGTTGAACCAATCCATCGTAGCGCCCGCCGGCCAGTAACGTTGACTGCGCCCCAAGGTCGGTGGAGACAAATTCAAAAACCGTGTGTGTGTAATAATCAATTCCACGCACCAGACGATCTTCCACCTGAAACGGAATGCCCAGGGCTTGCAATCCTGCTTGAGTTTGTTGGAAATATAAATTTGAAGCGTCATTCAGATAATCTTTTAACTTGGGAGAATCCTGAACTAACTTTTGATCCTGAGGTTCTTTCGAATCCAAAATCCGCAAGGGATTTTTTTCAAATCGTTTCTGACTGTCGTGTGAAAGTTCGGCTTTAAAGGGCGTTAAGTAGTCCACAAATTTTTTCCGATGTAGCAGCCTGGATTCGTGATCTCCCAGCGAGTTGATCAGCAAAGTTGTGTTCTTCATCACGCCAAGATTTTTTAAAAGATGCTGGGCCAAGGCAATTCCCTCAAGATCCGCTAAGTACGAGTCAAACCCCAACATCTCGATGCCAATTTGGTGAAACTGTCGGTTGCGGCCTTTTTGCGGTCGCTCATAGCGAAACATCGGTCCGCTATAATAAAATTTTAGTGGCAGATGCTGAGTCAAGCCGTTGGAAATAAAAGCGCGGGCGATTCCGGCAGTGCCTTCAGGACGCAAGGTGATCGAGTCTCCGCCGCGATCGATAAAAGTGTAGGTTTCTTTCGAGACAATATCCGAACTGTCGCCCAAGCTTCGATGGAAAATTTCGCTGTTTTCAAAGATCGGAGTTTTAATTTCTTCAAAGCCGTAAGTCCTTGCCAGCTGAAAACTTTCATTTTCGATGCGACGGTAAAGCGCGCTGGCGTCAAAATACAAATCTTCGGTGCCGCGAACTCGTTGAGGGGGCGGCTGTGATGGTGATGTCATCTGGGAAAGATAACACTTCTATGAAGTGGGGTCTAGAAACTTAAGCCGCGGTTTTTATTTTTTCAGATTTTTCCGCTTCATAGGATGAATAGATCGTGGTGATTTCGCGCCAGTCTCCGTTTTCTTTTTTAATCGCCAGAACGCGGTGAAGCTGCAAAGGTTTTTCTTTTCCCTTGGCGCTGACTTCGCCAGCCAAATCAAATCGGAATTGATCGCCGCCTTTTTTGACGACCTCATCACTGACTAAAAAATCAGTGCCAAATGATTTTGTCGAGGCCTCGATCCTAGAAGCTAAATTCACGGTGTCACCAATGACCGTGTATTCCATTCTTTCTTGTGATCCGATCGTGCCCGAGATCGCAAGTCCTGAATGCAGCCCCATCCCTATCAAAATGGGCGGCTGATTTTTTTCGCGACGACGATTGTTTAAAGCTTCTAAAGCTTGGCGCATTTCCAAACAAGCACGCAGGGCATGTCGTGTGTCCTCTGGAGAATTTTTTGGTACTCCCCAAACGGCCATAATCGCGTCGCCGATAAATTTGTCGACCACGCCATGATGTTTGTTAATGATACCGACCATGACCGAGAAATACTCGTTCAGCATTTCGACGACCTGTTCGGGCGTATGCTTTTCGCTAAACGAAGTAAAACCACGGATGTCGCTAAAAAAAATTGTTACTTCTTGGTTTGTGCCGCCGACACCGATCTCTTTTTTTAATAAAGCTTCTGCAATTGATGACCCATGGAATTTGTTAAAAAGGCTTTTCATTTTATCGCGCTCTCTCAAACCCACCGTCATTTGGTCGAAATTTTTTGCCAGGTCTCCGACTTCGTCCGAAGACCGCACAAAAACTTGCGCTCGAATACCGAAATTGCCCGTCGACACCTTTTGAATCAGCTCAGAAAGGGTTTCTAAGGGCTGGGTTAATGTCAGTGAAAATAAGAAAGAAATAAAAAAGGCCAAAGCCAAAACTTGCCCTGCGATGCGTACAGCTTCGTTTCGAACTTGTCTGGCGGGTTCTAAAACTTTTTCCTTCTCAATTTGCGAGACGCTGATAAATCCCATCGGACTTTTCGCGTAAGCACCGATATATTGGCGCTGCTCAACAGGGTCGAAAAACTCAAATTGAAAATTGGGAAGTGATTGATTGCTGATGGCTTTTTCTATCAATGGCGAACCGACGTACGAAATTCGCGATAGCGTTGAGGCCTCGTTTGGGTGAGATAAAAGTTGTCCGCGCCTGTCCACTAAATAAATCAGGCGATCTTTTTTCTGTGAAAAGATTTTTTGCACGGGTCCCAAAAGGTAGTTCGCCATCACGATCGAGGTCACTTGCTTAGTTTGCGGATCTTTGATCAGGGGAAGTCCTAAAGTGAGTACCGGAAATTTATTTGCTAAACTTGTATTTTGAATCTCCATTTGATTTCGAAAGACCTCTAACACTGGAAAGGGCACCTGCCGACGTAGATCCTCCACAAAAGTCTTTGGATACTGATTTTTTTCTAATCTTTCATCGTTGGTAAGTAAAAAACTTTGCAGCAATTCTTGTTGGGGACCCAACCGAAGAATTTCAAGACTTAGCAGATCGGGTGTTAGCAAAATAGATTCACGCAATTCTGGATTGTCGTCGGGGTTTTGCTGTTCTAAAAGTTTTTTGGCGATTGGCATGGCCAGCGCAGAAGTTTTATCGATAAGATTTTGAACCGTGAATTCAGTTTCTTTTAGTTTGCTTTGGGCCTCGTTGGTATTAGCGGTTTCTTCTTTTAATGTCAGCAGGGTTGTGAACTCGCCGACAGTTCGCTGAGAGAAAAAGAAAATAGTTCCGATAAGGAATAAAAAAATCAGCGTGATTAATTTGACAAAAATGGGGATTCTCATTTTCGCACCTTGATTTTTTTTAGGGTTGGCGCTTGCAATCCATTTGGATCAGGAATTTCAAAATTTCTGGGGCGCACTTGCCCCGACGATCGTTCTAGTCCGTCGATGGAAAAAACTTTGACCAAATAGGTCCCCGGCGGCAGGCCTTTGACTTTTGTTTGATGTTCTTTAGTGGTTATTTCTTTTTTCTGATGATCTGGAGTTTCAATCACCACTTTGTACTTTTCGGCGCCCGAGATACTTTCCCATTTTAATAGGACTTCGCCCGATTCTTGGCCCTCCAGCGATCCCGTCTCAGGCAAAAGCTTAGGATTATTTAACAGCGGCTTGCCCTGGATCTCCAAGATTAATGGAACGGTCGAAGCTACGACTCTTTGCAGGTCACTTCCTAAAACTTGAATTTCATAATGGCCTGGATTTTTAAATTGCAAAACATAGTTCTGACCCTGCGGCGAAAATAAAATGGGTGCGGCCGTTCCCGCTGCAGGCGTTCTGAGCGACGGACTTTCTTCTTTGAGTTGCACTTGAAGCGACCAAGCTAAATTATTTTTCTGACTGACCTTCCAAGATACTGGGACGCTGACCTGGCGAAGAACTTCATAAGTCAGCGGAAAGGAATTCCAAACCACATCGATGGGCGAAGCTTTGGGCGGCGGCGGCGGACCCACCTCGAAACTCAGCAAGCTGGAAGTCATTGTTTTTTTGAATTCCGGATATTCGACCGACACCCGCCAATAGTATTTTCCGGGAGTCAAGTTTTGATCTAAACTGGTTTCGCGTTGCAAGTCCTTATCGACAAGAGTTTGGCGACCGCTAGGATCGCTGAAAAGCTCGAATTTTCCGCGCGAAGTTTCCGCAGGAAGGATCCACTGAAATTTGATATTTTGTTTTTCACGCAATGGAAATACCTGTTGATGTGATGGTTGCGAAAGAATCGGTGCTGGCAATGAGATCAGTTTAAATTGCGAGACCGAGCTTTCCGCTAATATTTTCTCGTTTTTCGAGAATTTGACCTGCCAATAATATTCACCATCAGGCAATTGGGTTTTGGTTCTCAAAAAATCGCCTTGCTCCAACATCTTCATTTCAGATTTTTTTTCTCCGACAAAAAGTTGCGATTGGGCGTTGGCGAATTCTTTTGATTTTATTTTCCACTGAAACAGTACGGCTGCGGCTTGACCGGATTTCTTGATCATGGTCGATGCAAAACCCGGAGCGATCAATTCCACAGGGTTTTCAACGCGAGTTGCTTTTTGGTTACCGAAGGTGGCTTCTTCTCCTGAAGTGAGCGTTATTTTCTCTTTTGAGTCGCCCACTAATTCTGCTGAACCTTCGTGAACTTGCAAGCTGATTTCTTGATTCGATTGGCGTTTCAAGCTGGCGGTCGATCGCGAAAGGTCGATTTGATTTTTCTCAGATTTAAGTTGAATCTTCTGATCTCCGAATACGGTAGCATTTTTATTGGGTTTAATATCCATAGCACCGCTGACTAAATCTAGTTTGATCGATCCCGTTTCTTCTTGCAGCACAATCATGCTGTCGGGCTCTAGTTGTACGATCCGATCGGAACGAATAAAATAAATACTGACACTGGATTCGTGCCCGGTCTTGATCACCTCTCCAGAAAAGAGATTTTCGCCGCTTTGCGTATTTAGCCAAATTTGGCGATCCAAAGGTTTTTTAAAAACGGATCTCTCGACGATCGACGCCGAGGCCATTGGCTTTTCTTCGCTGGTATGGTTTTGAATTTTATTTCGGTCGTACCAAACTTGAGTGCCTAAAAAAATCCCCAAAGAAATTAGGGCCGCAACTATAACTTTTTTAAGTGCATCCAAGAGAAACCTCGTCATCTTCTTTTTCGGAATTTATTTATAAAAATGAATGATTTACGGGGGCAAGTCGGGCAAAGACTAGGCTATGGACCAGCGAAAAAAAAATTACATCACTCCCGATGGATTTCAAAAGTTAAAAAAAGAATATCAGGATCTTTTTTATAAAGAACGCCCTAAGCTTGTCGAGACCATCGCTTGGGCGGCCGGGAACGGCGATAGGTCAGAAAACGCCGATTATATTTACGGAAAACGGCGACTGCGCGAAATCGACAAACGCCTGCATTTTTTGGCCCAGAAGTTGGAAAATGCTCAGGTCGTTGATCCGTCAACTATTCGGTCGGACGTCGTTTTTTTTGGAGCCTTGGTGACTTTCGAAAACCAGCAGGGAGAAACCTTGACCTATCAAATTGTCGGTGAGGATGAATGGAATATTTTGGAGAAAAAAATATCGTGGGCCTCGCCATTGGCAAAAGCCTTGCTAGGAAAAAAAGTGGACGATGTGGTGACTCTGCAAAAACCCGGTGGCCTTCAAGAAACTTTGGTGATCACAAAGATTTCTTGACCCAAACCCTTCAAGTAAGTCGTCGGGCAAACCAATGCCAGAAGTCCCTAAGGGATCACCACCTATGGCTAGTTGACACACAGAGCAGCAAAAGAATCTGGTCCGCTCTGAAAACTTCCCTTACACTTAACTTGATGAAATTTAAAGTTGATGTCATTGAAAAAGAGAAACGCGTCAGTTTGATTTTGCATGGGCATTTTGACGAACACGCTGTTCTTCCTGAAATCGACGGAAGCCAATATCAGGAAATTATTTTTGATACTGGAAAAATCTTGTCGATCAATTCGGTGGGTGTGCGGACTTGGATCAAATGGGCGACTCAATACAACCCATCGTCATTGATCATTTACATGCACTGTCCAAAGATCATAGTGGATCAGATGAATATGGTGGGGCAGCTTTTAAAAAATTCTAGGGTAGATTCGTTTTTCACCCCCTATTTTTGCGAGCCTTGTAATATGTCATTTCCGGTTTTATTTTCCAGAGGAAAAGAATTTAACGACACTCAAGTGACAGTATCCTCCACACTACCTTGCCCAAAATGCCAGGCCACCGCCGAGCTCGATGTCATCGAAAAAAACTATTTTAAATTCTTAGGCGTTCCCGTCTCGAAATAATCTCAAAATGAGACGCGCCTTAAGACTTTTGTCCAATGATCCGATGAGAATTCAAGAGGGAAAACTTGAATGGCCTCACAGAGGAATGAAGTTCTTATTTTAGACGACGATGCCCAGCTTTTAGAAAGCTTGGCAAAGGCATTTGAAAAGAAAAACATTAAAATTCATATCACTGATAATCCCAGTCAAGCCCAGACTTTGGTTGAGCAAAATCCTATAGGACTAATATTTGTCGATTGTCTTTTGCCCACTCAAAGCGGCGTCGAAGTGGTTCAATCTATGCGCCGACTCTTTCCGCCGACGGTTTTGGATGTTGTCATGATGAGCGGAGTCTTCACTGACCCCGCGTTTGTGAAGGACGCTGTCCGCGAAACCCAGGCGATTTCATTTTTGAAAAAGCCTTTTGATTTAGAAGAAGTTTTTAAACTGGTTCAAACTGAAAGCGCTGTGATTGAAGCCTCTCCCAGAAAGCTTCTGTATCAGCTGGCCGCACAAAGCAAATTATCTTATCGTGAAAAAAGAAAGGCCATCGAGGCCGTTGATGAATTGCACGGTTTTGATTTGCCGTTTTTGTACAACCTTTATTGCGATGTAAAAGCTTCGGGCTTTTTAAATATCGCCACAGAAGATGACAAAATTTTTGGTGTCACCTTTGCGCAAGGTTGCATCACTCAAGTGGATATTCCAGACCAAGAAACTTACTTAGGAAATTTACTTTTAGGTCAAGGCTTTGTTGATCCCGCGGATCTTGAGTTCTTGAACAAGAGTCCCGAGACCCCTCCGAAAAAACTAGGGTTTAGATTGGTGCAAAGATCAATGATCAGTCCGCATGCTTTGGAAGTGGTGATTAATCTTCAGACCCATATTCGATTGGCAAAAACTTTGGTGGATCAAAATTTGAAAATTAATTTTGTCGAAGCGGAAACCGAAAAAACTTCACCCTTTATTGATGGCGATCTCTTTAATCAGTATTTGCACGATTGGATAGCCTCGAAGATTAGCTCTCAGTGGTTGAAGAATCACTATTTGTTGTGGGGGGAAAATCAATTTCAGCGAGGCCCGTTTTTTTCCGACAACAGTGCATTTTTCAAATTACCCCTTATCGAATCGCAACCTGAAATTGTCTCGACCCTACTTTCAGAAATGAACTTAAACCAAATCTTAGACCTTAAAAAATTTTCGGAAGGACCGTTTTTGAAGGCGGTCCATTTATTAATCACCAAGGGAATTTTGGTCTTTAAAGAAAGGGCCGTTCTTGAGGATCCCGTGGCCAAACACAAAATGTTAGTGAGGATCAGCGATCAGCTGCGGGGTAAAAATAAACTTGAAGTGTTCGATGTGATTTCACAAATTGTCGGAACTAGGGACCATGCGCCCGCAGTGGTTGAACAAGAATTTTTAAAATTTTTGGGGTCTGAAAAATCCATTGAAAAGCGTCCTGAAGCCTTGCGCGTTTATCAAAATATCAGAAAGCAAGCTTTAGAAGCCTGTGACTTTGCAAAAAAGGGAAATACCTCGCAGATAAAAAAAGAAATTACCCGGAACGACGTGGAAATGAAATTGAAAGCCGCTGCTGCTTTTGACGAGGCCAAGAAACTGATCGAAC
>JANYDD010000051.1 GCA_025359945.1 Bdellovibrio sp. | reverse complement strand
CAAGAAATTCAAAAAAATTGTAGATAAAATTATCGATTTATCGATCCAATTATCTAAAGAAAAAATTGAAATCGCTAAAAAATCATTAAATTCAACTGCTTAAACTGGTTTTAAAGCTCAATTGTGAAAGAGATCTATTAAATCTCTTTCTAGTTGCGCAATGGCTCCGATGATCACGAACACAGCTTTTCCGAGACTTGAATTTAGATCGAGCTTTTCTGAAAGTGACACAAACCCGCACTCATGATTCTTCATAGTCTCTAAACCAGACAGCAAATGTTGAACGCTTCTTGCAAAACGACTGAAAGAAAAAACAATTACGCATTCGATCTCACCATTTTTAACAAGAGTCATCAGGCGATCCAGGGCGGGTCGTGAGGCCTTCGTGCCAGATATCCCTTCATCGGCGTAAAGTTCGTAGTTTGTGATATTGTTCATCCGGCAATATTCACGAAGTGCTCTTGCCTGACTTTCTAATCCTAAGCGCTGGTCGTTTGTTGAAACTCTGCAATAAAGTGCGACCATTTTTTTGCTTTTTTGTGGGGCTAAACTGTTATCCATAATATTCCTTTTTGAAAATAAAAAGGCCTGGGACGCCACGCCCCAGGCCTTCAAAGTTGAACTTCATTTTTTTAACTATTTCAGATCATTTCGTATTGGTCAGGAGCCGTGAAAACTTCCCGTAAGAAATAAGCCCTTCTTGGTGAGCTTGAACAGCTTTGTTGCCCATGAGCTCAGTCACTTCAACCAAGCAATCAATCATGCCTAAGAAAAGTCCAAGCCAAATAAGAAAACCGATAAATCGAATGGCGACCATAAAACCTCCTCGTGGTTTTGGTTAAGGTGTCCCTTGTCCAAAAAATAGAGGAGAGTTCTACCTGCCGTGCTTCGATTTTCGCTTGGCTTTTTATTTCGTAGTTTTTTCAGCCCTACCAGAATCCTACCAAACGCCTACCAAATCCTGAAATATAGCTAAATTATACGAAATGCTGATTTAAAAACTCGCGGTTTCGTTATCTCGGTAACCTGTTAATTCGATTAGAAAACTTTCTGCTCTAGCGTTACTACTGTCGACGAATGGCGGAGAGAGTGGGATTCGAACCCACGGACCCCGCGAAGGGTCGCCAGTTTTCAAGACTGGTGTTTTCAACCGCTCAACCATCTCTCCACTGGCGGTTCTATGGTCTTTTGCCGGTTCTTTCAATTTGTTTTGTTTATGTTGCGCTGTCCATTTTTTGAATCACGGATTTTCCGTTCATATATTTTTGCAGCACTTTCGGAATTTTAATCGACCCATCTTCATTCTGATAATTTTCAACAACCGCGATCAAAGTTCTTCCTACGGCCAATCCACTGCCATTGATCGTATGAACAAACTGCGGTTTTCCTGCAGCAGATTTAAATCGAATATTGGCCCTACGAGCTTGGAAATCCAAAAAGTTCGAGCACGAACTGATTTCGCGATATTGTTGCGGCCCAGGCAACCAAACTTCTAAATCAAAACATTTTGCCGCGCCAAAACTAATATCTCCAGAACACAAAAGCATCCTGCGGTAAGGAAGTCCCAAGGCCTCTAAAATGCCTTCGGCGTGCTGGGTTAGTTTTTCGTGCCATTCATCCGACTGATCAGGGCGCGCAAAAATCATAAGTTCCACTTTGTTAAACTGGTGCTGGCGGATCAGCCCTTTGGTGTCGCGACCGTGGCTGCCGGCTTCCGAACGAAAACAAGGCGAATAAGCACTAAATCTTTGAGGAAGAGTTGATTCGTCTAAAATTTCGTCGTTATAAAAATTTGTCACTGGAACTTCGGCGGTCGGAATTAAATATTGGTCTGTCCCTGAAAGGTGAAAAACATCTTCTTTCATTTTGGGAAACTGATTGGTTCCAAATAAACTTCGGCTATTAACAATAAAAGGCGTCAGGATTTCTTCATAACCATTTTGAAGGGTGTGCGTATCTAAAAAAAACTGAATCAAAGCCCGCTCAAGCTGCGCGAAAGACCCGCGCAAATAGGCAAAGCGCGTCCCAGAGACTTTCGCTGCACGGTCAAAATCAAGAAGCTTTAATTTTTCACCCAATTCCCAATGTTCTTTGGCTTTAAATGAAAACGAAGTTTTCTCGCCAACTGTTTTGACCACTACATTCTGTTCAGCAGATTTTCCCACGGGAACATCAGCATGCAAGCGGTTTGGCAGGTAAGCTAATTTATCAAAAACGATCTGATCCGTTTGCGTAGCGCTGGCCTCTAAAAGCTTGACCTGGGATGACATTTTTTTCAAATCCTCCATCAGCTGCGACACATCTTGATTTTGTTTTTTTAGCAGAGGAATTTGTTGGTTTAATTTATTTTGCTGAGCTTTCAAAGTCTCGGCTTCGGTGATAGCTTCTTTTCTTTTTTTATTCAGAAGCATGACCTCGTTTAAAAGACTAAGATCACCTGCGCGATCTTCCAAATTTTTTCGATAAGATTCGAATGAATCTTCAGTTTCAGTTTTTCTTTCGAGCAATTTAATATCAATCATTGCCGGTCAACTTTCTATTGGGGAGAGTATCCATTCAACTAATTCACAGCGGTTTTCGAAAGAAAGTTCTGGCCGATGACAAAGGCAAGTGCCAAAAAATTTCCTTGCTAAGGCGCAATCAACAAATACATTCGAAATAGCAGTGCCATAAGAACGCAAATCAAGTCAAATATAAGCACAAAAGCCAACGACCAATTCCACATTGCTCGCAACGACAAACCGGTGATCACGGTCATCATAAATACCAATGAGAATGTTCCAAAATTCATCATCTCTTGACCAACCAAAGCAATAGTAAAACCTAAAACCACAGACGAAAAAATTTTTAAAATCATAGTCAGCATAAACTGAGCCGTCATCTTCGTCTGAACTTGAACTTTTTGGGTGATATCAGAAAATTTTTTCGCGATTCCCATTTTTTTGCCTCTCTTTTTATAAGAAATCTAGCCTAGAGACTAATTTTTTCACTTATTGATTAATCTCTAAAATCCGGTTTTCAATATCTACTTTATCCCGAGCATTGGGCGAGAGTAAAAGATATTTGTTGTACGCCTGGATGGCCGATCGACGATCGTTTTTTTGTTCGTAGATCGCACCTTGCTCGCGATAAATCTCTGGCAGGCCTGATTCGATCTGTACCGCTAAGTTAAGCATTGATTCTGCAATCTCTGACTGGCCCGAAAGACGATAACATCTGGCCATTTTGACATAAAGCTCGGCCCCCTGAGGCCGCAGCTTTATCGCCAACTGATATTCTGCTGCACACTTGTTGTAATCACGAGTAGTCGCGTAAACATCGGCCGCAAGTAAATAGGACTCGGCTACGTTTGGATTTAGTTTTCTTTCGTGCATCGCCGATTCAAGAGCCTGATTAAAATCACCCATCTGAAAGGCGGCCTGTCCAATGTAATAATTAGCAAAGGGATGCAGTGAATTTATTTTTAACGCTCTCTCAAATTGGGTTTTTGCATCTGAATATTTGCCAGCGTCCATATACACCAGACCTGCTTTTACTAAAGGCTCGGAATCGCTTGGGTCCAGAATCGATGCACTTAGAAATGCTCTCAGTGCTTTGTCATATTCGCCGGTTTTTTGATAACTTTCGCCCATGCCTAAGTGCGCTTTTTTTTGTTTGGGATCCAGTTCGACAATCTGCTGATAAATTTCAAGGGCCTGCTTGAATCTTTCTTCATCTCTATACATATCTGCCAGGGCCAGCCTAAATTCGTAAGTGTAAGAAAATTTATTGATCAAATCTTTGATATAATAAACGCCCGAATCTATTCCTTTGAACTGAGTTAAAATCTTGGCGTAAATAATTTGCGCATCATTGTTCGTCGTCTCTAGTTCCACCGCGCGAACGGCAAAAGCTTGCGCTTCTTGAAAATTTTTAAGCGCCGCTTGAGATTTGGCTAGCAAAATCAAGGTCTCGGTGTCTTGGTTGTAAATCTTTAGTGCTCGCTGCAAGTAAGTCACAGCTTCTTTGAAATTATTCCGGCGAAATTCTACCAAACCATAACCACGCAAAATTTCATAGTGCTGCGGCAACTGCTGACTGCCACGGTTCAGCACTTGCAAGGCCTGCACGTAAATATAACGTTGAGACAGATAATCCGCTTGTAAATAGTATGTCATCGCTAGTTTGGGATCCGCTTGCAAAGCCTTGTTCAGCCACTGAATGGCTTCTTGAGTTTGATTTAAATTCCATAAACTTTTACCGGCCTTTGTCGCCGCCAAAGCATTCTGAGGATCCAGTTCAAAAGCGGTTTTATACTCTGCCTGAGCCGACAAATAATCGCCTGCGCGATAGTACTGATCTCCTAAAAATAAAAGTTCATTTTGATATTGTCCTTTTTTTGAGATGTCTAAACTTCCACCTAACTGAACCAACAAATTTTTGATTTTTCCATTCGTGGGATTTAATTCGAATGCTTTCTGGCAAAAACGCAAAGCTTCGGCCAGCTGATTCTGAGTATTGTAGATCATCGCGATCAGAAAATAGGCTTTTGCTTCATCGGAAGGGGAAAGCTTTGTTTTTATATTAGTAGACGAGATTAAATATTTTAAGGCCTCGTCGTTTTGTTGATACTTTTCAAAATAGAGTGCACCTAAGGCCATCCAACTGCGACGGTGCTTGGCGTGAAGTTTGAGATTGAGTTGAAAGGCCTCTAGCGCTTTCTGCGGTTGGTTGGTTTCGAAAGCGTAGAATCCTTTTAGATAAATTGATTTGGCCCAGAAAGCCAACAGCTGAACGGATTTCTCTGCGTACAGATAAGCTGATTTCAAATCTTTATCAAAAAAAAGAATTTCGGCTTTCATCAAATACAAGATGGGATCTGTAGAAAACTTATGTTGGTTCAAAGCAAAATCAATTAAACCCCGAGCATCTTTTACTTTGCCCAACACCAACAAGTGAGACCCCTCGCAGTACAGGTTACTGCCGTGAACAGGATCGATGCTCTTTGTCGTTTTAACCATCTTTTGAAATGTGTCCAAGTCTTTGGAGTCTTGCCGAACAAATGGCCATATCTCTCGGTAAACCAAACAAATTAATCCCCGAGCTTCTAAATGCGAGGGATGACTTTCCAGAAGGGTCACCAAAATGTTCTGAGCTTCCAAGTAGTTTTCAAACTGGTCGCTGAGATAAAGCGAAAGGGCCTTTTGATATTTGGACTTTTGTTCATCGGCGCTAAATTTTTGCGGTGAAGTATTTTCTGGGTAGATCAGCCTGGGACGAAGCCCCTTTTGTGAATCGAATGAAATCGTCAGGCCAATAACAAATAAAATACTTGCGACGCCAAAAAACAAGAGCGGCCATTTTAAAGATTTTGCCTTTATTTTCTTTTCTATCGAGCTAACTTTGTGCAATTCAAAAACGTCTTGCGAGACCGGGCTTGGAGCAGTTTTCTGTTCGGGTACGGTCTGCGTCGCTGGAGCTTGAAAAAAAACTTCGGTTCTTGAAATGACCGTTTCCTGCTGTTGAGAATTAGTAGTTAAATTTGTCGTTTGAAGATCTTGCCGCGGGCCTTTTTGAATGAGATTTAAAAGATCATCGTAAAATTCTTTTTGAAGGGCCAGTTCCGACCATCGCCCTGCCGGAAACTGGCGGATTTTGTCGTCTGTGGAAAGCTCGCCACTTAAAATTTTTTTTCTAATTTCTTCCTGCGTCAAAGGCTTTGAGATCTGCCCGCTCGCCGAAATAATCTGCCAATGTAATTTTTTCATTTTAAACGGAGTACCTTTTAACTAACCAAATTATACGAGTCTTTTGATGACCTTGGGCAGACTAGATTTTGAAGTTCCTTTTTGGAACCATGAGGTAATTTTGGATCCAATTTGAAACTCCAAGATGGGTACAGTCTAAATGCGTTATAACGTCTATTCCGATAAAATAAACTTATGGCTTCGATAAATTTGGCATCTGGATTGCTAGGTGTTCGGTTGGGAGTACACATCATGACAACTTCAATTTTAACTAGTTTCGAAAATTCAAATCCTCAAAACATGAAATTTATTAAACGGCTTTTATTTACTAGCTATGTTTTAGCAGTTCTTGGAATTTCCGTGTTTTGGCTTGAAGCCAAGGCCTATACTGCAGAAGAAAAGTTTTTCTCAGGTATAATTTTACTTGATAATCATCAAAGACCTGTTTTACAAGTTGAGTCCCTAAACGGCGCAGAGTTCTTAGTGTTGAACCCCGCCGAGTTGTCGGGTTCTTTGATTGGTGAACTAGTCCGCATCCAAGGTCACAAAGAGCTTAAGAAAATGGGAATGATCACGATGATTAGTCCGTTTTCAGCAAGCGAAGCTCGGGATCTTTTTGGTGATCGGTTCAATGCAGAAGAAAATGTTTTAAGTTTTTCGGCTCCGGTTTTGCAGATAAAAAATATTTCTAAAATTTAATTATTTTTAATTGGGTGAAGCTCGACCCCCCCCCTCCAGAGCGTCATCCAGTTTTCCAAAAGCCTCCTCCGCGACCCCCTCCTGGAAGAGGCTTTTTTTTTACCTTTTTTTTAGTCGGAACCGCTGGTTCTAACGACGTGAGCCCCAAGCATTGACAATTTTTTTTCGAACTTTTCGTAACCCCTATCTAAATGATAAATGCGATTAATAATAGTTTCGCCTTGCGCGGCCAACCCAGCCAAAACCAAGCTGGCACTTGCTCTTAGATCGGTGGCCATGACCGGGGCTCCATTTAAAATTTTCTTTCCGCGAATCACTGCAACTCGGGTTTTTGGAGATATGTCGGCGCCTAAACGAATAAGCTCTTGAACGTGCATAAATCGATTTTCAAAAACGGTTTCAGTAATCACGCTTGTTCCTTCGGCCAACGTCATCAGTGCCATAAATTGAGCCTGCAAATCAGTTGGAAAAAGCGGGTAGGGCTGGGTTGTGACATCAACGGCATTCCAAACAAATTCCGCGCTTTTATTTTGCAAAATAGTGATCGCGTTTTTCTCGACGTGAAATGAGAAACCACAATCCTTCAGCTTAGTCAGGACAGTTTCTAGGTGCCCGGGTTCAAGACAGGAAACATGGATTTCGCTTTTTGTGATCGCTCCGGCGATCAGTAACGTACCGGCCTCGATTCGATCGGGCATTACAGTAAATTCGGCGGGTTTTAGGCGATCAATGCCTGTAACCTGAATGACACTTGTGCCTTCGCCCGAGATTCTTGCACCCATCATTTTTAGGTAATTTACCAAATCAATAATTTCTGGTTCCTTGGCCGCGTTTTCAAGGGTCGTCACCCCATCAGCTAGCGCCGCCGCCATCAACATATTTTCGGTGCCTCCAACAGTTGAGGTTTCAAATAAAAAATTCGAGCCTTTTAACTTCTTGGCCCTTGCGACCACGTATCCGTCTTTGATTTCGATTTGCGCGCCCAAAGCCTTCATCGCAGCGATATGTAAATCGATCGGGCGAGTTCCGATGGCGCAACCTCCCGGCAGACTTACTTGTGCGAAACCATATTTGCTGAGCAAAGGCCCCAAACATAAAATACTAGCGCGCATTTTGCGGACAAGATCGTAACTGGCTTCGTAGTTTGTTATCTGCGGCACTTTAATTCTAAGCGTGCCGTTTTGAAAATGGGTCTCACATCCCAAAGACTGTATAAGTAAACAGGCGGATTCGACATCTTTCAGCGCGGGAACGTTGCGAAAGACATGTTCGCCCTCGGCAAGCAGCGAAGCGAAAATTAATTTCAGTGCTGAGTTTTTTGCCCCGCTGACTTGGACTTCTCCGCGCAGACTTTGTCCGCCCTTAACGACTAGTCGATCCATCTTCTACTCCTACTTCATCGGTTCACTGGCTATTAGAAGCCTATCTAGATCTGAAAAATCTTTTAAAAATTTAAAACTCTTAAACCACTCATTAGTTTTTAAAGATTTTTCGATAACTTCTTTCTGATCAAAGCCGTGTTCCAAGAAAAAATACCCGTCTGGCTTCAAATGCTTCGACGCTACCGGAAGCCAATTTTTAATTTCCTGCATCCCATTTTCATCGGCAAACAGGGCTAACGAGGGCTCGAAGTCCAATACACTTTTCTGTACGTTGGTATCATCACGCGAGATGTAGGGAGGATTTGCAAGGATGAAATCAAAAACCAATTCGTGATGGAAATTTTTAGCGTCGGTCTCGATAAAATGGCAACGATCCTGTATTTCAAAACGCTGGGCATTTTTCTCGGCTACAGAAAGTGCGGCCGGTGAAATGTCCACCAGAAAAACTTCTGAAAGAGGAAGCTCAAGACCTAAAGTCAAACCCAAGCAACCACTGCCACAACCAAGATCTAAAATTTTTAAGGGGGATTTTTTGGCAGCCGCATCGGTTGCCAAAGCTTGTTGGACTAGCATCTCGGTCTCGGGGCGGGGGATAAGAACGTCGGCGTTTACGAAAAATTCTCGGGTGTAGAATTCTTTTTTTTCTGTCAGGTAAGCCAACGGTTCGCCTTTCCCGCGACGAGTGACAAGGTCACGCAGCCGATTGACTTCGTCTTCTTGCAAGGGTCTTTCAAACTGTAGATAGATATCTATTCTTTTCAGATGAAGTGCTTCAGCTAGAAGAAGTTCGGTTTCTAACCGAGCTTGATCGATTTTTTTTTTTTTAAAGTATTCTACTGTCTTATCGAGCAATTCTTTCAGCGTCATAAATCTCGATTCAGCTATTTTTGATTTTTTAATGCTTCGGCTTGGTAGTGCGCGGTCAGAGGTTCTATCAATAAATCGATTCGGCCCTGAATCACGTCTGTCAGCTGGTGAAGGGTCAAACCAATTCGATGATCCGTGATTCTAGACTGAGGGAAATTGTACGTCCTAATTCTTTCGGATCGATCGCCAGTTCCGATTTGCGAAAGGCGAATATCAGAGGATTCTTTTTTTCTTTTTTCTTCTTCGATCGCCACCAAACGCGAGTAAAGGATCTGCAGAGCCAATTCTTTATTGCTAAGCTGAGATTTTCCTTTTTGGCAATAGACGATCATCCCAGTCGGTAAATGCGTCACACGAACTGCAGAGTCCGTCGTGTTCACCGATTGTCCACCAGAGCCTTGGGACCTAGTCACGTCGATTCGGATTTCGTTCATATTTAATTTTAATTCAGAAACTTCTTGTTCGGGAACGACCGCGACCGTGATTGTTGAAGTGTGGACACGTCCTTGCGTTTCAGTCTTGGGAATCCTTTGCACGCGATGAACACCGGATTCGTATTTAAGTTTGCTGTACACTTGTTCGCCGGTAATCTGAGCTATAATTTCTTTGAAGCCCCCAACGTTTCCATCCGAAGTTGACACCAATTGAACGGCCCAATTTTGCTGATTTGAATAATGGATATAAGCTTTGAAAAGTTCCTCGGCAAATAAACTAGCTTCGTCACCACCAGCGCCGGCTCGAATTTCTAAGATAATGTTTTTATCATCGTTAGGGTCTTTAGGTAGCAGCGCTTGATTAAGTTTTTTTTCCAAATCCGAGATTTCAAGCTCCTGAGAGCGTAGATCTTCTTTGATCAGTTCTCGCATTTGTTCGTCAGTTTCTTTAGAGAGAATCTCTTTATTACTTTCGAATTCAATGCGAATTGATTTTAGCTTTCGATAAAGGCTGACCACTTTATCCAGTTCAGAAAGCTCTTTCATTAGTTGGCGATATTTATTTTTGTCCGATGCAATGTCGGGTTTTTGCAGCATCAGTTGAACTTGCTCAAATCTTTGTTCAACTTCGTCTAATTTTGCAAACATGGTTTAGAACTCCGACCAGAATTCTCAATGAATCGGATCTTTGCCCTAAGAGCAATTAAAAAAAACCCAATATTTTAAATATGATTTATGGCGATTCTGGCGAGCGCTTAAAAAATTAACTTCCAACTATTTTTTTGCGTATTTTTTCTTAAATCGATCGATTCGACCTTCTGTATCCATAACCCTTTGCTTGCCTGTAAAGAAGGGATGCGATGCACTTGAAATCTCGACTTTAAGAAGTGGATAAGTTTTTCCGTCTTCCCATTTAACTGTTTCTTTAGAAGAAGCGGTTGAACGCGTTAAAAATGAAAAGTCGCAAGATACGTCTTTGAAAACCACATCGTGTAGAGTGGGGTGAAGTTCCTTTTTCATAAATCTCCCTTAAAGGCCTAAAGAGGTATCCAAAACTAAACTTTTTGTCTAGTTAAAAAACTAAAGGTCCGCTTAAGATCCGCCACCCATTGAGTTCAAAAATTGCGCGTTGGATTTAGCCTGGGACATCTTGCCAATCAGGAATTCCATCGCATCGACAACGTTCATTGGCGCCAAGACTTTTCTTAAAATCCAAAGGCGATTTAAATCGTTTTTCTCGATCAAAAGGTCTTCTTTTCGGGTTCCGGATTTGTTGATATCCATACATGGGTAAATACGTTTTTCCATAAGCTTTCGATCCAAAATAATCTCCGAATTGCCAGTGCCTTTGAATTCTTCAAAGATCACTTCGTCCATTCTAGATCCAGTATCGATCAAAGCCGTTGCAATGATCGTTAGGCTACCACCTTCTTCGATATTTCTGGCGGCGCCAAAAAATCGTTTTGGTTTATGAAGGGCGTTAGAATCGACTCCACCCGAGAGGATTTTTCCTGAAGGGGGCACGACGGTATTGTAGGCCCTGGCTAAGCGCGTGATCGAATCCAGAAGAATCACCACATCATGTTTGTGCTCGACCAAACGCTTTGCTTTTTCAAGAACCATTTCTGAAACTTGGACGTGACGGCTTGGAGGTTCATCGAAAGTGGAGCTGACCACTTCGCCTTTGACCGACCTTAACATGTCGGTCACTTCCTCGGGCCGTTCATCAATCAGCAAAACAATCAGCTTTACCTCGGGGTGATTGACGCTAATTGAATTTGCAATATTTTGCAGAAGAACCGTTTTTCCAGTGCGCGGGGGAGCGACAATAAGCCCCCTTTGACCCTTACCCAAAGGGGCCATTAGATCAACTACTCGTGTGGTATATTCGCTGGGATTGTGTTCCAACTTCAGACGAGTGTTTGGGTAAAGAGGCGTTAAGTTATCAAACAAGATTTTATCTTTTGCGACCTCAGTAACTTCGAAATTTAGAGTGTCCACTTTCAGCAAAGCAAAATAGCGTTCGCCTTCTTTCGGAGGTCTCACCGTCCCTGTGACGGTGTCGCCGGTCCTTAGACCAAACTTTCGAATTTGCGATGGAGAAACATAGATATCATCAGGACCCGGCAAATAGTTATAATCCGGAGACCTTAAAAATCCGTACCCGTCGGGTAAGATTTCCAGAACGCCGGAACCATAAATGTCTTCACCCAATTTGGCGGCCCGCTTGAGGACCTCGAAAACCATGTCCTGACGGCGCATTCCAGCGGCGTTTTCGATCTTTAGTTTCGTGGCGAAATCCGTTAGCTGCTGAATGTTTTTAGATTTCAGATCTTTTGAATTGAGCCAGCTTTTTTCCTCTACCGACAAATCAATGTCCGTCAGATCAACGTCAACATCCTGGTGGTTGACAGACGACGCGCTCACTTCACTGGGGCTTGTGTAACCTTCATCACGGTAATGCGACTGATGACCACGTTCTCCGCCCTGACCGCCCTGCTGGCCGCCCGAATTTCGGTGAGGTCGATCGCCGTTATTTCGATCGTTTCTAAAATCTCGGCGTCCACCTTGATTGTTGTTGTGGGACTTGCCGCTGTGGTTATTTTTTTTTTCGTAATATCTATTGTTATTACTTCCGCCGCCGCCCTGATTATTGGGTCTAAAGTCTCGTTTAGGTTGATTATTATTTTGCTGATGCGTCTGGGATCCTGAGCTTTGCTGCTGCTGCTGCGGCGGCGGATTTCGGGGGACTTCCGTTTGTTCGACCGACGTTCTAGCAGCAGGTGCGGCTTCAACAGCAGGAGTGGGCGCTAAGGCCGGGGGAGCGGCAGCTGAAACATCGATTTCGCTGGATGCGGGAATTTCTTTGCTTGTTTTGGCTCTGGATTTTCTTTTGATGGCTTCAGGTTGAGTCTTGGGGTCGGCCACGTTTTGGGTCTCCTTGGTTTCGTCGTCAGCTATTTTAGTCATCGTTATTTGGATTTCCTGATTGGTTATGGTGAAACTAATTTAATTTTTAATGTGGAATTAGTTTTTAGAATTCAAGTTTTCGCGCTTTTTCCCGATTTTTTTGACTTAAGTCTTTTTAAGATTTTTAATAATTCTTCTTTATGATCTCGTTAGTTTTTTAAATCGCTTGATATCTTCTTCTGCACATTTACGTGGATTTCAAATTAAAAGAGAGTTTTTAAGCTCAAATCTTAGCTCTACTATTAGCTCTACTATTAGCTCTACTATTAGTTCAACTATTGGCTCTTCTGAATAATTCAATTTAGTTAAACTTTGGAATCTAAGATCTCGGAATTATCCGCTAGAAACTTGAATATGGTCGATAGGCTAGACTTTTGTCAAATTTTTTTTCAAGCAAAATGCACCTGGACCTCATCTTTTTGGCAAAACGGTCGATGAGACTTGCAGGAGAATCCATGCGTTCGGCAAATGTGAAAAGAAAAAAAAAATCAGACAATTCGGGGACTCCAAACTTGGGGTCTTTTAAGAAATTACTAAGAAACATCACTGTAAAGATGATCGATTTTGAATCCCAGCGCAAAAACTTTGCCGTTTCTGATTTGGAGGTCCCGCAACGAGTTTTAGGACACTGGATGAGCTTAATTTTAGTTTCCGGGCCGGGAATTAAGATCACTTTTAAGGCCCATTTTATGACTAAACTAGCACAAATATTGGCCGCGCCTGCCTACGGTAAAACCCCAGACCGCGTGACCGAGGACCAGGGATTAGATTTTATGCGAGAATTTTGTAATCTGAGCGCCGGTGGATTTAAAAAATCTTTACTCAATCATCAGATTAAAACCGGCGTTAGCATTCCCATTGTCACTCGAGGGTTTGACGAGATTTTTTTTCCTCAGTCCGAAGAGCAAAATGTCACGTCTGATTTTTGGATGCTAAAATCTGGCGAAGATTTCTTTTATTGCTCGGTCATTATCGAAGTTTACCAAGATATCGATTTCTCCAAAATATCTGAAAATTTAGAAGAAGATCAAAACGACCAAGGCAATGTGGAGTTTCTATGAAAATATTAGTTGTCGACGATTCTGAAACTTTGCGAGTTCAACTAAAAAAAGATTTAGAAGCCGGCGGATATCAAGTTCTTGAGGGCTTTGATGGTATTCACGGACTGGATCTGATTAAAAAAAATAAAGATATTCGACTGATCATTTGCGACGTGAATATGCCAAGAATGGATGGCTTAACCATGTGCCAAAAGGTTCATGAGCTACCCGAATCCAAAGCGATTCCGATATTAATGATGACGACCGAATCCAGCCCAGAAATGAAAGCACACGGAAAGGCCGCCGGAGTTTTAGCCTGGATCACCAAGCCTTACGTTTCGGAAAAACTAATCAGCGTTATTGGAAAGATTATAAAATGAACAAAGATTTGAACGCCACCCATCAGATTATTTCCCTGCTAGAAAAGTCCAAAACGGTCACTGATCGAATCATTGACCACTTGCCCGGGATATTTGCTTCGGTAGATGAAAATGGATCTATTCTTCGCGCCAATGTGCACGCATCTTCCTGTTTGAACACATCTCATGAAGAAGTTATCGGGTTGCACTTTTCGAAATTGTTTAAACCTGAAACTTGGCCTTTGTTTAACGATCGATTTAAAACAGTGGTGTCGGGCCGAGTGAAAAATTCAGACTTCGAATTGCCGCTGGATGGGCTGACCAAACCCAGATCTTATTTTTGGCAGATCGATTATTTGGAATCTAAAAGCGCCGACGGAAACAACAGAACCTTTTTTAATATTCACGGGCGGGACGTCACCGAGTTAAAGAGTGCTCTGGGACGCGTGGCTATGCTTGGAAAAAACTTAGAATTAGCTAAGGCCGTACAAAGTTTAATTTTGCCCGCGAGTGGACTTTTTGACGATAAAAATTTTAAATTGGCAGCGCACTACGAGCCCGCCGAAATCACTGGCGGTGATTTTTGGTGGTTTGAACACCAGGCTGATAAGGCGCTTGTACTTATGGGTGATGTGACTGGGCACGGAACTGGATCTGCAATGGTGACCTCTTTGATCGCAGGAAGTATCAATACTTTGAAAAGCCTTTATGTTCGGCAAAATAAAGCTCTAAAGACCGACGATATTTTTGCTGTCGTCAACGAAAGCCTTACCCAGCTTGATGGTCAGCCCTACTGGATGACCATGTCGACGATCGAATTTGATTTTAAAAAGCGACAAATGGAATGGAAGTGTGCAGCGTCTCCGCCTGTTTTTCATATGCGAAAAGGCGGCAAGATCGATGTTTACGTCGATTCAAGCACGCACCTGGGTGTTCCGGATTTTCAAGTAGCTTCGGGAATTGTCAGCGTTGAACACGGCGACCGAGTGCTGATTTTTACTGATGGCGTTTTTGAAATGGACAATTCTCAAGGGGCTCCTTTTGGAATGAGAAACCTACAAAAAGCACTGCTACGGACAAAGGGCCTGTCCCACGTCGAGGCCAGAAATGTGATCGAAAATCATTTGAAAAACTGGCGCGGTAACAGCCAGCTGAAAGATGACTCGGCGTTTGTCTTGATCGATCTTTAAGACGGCCCCTTAAAAGTTAAACAATATCTCAAGTTTTTCTGTACCAATTCCGAACAATCATACATGAAAAAGCGAATATTATCCAATTCTGATGGAATTCCTGCACCTAGAACCCCGCTGCATATCGAGGTCAGTTTTAAAAAAAGCTATTCTCGAAAAGACAGTCAAGGCGTTTTGAAAAACATTAGCATTAGTGGCGCGTTTTTAGTTTGCAACGAAGGACCGTTCAAAAAAGAAGAAAAACTAAGCCTTACCTTCGAGGTCAGTGGGCGAGCACGATCCATCCAAGCTCAAGTAGTTTGGATCAATGGAGCCGGCGCAGGAATCCAGTTTTTGCCGCAAAACAATCGCGATGTTCAGATCGTCGACGATTTGATTTACTTTGTTGAATCAAAAAGAACCGGCACTAAAGATATTTTAGATAAAATCCTTAAAAAAGTCGCCTAGTCCTTTTTTTAACTTCCAACTTGAGTATCGCCAAACGCAGCCGCCATTTGCTGCTGCTGCTTTTTCCTGCGGATAACTAATATTGCTGCTAAGCCAGCGACGACAACACCGCCGCCAATCAATGCCATTAACAAATCATTATCCATCATCGAAGGCTCGGGCGAAGGGGGAGCTTTTTTAGCAACCACTGCTGGTGGTGGAGGAGGCGGCGGCGCTGCGACCACAGGTTCAGGTGGTGAAGGCGGTGGAAGCTCCGCGGGCGGCGGTGGTGGTGGTGGCAATTCAGGTTGCACTTGCGCCATTTGATTTGGCGGCGTAGTCATCTCGGGCGGTGGCGGCAGTGGAAGCTCTGCCTGAGCCAAATTCTGATGTTGAGGCGCAGGCATTTGCGACCAGTACCTAAGCTCGGTGCCTTCATTCAATTTCGATTTACTTTCTACAGAATTTGTCGCCCAAACTTCTTTCCAAGCCTGAGGAAAAGAAAGCAGATCTGCCGAAATTTTTTTAAGATCATCGCCTGACTTCGAAACATAAATGGCTGGCTGGACGCCTTTGTCATCAAAAAAAATCGCAAGCTTAGAATCATCCTGCGGTCGCTCTGGTGAATTGTAATAAATTTTATCACCAGGTTTTACTTTTTTGATCGAGGCATTCGCCTTTTTCAAATCTTTTACATGCGCTTCATCGGAATAAATTTTGGAAGAAATTTTACTGTAGTTATCTCCGGGTCGTGCCAAATAAACGGCGTTCAGCAAAATCCCTGCTCGGCGAAATGGAACACTTTCAACCTTTCGCAACGGGGCGCTAGGCTTTGGTGCTTCAACAATGGGTCCTGTGGGTTCTGCTGGTTTTTCCTCAGCCAATGGCGGAGCCACGTTAAGTCCAGGATCAACGCCTGCAACCACATCCGCCGGGGGAGTTTCAGCCGGAGGCAATTCTGCGGGTGGTTGTTCTGATGGCGGCTGCTGGATCATCGCTTGGTCGTCAGTTGGTTTAGCAGCCAAGGGATCTTTTGGCGGTTGATCGTTTGGATTTTGCTCATCCAAAAATCCTGCGTTGGTTTCATCTACTTTTTCAGCTGATTTTTCTGTGGCGGCAGCCGCATCTGTTTTTACGGCCGAATCAGCAGGCTTAGATTCTGTTCCGCTAAGGCTATCAAGCTCGGTATCCAAAGAGGCTACGTCCTCGGTTGGCGGTGTGGTTTCAGTTGTGGAAGCCTCTTTCGACGTGCACGAGATCAAAAAAGAACTCGTCAGAAGCAAGGTTGACAGTGATACTAAGGTGAAAATTTTTTTCATAACCTCTTCCTTGATGTAAGCTTTGCCAATTTAACCGGCCCGTAAGAACATCGTGTTCTTAAGACAATTAGACACATTTTTTGAAAATCTTGCAAATCAATCTAGGATTGCCCTAAGACTCTCGACTTAAAGCCCGCACGACTAGACTTTTATTAGGGCAGAATCTCAAATTTGTCGCCGGACTTAATCCCATTTTTTTTAAACCACCCCTTCGGAACTTCTAGAGCAAACTGCGCCATACCTTTGGAGTCATAGGTGGGAAAGTCCTCTTGAGCTAAAGACTTTGAAGGCGCCATATCTATTATGTTCAGCAGAATTTTATTCTTGTCGAAGTAAGCGATCGACAATGGGATAAATGTGTTTTTCATCCAGAATTTTTGTTCGCGCGCATACGGAAAAACAAAAAGCATGCCCCGCCCTTCGGCCAGTTGATCCCGATACATGAGTCCTCGGGATTGTTTTTCAGGACGGTCTGCGACTTCTACCAAGATGACTTTATTTTTTATTTTTATTTTTTGAGTTTCAAAATTGATTTTTGTTTCGTTGGCCGAAGGCTCTTGAACCGCCTGAGCATTGAACGAGGTGAAAAAAATAAACGCGAAGATCGAACTTAAGAAGACACAGTGGTTTTTATTTTTTTGAAAACAGTTGCATTGCCAAACCATATCGAACTCCCCCAGTTGAAACCTGTAATTCGCTTTTCCCTAAGGCCTTTAAGAGTTGGGACAATATTATTGTACCAACAAGAATAAGATCGGATCTGCCTTTTGTAATTTTATATTCACTCTCTATTTTCTGGACCGACGACCCTGCAAATAAATTCACTTTTTTTTCAAGTTCGTTAAGACTTAATAGAGAATTATTAATTTTATCTCGGTCAAAAACACCAAGTTCAGCGCGTTTTAATTCCGTGGGGGTGCCCGCCACTGCAATCACTTTATTTATTTGTTCTAAATAGTTTTGCGGAAATTGTTTTTGAAGAGCTTCGTTAAGTTCAAAAAAAATTTTATTCTGTGCCACCTGGAGTTGGCTTTCCTTGACCGGAAACGACGGGAAGAATTCCTCGGTTAAATTCACACAACCTATCGGAATACTGTGCACCGCCAAATCAGGCGTGGTTCCCAGAATAAGTTCAGTCGATCCGCCACCGATATCAATGACCAAATTCAGGCCCGGAAACTGATGGAAAAACATTGCTCCATGGTAAGTCAAATCGGCTTCTAGCTCGCCGGAAATGATCTCAACGGGAATTTCATATTTTTTGCAAAGATTAAACAAGGATTCAGAGTTTTTAGCTTTGCGTGCGGCCGCAGTGGCAACAGCTTTGACAACATCCACCTTGTGATTCAAAATAATTTTTTTAAAATCGACAAAGCAGGCCTCGGCCCTTTGCAAGGCCTGGTTGGAAAAAATTTTATTAGTCTGAAGGCCTTCGCCCAGACGAACAATCTGAGTTTTATCTTCAAGAATTTCAAAGGATCCGTCAGATTTTTTTTCAAGGATCAAACAGATAAAAGTATTTGAACCCAAATCAAGACTGGCCACCCTCATGGCATCATTGTCCGGAAAGTTTTATAGTTAAAATTTGATTGACCAAATCAGGGCTGGCTTGGCCTTTGGTGGCTTTCATCGCAAGGCCTACGAAAAAGCCAAAGACTTTGGTGCGGCCACCCCGGAAATCTGCAACCTGAGATGGATTTTGAGCCAAAATGTCCTCGATCACTTTTTCGATCGCGTTAGTATCGGTAATCTGAACCCAATTATGTTCTTTTACGATTTGTGCCGGCGACTTTCCGGTTTTCCAACATTCACTAAAAACACTTTTTGCCATTTTTCCCGAAATGATATTTTGATCGATCATACCGATCAGTTCGCTCAATGTCGCTTCGGAGACGGGCGACTGGGAAATATGTTTTTCCGTTTGTTTCAATTCGCGCAGAAGTTCTGTCATGATCCAATTGGATGCTGCTTTTGCATTCTTTGACTGCAACGCCGTCTTTTCAAAGTAGTCGGCCAGTTCTTTTTCAGCTGTCAATATCAAGGCATCGTATTCGGGAAGTTGAAATTCTTTGATAAACCGCTGCGCTCGCTGAACCGGAAGCTCGGGCAGCAAAGATTTTAGTCTTTGGATTTCTTCATCGGTAACGATCACTGGCAACAAATCGGGATCGGGGAAATACCTGTACTCCTGCGCGTTTTCTTTACTTCGCATAGATATGGTTTGATTTTTATCTGGATCAAAAAGCCTGGTTTCTTGACTGATTTTTTGACCTTGTTCGACCATATCAATTTGACGGTCAATTTCAAACTCGATCGCTTTCTCGATAAAACGGAATGAGTTAATATTTTTAATTTCGACCTTGGTACCGAACTCAGGTGCGCCAATTTTTCGAACGCTGACGTTGCAGTCACATCGCAACGAACCCTCTTCTAGGTTTCCATCGCACACGTCTAAATAACGCAAAATTTGGCGGACGGTTCTGGCATATTCGGCGGCCTCTTTAGCTGTTCGCAAATCTGGCCCCGAGACAATCTCTAAAAGTGGGACGCCACTTCGGTTGTAGTTAATTAAAGTGTATTCACCGATATGTTGCGACTGTCCAGCGTCTTCTTCCATGTGGGCACGAGTAATGCTGATTGTTTTTACCTCATTGTCCAAAACAAACTGAATTTTCCCGTGTTCGCATAAGGGCTGGTCGTACTGCGAAATCTGATAGCCCTTGGGAAGATCTGGATAGAAATAATTTTTTCTGGCAAATACAGATTTATGCCGAATCTGACAACCTAAAGCTAGGCCCGCTTGGATACTCATCTCGACAGCTTTTTTATTAATTACTGGTAGCGCACCTGGCATTCCCACGCTGACGGGCGAGGTATTTTCATTGTCTAAAGCATCAAATTTTGTCGAGTCCGAACAAAACATTTTCGATTGGGTTTTAAGCTGCGCGTGAATTTCTAATCCGATAACTGGTTCGTAACCTCTAAAATCCATAGGGGACCTTTCCTGACATTTTGGTCGCATTTTCTAGGTTGAAGGCCATATTTAAAATCTTTTGTTCATTGAAGGGCGCAGCCTGCAGTTGAATTCCAATGGGAAGTCCTTCTTTGGAAATTGAAAAAGGAACGCTCATCCCAGGTAGCCCAGCTAAATTTGTTGATACAGTGAAAATATCATTCAAGTACATCGCTAGTGGATTTGATATTTTATCACCCAGTTTAAACGCAGGAGAAGTCGCGACCGGACTTAAGATCACATCGCACTTTGTAAACGCTTGTTGAAATTCTTCTGAAAGTTTTCGCCGAACCTGACAGGCTTTGTTGTAGTAAGCATCGTAGTAACCTGAAGATAGGCAATAGGTACCAAGCATAATACGACGTTTGACTTCTTTGCCAAAACCCTCGCCCCGAGTGCTCATATAAAATTCATCCAAATCAATCGACGAAAGTTGTTTGAAGGGCGCACGGTAGCCATATTTGACGCCATCGTATCTTGCCAAATTCGAAGAGGCTTCACTGGTGGCCACCAAATAATAAATGGAAACTGCTACTTCGGTCATTGGAACCGAAAGCTCGATAAATTCACAACCCTGTGATTTTAAAATGCTCATGGCATCATCAACAGACTTTTCCACATCGGGATGAAGGACGCCTTTTTTTAAATATTCTTTTAAAATACCGACTTTGTAGCCCTTGATATTTTCGCTAAGATCTTTTGTGAATGATGGAACTTTTCGCTGGGTTGTCGTCGAATCTTTAGGATCAAATCCAGAAATTACTTCAAGCACTAAAGCGGCGTCCTCGACGTAGGAAACCATTGGCCCTGCTTGATCCAAAGATGAAGCGTAGGCCACAATTCCAAATCGACTGACCCTGCCGTAAGTAGGTTTTAGGCCAACAATTCCACAAAAATGGGCTGGCTGACGAATGGAACCACCCGTGTCAGTTCCAAGCGTTGCCATCGAAAGTCGGGCAGATTGTGCGGCTGCTGATCCGCCACTAGAACCACCCGGAACGTATTCCAAATTCCAGGGATTTTTTACTGGGCCAAAAAATGAAGTTTCATTTGAAGACCCCATTGCAAACTCATCTTGATTTAGTTTTCCTAAAATCAGTGCGCCCTGTTTTTTCAGCCGATCAATCACCGTTGCATCGTAGGGAGGTACAAAGTTTTCAAGAATTTTTGAACCCGCCGTAGTTTTCAACCCCTGAGTGCAAAACATGTCCTTGATGCCCATAGGAATTCCCGCCATCAGACCGACATCTTCGCCCAAAGCGATTCTTTGATCTACTTTTCGAGCGCCTTCAGTGACAGAGTCATTGATATTGATAAAGGCATTGAGCTGCGGGTTATGTTTGTGAGCTCTTTGCAGAAAAAAATCGCAAACTTCAAAACTTGAAATTTTTTTCTGTTTGATGTTTTTTGCAACTTCTGAAATTTTGGCGGTTAATAAATCCATTTTGTCTCCAAAAGAACTTCCTGATCAAACGACAGGCGGTACCTTAAATAAATTGCCGATTTTTTCCGGAGCATTCTCGACCATTTTATCTGCAGAAATTTCTTGTACAGCCTGGTCGGGTCTTAAGAAATGTTCGATCTGCGTTGGCGTCACCAGGGGCTCAATCCCGTCCGTGTTTATTTTAGTCATTTGTTCAAAATGTTTTAGCGCTCCTGAAAGTTGTTCCGCGAATTCTTTAGATTCGTTTTCAGGCATGCTGAGTTTGGCAAGCTTAGCGATTTTTTTTATTTCATCTTCGGTTATCATCGCTGTGGTTTATCATTTTAGCAAAACTAAAGACAATCTAAAATCTGGGTGGGGTCGATCAACCTATGACGCTGCCTTCATTTATCATCGCGAGCCTTGGCATTACATTATTTGGGATGACTTCACCTAAGATTAATTCAGAAATTATTGCGGAACACGAGGCCTTGAAAGAGCAACTTCGGCGGCACGCGGACCTTTATTACAATCAAGATAAACCTGAAATTAGTGATTTCGAGTACGACCAATTGTTCAAGCGACTTTTAGATCTTGAAAGCCGATATCAGTTTCTGGAAATATCTGATTCACCCACTCAGAAAGTGGCAGGTGTGGCCTTAGAAAAGTTTCAGAAAGCGGCCCATCGCAAACCCATGCTGTCATTGGCCAATTCTTATTCGCCGCAGGATTTAATTGATTTTGATCTGAAGGTGAAGCGTTTTCTAAAAACAGAAGTGGCCATAGAATATTTTTGTGAACCCAAATTTGATGGCCTGGCTTTAGAAATTATCTACCGAAATGGAGTTTTCACGCAGGCGCTGACTCGGGGTGATGGATTGGTGGGTGAGGACGTCACTCAAAATGTGAAAACCATCCAAAATATTCCTTTAAAATTGAAACTGGCCGGAAAACCCCCAGAACTTTTAGAAGTCCGCGGCGAAGTTTTGATGTTTAAGAAAGATTTTTTAGAACTTAACGAATTCCAACTGGAAAATTCTGAAGCCGTATTTGCAAACCCACGAAACGCTGCTGCCGGCAGCCTTCGGCAGTTGGATCCAAAAATCACTGCCAGTCGTGTTTTAAGATTTTTTTCCTATGCGGTAGGCGACTTCGATGGCGTTACCTTTGCCAGCCAAGAAGAAATGGAAAAGAAATTTTCTGAATGGGGTTTGCCGGTAGTGGAATCCCATAGGGGCGTAACACTCAAGAAAATAGCTGGTTCCGCGGAAGAACTAGTTTCGTTTTTTTCCGAGATTGAATCTGTTCGTCATCAGCTACCTTTTGAAATTGATGGTGTCGTCGTAAAAGTAAACTCCCTGCGGCTTCAAGAAGATTTAGGGATGATAGCGCGGTCGCCTCGATGGGCGACGGCAGCGAAATATGCTCCCCAGCAGGCGCAAACTCAAATTGCTTCGATTGAAATTCAGGTGGGGCGCACGGGCGCTTTAACTCCTGTAGCTGTGATGAACCCTGTGACTGTGGGCGGGGTATCCATTAGCCACGCCACTTTGCACAATCAGGATGAAATTTCTAAAAAAGATATTCGCATCGGTGACACGGTCGTCGTTCAGCGAGCCGGTGATGTGATCCCCGAAGTCGTGTCCGTTATCCTTTCGCTTCGTCCCCAGAAATCCGCACCGTTTTTGATCCCTGATCAATGTCCGATTTGTTTTTCAAAGGCCGAAACCCCCGCAGATGAATCCGTCAAACGATGCAGCAACCTTGAATGCCCTGCGGTTATCAAAGAGTCTTTGAAGCATTTTGTTTCCAAACGGGCCATGAATATGGACAAGGTTGGGGACCGGTTGGTTGAAATCTTTTATGATCAAAAATTGGTTCGGCGACCCAGCGATTTTTTTCGATTGAAACGGGTCGATCTTTTGGCTTTAGAAAGACAGGGTGAAAAGTCAGTCGATAATATTTTAAAAAGCATTGAAAATAGCAAAAAAACAACTTTAGGGCGAATGATTTTTGCTCTTGGAATCCGATATATTGGCGAAGGCGGAGCAAAAAAAGTGGCCGCGCATTTTGGTTCGATCGCAAATTTTTTGAAAGCGACTCCGGAACAGCTTTCTGCAATCCCTCAAATTGGCGATAAAGGAAGCCTTTCCTTGTATGCTTTTATTAGTGATCCTAAATGCCAAGCCGAAATTGATAGGCTTATGCAGTTAGGGGTGACTTTCGATCAGCAGGACATTCGGATTTCCGATAAGCTTCTGGGAAAAAGTTTTTTGGTGACCGGTGCTTTACCCGTTAAAAGGGATGAAGCTCACCACTTGATCGAACAACATGGGGGCAAGATTTTATCTTCCGTAAGTTCAAAGTTAAGCTATTTGGTGGCCGGAGAGGATCCTGGCTCGAAACTGGAAAAGGCCGGGACACTTGGGGTTCAGAGCCTTTCTTGGCTTGAGTTTTTAGAGTTAATAAAATAGTTCTAATCACAGGGGAGGCGTTATGAAAAAAGTCAGTCAAATCTTGAGGGTTGTTCTTGGTGCATTGGCTTACCTGTCAGTGCCTGTTTCAATCTTTATTTCAATGACGGTTTCGGCGCCAGCAGCGGCCGTAGAAAGCGGAAGTTTTGGCAATGGAAATACTCAGACTTCGGTATGCAGGATCGTAAGTTCGATCTCACCAGGCGTTTTTCAATCTGTTTTGGTTAAAATTAACTCCACTGATGAAGTCGTTGATCTGCCATTTTGCAGATTTGGTCCAAATTTTGGAGAGCGCCTTTTTGGATCCTTGGATTTATCCCTTTTAGTCTACGGGCACCAAGCCACATTTGTGAAAAGTAAAACTCTGGCAGTTCAATATTTTTTAGGCTCAAGGGGCGGTTTCGATTCTAATCGATGTGCTCGAGTTGGGGGCTTCGTCTGTAGTTCTAGTAGCCCCGAATGCACTAGCTCTGTTGCAGTTTGTTTGATCCGATTTTCTGCTGACGGAAAGTCACGCAGTGAAGATCAGACGGATTTTTCAGCTTTTGGATTGGATGTTATTTCTGGAGGATCCGAAGATCTCCAGAACCAACCCATTTTGAAAGTGTTGCAGCATCAGTTTTAATTAAATATGATCGATAACGATATCGCGAGCCATAACGGTTTTGCGCCCATCGGCTTTGGCGGATTCAACCCCTTTTTCACAAAGACGCTCGACTGCTTTGCTAAGGACATCAACGGTTTCAGCCGAAGTGTTCATTTGGCTTTTCTCTTTGATATATTTCTTAATTTTACTAGTCACAACTAATACATCAGCCATATTTCCTCCTGTTGGAAAAAAGTAACAATAGGTACTTAGCCATAAGCCTGACATCGGAACTGGGGTCCGTCAAATAAAACTCTACCCCAGATTTTTCACACTGAAATCGATTTATTTAGAATTTCTTTGGATTTTTGGTCTTTAAAAATTCTCAGTGAAGCTTTTCGTTTGTCTTCATAGGGCTCGATCCAAACAAAAGTTTTTTGATCAATTGATTTTGTACACTCGACATCCAGAAAAGCTGGCGACCAACAGCCTGAATTCAGGTGTTCAACTGCTCCGATCATTTCGTGTCTAATGTGATGAGTGTGGCCGTAAACGATTCGATCCGTTTGTGTAATTAAACTTGAAAGCGCCAAGATTCGATCATCGGGTTGTTTATAACTAGAGACCAAAGAGGTGACCGATTTGCTGTAAAACAAATAAAAAGGAAGCATCGCAAACAGGGGAATAAAAGCCCAGTAGAAAGACAAATTGGATATCGAATTTAAAATTAGCATAATTTCTAGAATGACAATAAAAGCGATAAAAACAATCAAAGCTCGGTCCAACCAAAGCTCTTTTGCCAATAAATACGGGCTGGTGTTAGCCGGAATCGCCGCCAGTTCTTGCAATTCTCGGACGACACGTGAACTTGAGTTCGATTTTTTAGAAATCTCGTCGATTCGATCTTCGACGCCCAAAGGATTTTTAATTGGCACTTCAAGGCTTTCTTGGAAAGCGTAAAAAAGTGTGACCAAGGCTCCCCAAAACCAAGTCCACACCAGGAAGGGTTGAGCTCGAGCGATATATTTAAAGAAAAAACGAATATATTCTGGAAGAGACATTATATAATTCGAATCCACATGCGGATTAAAAAAGCCCATTCCATTGAGGATCATTCGACACGCAACATTTCCAAACGGAAGCTTCATGCTTTTAAAATTATACCCTTGCACAAAAGGATGGGTTGGTTGTTCGCAGACGCAGTAGGGGTCGTATTGATTTCCGTGTTCAATCAAAGTGTCTTGATTTGAAATATAAAACCACTCGCAGAATCGAATCTGTTTTTTCTGGGCTTCGTCCAGACCTAGAAAAAGGGTAATCTGTTTTTGAACTTGTGGAAAGTGAAGTTCGACGTCGTGGTTTCCGATGACAAAGACTACGCGATGCCCATTTTGAATAAATTTTTTAAGTCCGTTCATGAAGACTTCGTGATCCTTTAGAATCACCTGAATTTTAAATTGAGATCGTTCGGGTCTAGGAAAAAGGCCACGCTTTTTTTCCAACCAGGACACTCGGAAGGTGGGATCCTTTGGCAAAGACATGACGCTATCAAAATCGAAAATATCGCCGTTGAGAATGAGTTCAATTTTTTCGCCCGAAGATTTTTGCTGCAAATAATCCAGAAACTGCACAAATACGTCGTCAAAAAAAAATTCTCTGGTCTTAAACTTCTTCCACAAGGGAAAGCGCGGGTGAATAGGTTCGGCCTCGCTAAGATGCAAATCACTAACTATCGCTGTATATTTTGCTTTTGAAAAATCTTGAAGTTCCACAGACTTAAATTAAACTCTGGACCTGAAAGACTGTCAAAATGAATCGGGGAAAAGCTTTGGCACCAATTTCAAAAACTTTAAAACAAATTTTTTCTGAAAAACAAATGCGATTGGCGATCGTTGGTTTAGGAATTTCAGGTAGGACATTGCTAAAATTTCTGGAGCTTATTAATTATCCTAAAAATTTAATCACTAGTTTTTCGGATAACCCATCCGAGGCTGATTTCCACGATAGCCAACAACTGCTTAAAGATTTTAATCCCCAGGTCCTGATCGTTTCGCCAGGATATCCGTTGAAATCTTCCTGGATTATTGAATTTCAAAAAAATGGCTTTCTAGTAACCAATGAATCCGAGATTGCGTTTAGTTTTATTAAAGCCGAAAAGGTGATTGGCGTCACTGGGTCGGTGGGTAAAAGCACCGTCGTGGCCCTGCTAGAACAAGGCTTCAAGGCGGTTTACCCTGAAACTTTTGTGGGCGGAAATTATGGGGTTCCTCTTCTACAATATGTTATCGATTTAAAGAAAAATTTGCGACCCCCAGCTGAATGGGTAGTGGTCGAACTTTCTAGCTACCAGTTAGAAAATTTCCGAAATTTAAAATTGCACATCGCTGCTATCTGTAGTTTTTTTTCAAATCATCTTGAACGATATGAATCGCGACTAGATTATTTCAAAACCAAGTGGAAAATTTTTGACCAGGCGGAAATGGGGCTGATTAATGCAGCCAATCCGATGCTCGTGGAATTTTCTAAAACTCAGATAAATTCTAAAATCCAGACTGTGACACCCGATCAATTTGATTTAATAAAGAAATCTAAGTTAGTGGGGTCGTTCCAGGGGCAAAATGCAGCTTTGGCGCTGTCAATTTTAAAGTTTTCGCTGCCAGAAATTTCTGATTTTCGGAAGGCAAGTGATCCTCTTTTAAATTTTAAAGGTCTTCCGCATCGGCTGGAATTTGTTGCCGAAATAAATTCAACCCGCTTTATAAACGACAGCAAGTCCACAACCGTGGATTCCGTAGTCGCCGCCCTTAGTGCGGTCTGCGAATCGGCCTGTAAAGTTCTGCTTTTGCTAGGCGGGCGCGATAAGAATTTGCCGTGGCAGACCTTGGGTCCAGAGCTTTCCAAAAACAATTTTAAAAATATTCAGATCGACATTATTTTTTTTGGCCAAGACGGAGACAAAATAAAAAAAATTTCTGGACTGCCAGGAATCGGCCAAGGACCAAGTTTGAAATCTATCATTCCTTTGCTAGCGCAGGTCTTTCAAAATTACCAAACAGTGTTACTTTCGCCTGGCGGAACTAGTTGGGATGAATTTAAAAGCTTTAATGCGCGAGGAGATTTCTTTAAAAAAGAAATTTTGCAACTGAAGGCGTGCTGTGCGACGTCCAAACCAATTGTGTAGAAATTTTTCCCATGCCTGAAATCACGCTGACCGACACTAAGTCGGCCGGTAAGTGATTGATGACAAAACCGCCGCCCGCCAATCCGCGAGGTACTAAAACTCCAGTGGCATCAAAGTAAAAGATTTGAATTTTATCGGACCTAATTTCGGGCGGAAGAAAAACCTCAAAATCTTGATCCGGCACAAACCCAACCAATTGCACGGGCTCAGCTGCCAGTTCCGAAGATGGCTGGTTAAATTGGAAAAGCCACTGCTTTTGGATTAAAGGCAAAAAGATTTGGGCATCACCCTCGGTGTAGTTGTAACTTGCACGTGCGTACCGGAGATCTTTCGGGGTCAATTCAGCGATTCCCCACGGAGCGGATTCAGGTCCAGACGAAAACGTCAAATCTTGGTACCCAGAAGTTTCAAAGGGCTGAAGTAGACTAGTCATCTGAACTTGCGCTATTGCTGGGTTCATTAAAAAGGCGTCATACACTTGAACTTTGGAAACTGATTTTTTTAAACTTGTTTTGATCACTAACGAAGCGATGCGGCCAGTTTGAATTTCAACCAATGTGGTTCCGATCAGCATTTTGTTTTTGAAGGCTTGCGCTTTAAAAAAACCTGCAGACAAACCCGAAATCAAGAAAACTCCATCCGTTCCAGTTTTGGTTTTGTTATTATCTGGAAACCAATTTTGAAAATAATGGCTAACCCCCAGATCCGTGGCCGTGCTGATCGGGGTCAACCTGATCTCGGCACCTTCAATGGGTTGATCATCTAACAGAACTTGTCCCAACATCCAATTTTGGTCCGATTCATCAATATCCAAAGCCTTTCGCAAGGATTCGACAAATGAGAGTTTAAATCCAGGGATATTTAAATCCTGATTCATTGTTTGTATTTGGTTTGATGGTGCAATTGAATTTTCGCTGGCGACAGTTCTAACTACAGATGACTTTGAGATTCTGGGAATTTCAGGCGCGGACACCGGTACCGACCTGCCAATATCTGGCAAGACGGTCGAAGCAGTATTTATATAATTTTTCGGATTTTGCTTTTTTCCAAGATCAGGGTTTTTCACAAAATTATATACGTTCGCTTTGACTGCAGACGGCGGACTAACGAGGACGGTTGTGACGTCAGAAGACTGACCGATATCTATGGGCCGGGAACCTTCTGCGATAACTTCGCCTTCGGCGGAAAGAATTTCGACTTTGATTTCTCCTAAAGGTTCTTGAATTTTAATTTTAAATTTGTTTTTCTTAGGATCAAAATCCCCGACTTCATGGACTTGATTTTTGTAGATTCGAGAAATCAAGACGCGCTGATCGCCCAGGGCAACGCCGCCTTGCAAACGCAAGGATCCTTGCACCCAGTTTTCGGAAATACTAACCCTTGGGTCAATCTGTTGAGCGGCCTCGAGAAGGGATTGCTGTGGGAATGGCAGTTGGGCGACGGCTTCAACACTTTCTCCAAAATCTTCTGATCGTATTTCGGCGCGCGCTAGCCTTCGCTTTTGGTCGCCCGTTAATCCCTCTGAAAAGACCGGATCTCGGTGGATAACAAGTGCAGGGGCTTCAACTACTTTCATTTCGATATTTTCTTGATACGCTTTTCCCACAACTTGATTTAGATCGATTTCGGTTTTCGTTTCATGACCCCAGTTTTCTTCTTCAAGATGATTTTGTTCGAACAAGTTTCTAGCAGGATCAAAGAACTGCGGACCAAATTTTAATCCCTGCTGAACGCGCACTAAGGTCGGAGACTTTAGCTCGGTTGGGAAAATAAAAAATGCGGCTGACAATAGAAAAAGAAGAACAGGCTGTTTTGTCACAACTTTATGGTATTTAGAAGGGTCGAAAGTCGTCAATGAAGTTGCGATCATCTCGGCTTTGGTGAAGCTTTCCCCGAATATCCAAAGATAAATCCCGCGAATATTTAAGGTCTAGTTCCGGGTCGCTGTACCCTTCGGAAGTTTTAACTTCGCGAAAAACCTCGACCTGCAAATCATAAGGGCGTCGGTCACCTAACAAAGTTATTTTTGCTTTCAGCCGCATTTTGCTTTTCATCGGATCAAATTTAAAATCAGGAGCGGGTGGGTAGTACCTAGAGGTAAACTCACGATTGTTAGGCGAGGTTTTTTCGGGGTCTCCGATCACCTTTACAATAGCACTTTTGATTTCGATCAAAGATCGATTCAGATCCTTCACGGTCACACCTGAAGCACATCCCAAGTCAGTTAGTAGAACTGCGACGCCGAGAAGTTTCAAAAAGTTTATTGCTTTGAACATGAAATTCGACCCCCTGATGTCTGTCTATGGTCTGATAAATCTCGAAAAGAGTTTTGTTTAATATGGGATGTTGATACTGGCCCCAGACCTCGCTGCTACAAAGACCGACGATAAATTCCTCTGACAATAGTGGATGCGGAAGTGTCAAAGAAGGATCCATCTGAACTTCATTGTTGAAAGCTAAAAGAACTAAATGACTTTCGGTTTGGTTAAGCCCTGAAAGATTTTCGGCGACGACATTTAGACTTAAAGCCGATTCAACTTTGATCACCGACCAGAACTGCTGCAGACGAAGGTCTTTTTTCTTGTAAATGCTAGAGACCGAAACAACGTCTGAAAATCCTTGGACACCGGCAATGATTTTCTTGATTTCGTCTTCTGCTAAAATAGATTCAGTAAAAATTCCGATCAAACATGCATTCATAAAGACATCATATCAAAGAAACCGATTCTCTTTCCAGCCATGAAATTTAAAATCAAACTGATTGAGTTTGAGAAAACTTCTCGACTAAAGGCTTTGTGCGAAAGTTCTATTTGTTCGAAATTATTTTTGAATAAAACGCGGTGATGCCCTGGTTCAACACCTTTTCGAATTGAATGAATGCGGACTGGTCCAAAATCCAGCGAAAGATCTTTTTGCAGCGTTTTTGCAGTACCGCTGGGGCGGTCTTTCTTTAAACGATGGTGGGTTTCCTCAATTTCAACCCGCTGAAAAAACTTCTTCAGTTGTGGGTCACTTAAAATTTTCCGTAAAACTAAAATTCCAAAGCTGAAATTACTAGAATAAAAAATAGGTATTTTCTTGGATGCCCTTTCAAAGTAGGCAAACTGTTTTTTCGAAAAACCTGTCGTTCCACTGATAAAAGGAATTCTAGCATGAGTTGCTAGCTTTAAGGCTTTTAGGCTGCAACTCGACGACGAGAAATCAATAATTAGGTCAATTTGATTAAAATCTTTTAAATCAAATTTCGTTTTATAGACAAAAAACTGCTTTACAACTTTTTCGCTAGGCCGCGATTTTGAGAAACCAAGATCTAAAGAAACGCTTTTGTCTTTTTGAAGAGCGCTTGCGATGGCTTGGCCCATTCTTCCCGAGGCTCCGATCAAAGCAATTCTTTTTCGTTTCATATTTTGATCTCTAAAAGTTTTTTTAAGCCCGGCAAAAGATTCGGGTCCATCGCTGCCAGTGGTAATCTTAACTCGGGGCTTCGAATTATTCCTTTTAAAAAAAGTGCCATTTTCACTGGTATAGGATTGGCTTCGACGAAAAGTCCATTGATCAACTGCACGTGGTTTTTTATTTTTCCCTGCACGAATTGGGCGGGTAGAATATGCGATGCCACGCTGATGATGCCGTGGCCGCCAGCTTCTAAAAATTCCTCGTAGGTAGCATCGTCGCCTGAATAAAATTTAAAATCAGGATTTTGAATCTGATCTTTAAATTTTCTAAAAAAAGAAATATCTCCAGAAGCTTCTTTGATTCCGGCGATTCCAGGTGTTTTGCTTAATGTAATAATACTATCGGCCTGAAGACCAGTGATCGTTCTTCCGGGGACGTTATATAGGTAAATAGGCACTCTTAGCGATGCTGCAAGTTTCTGATAATATTGCACCAGCCCCCGCTGAGGCGGCTTGACATAAGGGGGAACAACGATCAACAGAGCCAGAGCGCCAGCGTCTTGGGCCTGTAAGGAATCTTCAAGAGTTTGCAAATAAGAACTAGTTCCAGTTCCAACCAAAATTTCAGTTTTGCTGGGGACATTTTTTCGGACCCAATTCAAAAGTTCGATTCGCTCAATTGCAGAAAGGCCAGAGCCCTCGCCAGTTGTTCCGGCCACCACAAATCCGTGGATGCCGTTTTTTAGTTGGTCAACGACTAATTTTTCCAAAGACAGGTAATCAATTTTATTTTCGAAAAACGGTGTCACCAAAGCCGTTAGGATTTTTTTCACCTAGTTCTCCTATCTAAAATTTTCTTTACAGCGCCACGTAAAACGACCAGCGATTTTTTAAACTGGAAATCCACCCGAAGCTTACCCCCGGGGGTAAGGATATCCATAGGAAAGGCTTGGCGTTTTATTTGATGATTAAAAAGGGCTGCTGCTAGTGCTCCGGTCCCGCAACTTAAGGTGAAATCTTCGACTCCACGCTCGAAGGTTCTGGTTTTTAACCCTTGAACAAAAGTAACGTTTGAACCTGTGGGACCGGGATATTTCAATTTTCTTAAACGCTTAGCTTTTGCTTCGCTTGGAGGTTCGTTGAGAACTAAGTGTGGCACCCCAGTGTTGACAAAAAAGTGACCTTTGATTTCTGCAGGCTGGTAAAAAATTTTCCATTTGCAGGTCCACTGCTGTTTTTTGATTCGTTGGCAAAAAACTTCGATCTGACCGGCTTGAAGAATAAATTTTTTTAGATGGTGCTGCATAAAAATAAATTCCGAAGCACATCGAGCCGCATTTCCGCACATTTCTGCCACAGACCCGTCTTGGTTATAAAATTTCCAAGCAAATCCATCTTTTGTTTTTCGCAAAAATAAGAAACCGTCGATGCGTTTCAATCCCAGGTCTGTTGGCGGTCGCTGGCAAATTTTTTCCAGAGTCTTTCTATTTTTGCGCGTGGCAGGGGACCATGTTATCGCAAAGGTATTCCCAGTTCCGTCAAAAACAGAATACCACGATTTACTCTTTTTCATTTTCATCGAAATCTTCGGGCTCCTCGAAATTGTCTTCTAATTTGCGTTTTTTTTCCGCGAATCCATCTGGCGAGTTAGAAATAGCGGGTTGGCCACGCCCCAATGGCGAAGGCTCTAGGGGTGGAAGCGGGCGACTCTTCACCCCACAAGCGCAAATAAATAAAAGCGCGAAACTCCATAAAACTAAATTTCTAAAATGAATGAGAATGGCACACCCCCCTCCTATGTTTTACTGGGTTTTACTGGTTTTCCCAAGATCACTTTCAAGCTCGGCCGTTTTCTTACACAAGAAGGGGTCAAATCCAAAGCTTCTTTTCAACTGCGAGGTTAAACCTTTGCAAGACGCTATGTACTTCTCAGCCCATTGACGTGATTTATCCTCGGGATTGTGTTGGGACTTTTCAATCATCCAAAGCCAGTAATAATTTTCTGGGAAAAAGGGCTCTAATTTCGCAGAAAAATATAATTTATCCTTGGCCTTTGCCATAGATTTTTGGGCAACCAAAGAAATCCCTTCCAGGTGCGACCAATAAAAAAAGGTGTCTTTTTTATCGGCTAGCGCTTTTTCAGAAAGTGGTTTTTTCAAGCAAATCTGAACCAATCGATCCGAAATCTGCGAGCGCAAAAAATGCGGATTCTTTTTTAGTACTTCTGCAATTTCCGCCCAGGCTTTGGCGCACTCTTGGGCCAAGATTTGATATTTAAATTTCTCGTTCAGCAACAAAAAATTATCGGGTTCGATTTTCAAGGCCTCGATGATTTTGGCCTGGCTCTGCAGGGGTTCTGTGGCTTGTAGGGATAAAGAACTTTCGAAAAGCTGCAAAGCTTCTTCTGACAAAAAGGCCTCGGAAATTTCGTTGATGGTTGAAATTATTTTTTTAGACGGCTTGGAATCCTTGCCCGCGGACAGCAATATCTCTATGGCTAAAAGTCGTTTTTTCTCAAGAAACAGGGATTGAGCTTTTTTAATCGTGGCGATTTCATCAGAAAAACTGACGGCGTTAGTCAGAAGGACCAAACCAAAAAACAAAACTCTGAAATCAATTAAATTTTTTAAAACAAACATCAAGACTTGATTCTCACCAGATTGAATCCAAAAAATATAGCTCAAATTTTTACTCGTGCAGGGATCCAAACTGACTAATCAAAACCTGACGCGGTTTGCTGCCATTCGAAGGCCCGACGATCCCGCGTTTTTCAAACGTTTCAATCATTCTTGCGGCCCTTGGATAGCCCAATTGAAAGCGCCTTTGTACCAGGGACGCGCTGATTTCTTTTTGTGTCGAAGCCCACGCTACGATTTCGTCGTATTTTTCGTCCGATTCCTCGGAGTCGCCGGGCTCTTGTGGCCCGTCATCTAAGCTTAAGTCATCCCCGGCGCTTAGGTCAAAAATGCGAAGGGCACTTTCATTAAATTCGGGGGCACCCTGGTCAGACCAAAACCTAGCTACTTGAGTAACGTCTTCGTCTTTTAAGAACGGCGCGTGGTGACGAATAAGGTTTGATCCCCCCGGATTTCTGTACAGCAAATCCCCTTGAGCCAAAAGTCGTTCGGCGCCTTTCTCATCCAGAATAATTCGAGAATCCATGGACGATGAAACTTTAAAGCTGATTCGACCCGGAATATTTGTTTTGATCAAACCGGTGATGATTTCTTTTCGTGGACTTTGCATAGCTAATATTAAATGAATTCCACAAGCACGGGCTTTCTGAGCTAAACGCACCACCGAATGCTCGACATTATTTTTGTCGACGCTCATCAGATCGCCGAATTCTTCGATCACAATCACCAGGTAGGGTAATTTCTCGGTGTAGTACTGGTCTGCTTTTTGGTGTTTTTCCTCAAGGTCCAAGTTAATTTTATCGTGTTCTTTTTTTTGATCGCCGGTCATCTTTTCAATATTCTCGTTAAAAGCTTCTAAGCCCCTGGCGCCAAAGCGGCTCATAGAACGGTATCTTTTTTCCATTTCTCGAACGGCCCATTTCAGCGCTAACACCGCTTGCTTTGAATCAGTGACCAAAGGCATCACCAAATGCGGGATTTTCTCAAAGGCCGCAAGGTCCACTTGCTTGGGATCAATCAAAAGCAACCGAAGCGTTTTAGGGGAATGTTTAAATAAAAAACTAGTGATCGTGGAAACCACAAAAACCGACTTCCCCGAGCCCGTCGTACCAGCCACCATTAAGTGGGGAAGCTTTCTAAGGTCGACGATTTGCTGTTCACCATCAACTTGTTTTCCCAGCGAAATAGGCAATTTAAAATCATCTCGCCAGAACTGATCATCGGCTAAGCTTTCTTTTAAAAAGACTGTCTCTCGCTGCGAATTTGAGGTTTCGATCCCAACGACGTCGCGGCCTGGAATAGGCGCAATAATCCGCAAAGATTCACTGGATAGTGCCAGCGACAAGTCATCTTCAAGTTCGGTGATTCTACTTAGTTTAACGTCGACGTCGGGCTTAAATTCAAAAAGCGTGACTGCGGGCCCAGGACGGGCAGCAACCACTTCACCAGTGACCGAGAAATGTGCCAATTTTTCTTTTAAAAGTTCGGCTTTTCTTTTGATTTCTTTTTCTTCGATTTTAACTCGAACTTGCGGAGGTTCTGAAACTAATGACAACTTGGGAAGCTCCCAGTGTTCGACGTGCCTGTTGGCGCGAATTTTACTTGAGGGTTTTGCGAGATTTTCCTTTTTCGTTTTTAAAAAAGGCATTTCAAGTTTGAAGCCCGAAAGGGCTCCGCCACCATCCGACAAGTTTTGCGAGGCCCCGGAGATCATTTGAAAATTGGGAGCCGATTTTTCAGCGGGTGAGGCCGTGACGATCTTTGTTTTTCGATCCGGCCATTTTAAATTCAATTTGATTTTAAATGGCTTGCTGAAAAGCCAAATTAAAGCGCCTTTGGGACGAGAAAGCATTTCGACAATCGACCGCTCCGAGAGAAAAACCACAAGAATTAAAAACGCTGTCCACAGAACAACTTGCAGACCAATGGGGTTAAACCATTTCACCAAAGTTTGCGAAGTGGCCAGCCCTAAAATGCCGCCGGCTGAAATTTGATTCTGAAATATGCGGGTCTGCGGAAAATAAACTGCAGACAGAGCACAAAGGGTTAAAGCCATCAAAAAAAACCAAAGCCATCTTAGCCTTGGGGTTGTTGATTTATTCTTGTTGAGAAGACTCTCCAAGCCCCAAAAAACAAAACACAGGACAAACAGCCAACTCATTATGCCAAAAATCTGCAGCAACCCATCGGCCAAAAAACTGCCCGCAAAGCCGCAATAATTCAATACTTGGGAGGTTTTTCCGATCGAATTAAAGGACGGGTCCTGCGGCCTAAAGCTTGCCAACGATAGGCCCACGAAGAGCGCTGAAAATAAAAAGAAAATGCCCCGGAGATCGTGTTGAAATCGAACAAGTAGTCGGTTCATTCTGTCAGTCTATGCGATTATTATTGGGGATGCACCAGCCAGGGCCCAAGCCTTGACTTTGATCCATGGTATCTGCCAAACCGAACACCTAAGGACCTAGACGAAGTGCTAAAAATAAATGAAATTTTTTTTTCAATTCAAGGAGAATCTTCGTGGGTCGGTTACCCCACGGTTTTCGTCAGAACTACGGCCTGTCATTTGCGATGCACCTACTGTGACACCAAATATTCTTACTACGAGGGCCAGAAAATGTGCCTTGAAGAAATCATCAGTAAAATTAAATCCTACGGAACACGTTATGTCTGTTTGACGGGTGGTGAGCCCCTTTTGCAAAAAGAAATTTTTCCGTTGATTAAAAATCTTTGTGACATGAATTTTTTAGTTTCAATTGAAACTAGCGGATCCCTACTTTGTGACCAAGTCGATTCAAGGGCCAAATTGATTTTGGATGTAAAAACCCCTGACAGTGGCGCCGCGGATACTTTCAATCTTGAGAATTTAAAATGGGCTTCATCGTCGACAGAATTTAAGTTTGTGCTTGGCTCTGAAAAAGATTTTAACTGGTCAGAAACATTTTGTCGTCAACATGATTTGTTTAAAAACTTTCTCGTTTTATACAGTCCATCATTCGAAATCATCTCGCCGAAATGGTTGGCGGAAAAAATTTTATCGGTTAATTCACCTGCGCGCTTGCAATTGCAGCTACATAAATATATTTGGTCTTCTGATCAACGTGGAGTTTAAAAAAACATGAGTTCAAATGTCCCCAGCCCTGACCATCTTTTCGTCGCCAACCTTAACTCTGTCAGCCTTGAAAAATTAGTTAAAAGCAAACTGGAAGTTCTGTTCGAACAACAGAAAGAAGCCCAGGTTGAATTGAACGGGCTATACAATATTGTCTTGGCTCAAGTTGAGCGGCCTCTTTTAGAGATCGCTTTGACGGCGCATCGGGGTAATCAAGTTAAGACCGCCCAGATGTTGGGGATCAACCGCAACACTCTGAAAAAGAAAATCGATAATTACAAAATTAACATTAAGAAATCGAACGCTTAAAAATAAGACTTCAGAGAAGCTCTGTCGAAAATTTTTATTCCTTAAATTTTATTTCTTGCTTCTTATTTTTTTCTTTCCAATACTTACAGATGGAAGAGGCGGGTCATCTTGTTTTTCATCTTTGAACTTACCCGCCTTGTTTTTCTTTTCGTAACCAAAATAAACTGATGCCTAGGCACTTTAGTTTTTTTCTGCAAAGCAGAAAGTTGGTTTTTTTCTGCTCGTCAGAAATTCGGAGATTTTTTTAATATGGCCACTCCTACTATGAACTTTTTAGAGACCAAACTGCCTCCACAGAACATTGAAGCGGAGCAAGCTATATTGGGCAGTTTGTTTTTAGACCCCGAAGCCTGGGACCAGATCAGCGATTTGATCGTAGCCAATGACTTTTACAAACCCGCGCATCAAAAAATTTTTTTAACAATCCTGGAGCTTCAGTCCAAGAGCATGCCGGTGGATTTAATTACGATCTCAAATCTGCTGCAGTCAAAAAATGAACTCGAGATCATCGGCGGTACAGGAACTTTGTTAGAACTGGTCAACAAGACCATATCCTCGGCCCACGTGGTCTCGTACGCGAATATTGTCCGTGAAAAATCCTTACTCCGAAAAATGATCCACACTAGTTCGGACATTATTGAAAAAGCCTACAGAGAGGATTTTGAAAACGTTGATCAGTTCATCGATCATTCGGAAGAATCTTTTTACAAGATCGGCGAGAAAAGCCAAACCAATGGTTTGGTAAATTCGATGGAAATCGTAAAAACTAGTTTGATTAAAATCGAAGAGCTTTACAATCAGAAGTCCGACGTCACTGGCGTTGGAACAGGTTTTACACATTTGGATAAAATGACGTCTGGCCTTCATGCCGGCGAGCTTATTATCGTAGCGGCCAGGCCGTCGATGGGAAAGACTGCTTTTAGTTTAAACCTGGCTAGTAATATGGCTTTGCGCGAGAAAAAAACCGTCGCCTTCTTCTCGCTCGAGATGTCAAAAGAATCTGTGATGATGAGGCTCTTGGCTTCGGAGTCTCGAATCAATATGAAAGACATTCGCTCGGGTCGCATCGGTGATCACGCTTGGCCCAAGTTAATTCAAACTGCTGGGTTTATTAGCGACTGTAATTTATTTATCGACGACACTTCGGGAATTAGTCCGCTAGAGGTCCGCGCCCGCGCTCGGCGCTTGAAGGCCAAACATGGTTTAGATATTTTGATGATTGATTACTTGCAGCTGATGGATCTTAAACAAAGAGTTGAAAGCCGCGAGCGCGCCGTCAGCGAAATTTCGAAAAGCTTAAAAGCCTTGGCCAAGGAACTAAGCATTCCGGTCATTGCTCTAGCACAGCTTAATCGAGGTGTTGAGGGCCGAACGGAAAAGCGCCCGATGCTATCAGATTTGCGGGAATCAGGATCCATCGAGCAAGATGCCGACATTATCATGATGCTTTTTCGAGAAGACTATTACGAAAAAGACGATCCCGAAAAACAAGGCGCCGCTGAAATTATTATTGGAAAACAGCGGAATGGTCCTACGGGAACAGTTAAGTTAAAGTGGGAGGGCGAGTACGGGCGTTTCAAAGATGCCGAGTTCGAGCAGACCAGCCATCCATTGCCTCCACCCCCACCTCCACCTGGGGCCCAATACGGCGGTGGCGGCGGCCAATCTAGGCCGCGAAACTTTGCACCGGGTGCCAATAAATAAAAGTTCAATCCCGGTTGCCGGGTGCACGACCCAAGTCTAGAGAACGAATAATTTTGGCGGCGGAAGTAAGTCTAACGGGCAAGGTCTAACGGTCCTGCCGAATTATGGAAGGAGTAAGGAATGGAAAAATTAATCGATGGGATAGCAACGCTGATTTCGGTCATTTTGACTACGGCGTGCGGACACTACACCTTAAAGCAGGTTGCAGCTTGGAGTCAGAAAATGGCTGTTGAAAAAGCAGCGCAGGGTTTAGGAAAACTTGAGCCCGCAACCCAAAAAAATGACCGGAGGGAAATTGGACTTTTAGCTGCGAAGAGTGAAAATGTTTGCAAACATTGTCCGCCAATCGGGCGCCATATATTCGAGTGACAATCCGATAAAAATAGAGTATTTCCAAGCCGTTATAGCTCGAAAAGCCATGCTATATTGAAGCTCAGGTGGAGGTATAAAATGACTATTCGGCAAAATAAACCACTCAAGAGCATTCGCACATTGGCAAGTGAATCTAGAGCTCGACGCAAGCCCAAACTGACAGATGATCAGATTGAAAAGGCCAATAAAATTTTTAAGGAAATCGAAAAAGAACAGGAGCAAATCAAGGAAGGTCTGAAACGTAAAATCGCTCGGCAGCCAGAGGTTTGAATTGGGGAAAGTCATACCGTTCTCAGAAATTGAATCTTACCTGACATCCATTAAGAAGTTTGACTCTCACAAGGGAACTATCCTTGATACGAATATTTTGATCTCAGCCAACTATGATATTCGCGATTCTCACAGCGATGTAGTCGATGTCTGGGAGCTCTTGCTGCAAAAGGACTACCGTTTATTTGCCACCGTTAACACAAGGTCAGAATACCTGGAGTTTCAGCGACGCCTGATTCTGACCGAAAATCTTTTCGACATGGTCGATGTTCAATCTAAAATAAAAATCCCAAAAGAGGCAAAAGCCAAAATTCAAACTCTCAAAGGCAGTCTAAAAACAAGTATGGCCGCCGACTCCGACAAAGACAAAGTCTTTAACGAATCTCAACTCAAGAAAATCAAGAAGGAATTCTCCGCGGGCCCGCATTCAGGCCAAAAAGGTTGGCTGGAAATCTGCGAAGTATTCCTTAAGGCCAAGATTGAGCTGGAAGATCAGGCATTGATTGATCGCGGAGTTGAATACATTAGCCCTCACGGGCAATCCCAGAAGGAATTGTTTGGCAGTTCCCTAGATTGGCCGGGTGCGATTGGGATTTGCGAAAAGACTGGGACTGCATTCAGTGACTCCATGATCCTAAACGCTCTGAAATCTTCTAAATTATTCTTCGCTGTCACTCTTGATTTCGACATAGGATATGCGGCACTTAGTGATCCTCAGATGAAAGACGTGGTCGTACCCGACCGTCTTGATAAGGAATACAAACACTATCATTTTCCAATTTAAAATAAGACGCGAAAGACAGGCTCAAGACCGATGAGCCAAGCCGTTCAGGTCGGCGGCTTCCCGATTTTGGTAGAAATTTCTAAAAGACAAAGAGCTATTCTCGTCGCGTGATTATTTTGGACTAGAAGAAAGGCTAGGTTCTAATCTACCAAAAAGATTCCATTAACTGTGCTGAGTCTCCGATGCATCCTACCTGTAAGATGATGGACGAAATCAAGAAAATTCTAATCGAAAAATTTCAACTGCCCGAAGATCAAGTTCTAGAATTCTTGGCCGATTTTTCCAAAGGAAACTCCGAGCCCAAAGACCTGAACGACCTTCGCGAACAAACCGTAGACTTCGTTCAAAAAACAATTCTTGCGGATTAGGCTACTTTTTTGGTCAGCTTTTCAAGTATTTCAAAAATTTAAGTTTGCTATGGCTTTTCGGGCATTTTTTTAACTTTGTTAAAACCGTTGGCGAAATTCTAATAGCGATCAGCCGTTTAACTTGGCCATTTGGTGGCCGGCAGCTCGTCGGGCGCGCATAAATTCTAAATCTGTAGTGCTAACAGCCCGGCCTTCGTCTATGCCGACTTGGGGTTGGACTTGTTGAAAATTTCAAAGACGCATATTCTGGATTCAAATGCTTTTCTTTCTTCTAAACTTTGTTTTTGCTGAGTATTCACAACCCTTGGTTGGCATCTACGAAATTAAAATGCCTCCTGGCCAGACTCTTTTGATTTCGAATGCGGCAAAATATCAAACGGCCTTTTGGGTTGGCCCGCAAAAGCACGAACTTATTTTGGCAAAACCATATCGAGCGATTTCCATACGTTCTGCGCAAAAAATTGCTGCTGAAATGTCAAATCCACCCCCCAAGGTCGAACACTTAGTCGGACCCCAGGGCGCCATTTTTGCCATTCAAGAAAATGAGAAAGTTCATGTTTTTTCGACTCGGGGAGGGCGCTTGCTTTTTTCTAAAAATGAACAAAGCAAAGATTTGTTAAAAAAACTTCGGTTGGTGAAAAAGTGATTTCTTTCTTTCTTTTTTTCTTTGCACTGATCGATCCTGCAGATGCTCAATTGAGCTCTCAAGCCGGACAAGTTCTTTTGGAAAGCTATCGCTGTGATAGTACGAACGGAACGGCGACCCAAAGTGTTCGTGATTCACTAAGAAACCTTCGTCAAGCCGCCGACAAGATCTTTGATCAGCAGCGCGAATGCGCGATCGAGCTCTCGGGCCTAGCCAGATTGCCAGAAATCGATGGCATCCTGACTCAAATCGATAGTTATGGCGAATCCGAAGCCATTAAAGAACAAGAAAAAATCATTGATGAAGCGCTTTCAGACATCGCCATGAGAAAGCAAATAACACCTGAAGATGCCGCTTTGTATCCGCCGCAGTCGGCTTTACAACAAATTGTTGTGACCGCCCGCCAAGAGCTAATTCGGCTAAGAGCTCACGCAGGCATTGCCCGTGCACGCGCGACTAGGGAACAGTATTTGACCGGCGTCCAACAGCTGGATGGAATAGGAACTGAACTTGCGTTGGTGCTGCGAAAGAATTCCGATTGTTTAAATCGAAATCCAATTTTACGAAGACAGGTCGTGGCTGGTTTAATTGGCATTGCCGGATTTTTTGCAGCCTCTCCGTTGGGGATCGGGATTTCACTGGCCGGCCGGGTGTTGCAGAATATTTTTGACATTTCAGATGCCAAACAAAGTTCGCCCGGAATCATGTTCGAGACTTCCCACCAAGCGCTTTTAGTTTCAGGTCTGTCATGTACGTTAGAAAACTTATCAAAGCAGCACTGCAACCTAGTCCGACAGAAATCACTATTGGCAGAACTTAGCGGAGAACAGTGCAAAAATTGTTCGCCCGTAATGAAGAAAGAATTCAATGAGGCAATGAATCTAGTCAGAAAAGGCCAAACGGCAAAGGACGCTGTGGACACCGTAACTGGATGGCTAGGGTCTTCGATTCGAACGGCAGCTGGCCAAGCGATTTCGCAAAAAATCCGGGGTGGCTTTACTTCTGCGACGGCAGAGCTTCAGTCCGAGCTTTCCGAAGCCCGCGGAAAAGCTCGGTCAGCAGAGCTTTCTTCAGTCCCAGACGCGGTAAAAAAGAACATGGCAAAAGCTATCTTTTCAGCTGTTCGAGACTATGGGGCTCAACTTTTTGGATCGTCAAATGGTTTTGTTGTGGTTCAGCAAAATTCTCCTGAACTGCAAACTCAGTTTAGTGAGGATGAGAGAAGATACAACTTCGTTCGTCTCATATTCAATGAAAAGGAATTCCTTGATTTGGTCGATAGCTTCAGAACCGAAATCCAGAACTCAAAAATCAAAAGACAAAAGTATGGGGTAGATAATTTATCGGGTGGTCAGGGTAACACCACAATGGAAGTTGCCGTTCAAAGAGCGCTTTTCGAATATTTTGGCGCTGAAGATATTACGCAATTTCCCCCTGCCAAAGCAATCCAGGAAAGATTGTCCAGCGATGTGGCGTTCGATCGAATAAGTGCAAGAATTTCCAGCTATCAACTTGTTGTTCAAAAAACTGTTGATCTGCCCGAAGATGAACAGCTCTCGAGGTTTTTCCTAAACTTTATGGACCAGCCACTAGGAACTCCAAGCACCCTACAAAACGTTGAGAATATCCATAGTTTTTTCAAGTCAATTCCACCCGAATTTTCAAAGTCCAGGGGAGGCTTGTTACGGATTCCCGAACTTAAGGGAGAGGTTGATGCAATAGTAAAATTGGGACAAAGGCTTCGGGAATCTGATCAAGAAGTCACCAAGAATGACAGCACCGAACTTTACACCAGAGTCACAAAACTCTTGGATCCTGATCGGGTTTTCCGAGAACGTGTGGCCGCTATCGCTGGATCGGTCCAAAACTACCAGGCTCAAAAACTTGCAAAATTTGTGTCGAATCCTGATGACCTAGGAACTCTGATATTTCTAGAGACCCAAGATTTCACTCGACAAGTGTTTTCACTAAAAAATCCTTACACGCAGAGTATAGATCTAAAAAGCGGTGCGCTACTAAGCGCCACTCAACTTGATTCGTTCTCAAAATTTTTTAAACCTTACAGCAAAAATGCCTTTCTTCTATTGAACAAAAAAGACTCGAAAGAAAAAAATCTGGCGGCAGGGCTGGCGGAAAATGTGGATCCAAAATTAAAAGATCACTTTTGTATCCAAGCGCTTGGCCTAACAGATCTTTCAGATGTCACCAAAGAATGCGAAGACGCCAAGATTGAAATGAACGGAGTCGTCGTCAAATTTAAAGACTACCGCGATGGCAGTCTAGACAAGCGAACATGCGCTTATACCAATTTTCTAAATCAAATCGACTACAAGCGCGCCGCCGGAAAGGCAGCAAATCCCGGGGCCAATTAAACCAATATTCATATTCGTAAAAATTGCGTCAAACATTTAAAATCCGATAAATCGAGTTGTTTAGTCTAACCAAACTTTTCAAGTTTATCGACAACAAACTTATCTATACTTTTGCAGCTTTCTTCGCGGGACTTTGGAATTCAGAAAGTTGCTAGGAAAAATCCCAAATTAAATGCGAAGTGAACTAGAACGGCGTTAAAGATGGACAAGTTCTTCCAAATAAAATACCCGCAGGCAGCACCCAAGGCTATAGTGTAAAGAGTTTGGTAGATGATAAAGCCGTGAATTGATTCCGGCGCAAACCAAATTGCGTGCAAATGTGAGTAGCTAAAAAACAGAGTGGTCAGAACCCAGGCCCAAATTGGTTTTGCGGAGAAACTCAAAACCGAAGCCCACAAAAAAAATCGAAAAATAAGTTCTTCAAGTAACCGGGCTACTACCAGTAAAAATAAAATCGTAAGTCCAGATCGCAAATCAAAGGGAGCTACAATTCGAAACCAGCCCGCAAACCTAAAAACTAAAAATCCAGCGATCGCTGACAATGGAAAAAAATAAAGTTGGATTCTTGATGGAATTGGGTTTTTGAAAAAATCTCTGGCGGTAAGGACCACAGACCCGATCACCAGGATCATTTCAAGAATGTAAGATGCATATCAACCATACGAATCTAACTTAAGGGTAAATCCAAAGCGAACGACCAGGTAGATCATGCCTAACCCGGCCCAAACTAAATTTTGTTTTTTTAAATTAGTTTTTTTCGACAACAATTTGAACAGAGGTTTCTAAACCTTCGCCCATGCGAACGATTGCCTTGTGTGTTCCCAACATTTTAATGGGCTCGTCAAGGTGAATGTCTTTGCGATCGATAGAAAACCCAAGCTTAAAAAATTCTTTTGAGATTTCATGCGTGGTCACCGTCCCGAAAAGTTTTTCGGTCTCGCCTGCAGCCATTTTGAATTTTACAGAAACGCCGCTGATTTTTTCTAAAAGCTCTTGGCGTTCTTTAACGGCCTTTTTCTTTTTGGATTCAGCCACCCGTTTTAAATGTTCCCACTCGGTCACTTTAGCTTCAGAAGCTTCGGCAGCTAATTTGCGTGGAAATAAAAAATTTCGCGCAAAGCCTGAAGACACGTTCACCACGTCGCCTACTTTGCCCACGTCCTTAACATCTTTTTGTAATATGATTTTCATAAATGCTCTCCATTTTGTTTTCCGTTATTCCGTTGGGCTTGATTTCTTTTACGGATTTTTGCTCTAAAATCAAGCCAATAGTCGATGATACCAAGAAAACTTAGTAAAAAAAAGAGCTGTCCTACAATCAAAAAGTAGACTGCCATTCGAATTAAAAAGCCTGCTCGCAATGCCAAAAACAAGGTTTCAAGGATCGCCAATCCTTGAAAAAAATAAACCCCCACCAAAACAATCAGTAGATTTGACCCCACGATCGTCACCCACGGGTAGGGTGTGCGCAAGAAACTCATCACAAAAACGATCATCAAAAACCAAATCGTAAATTCAGGAACTTTGAATTCAATCAACCGAATCTGCGTAGCCACTTGGTTGAATTTTAGACCAAACGCAGTGGCTAACTTTCGATCCAATATTAGTCCAAAAGCCAAGGTCATCAGTAACAATACCGCCACAAACCCAGGGGTCATCGCCAAAATCATATTGGCGTCCATCTGCGAGGCCTCCATCCAATTTTTTAGCGTGGCGTTGCCATCAAATTGAAGCTGAAGTGCTTTTTTAAGTTCTTCTTTCAGATCAATCCCCAGATTTGCGGACCAAATTGCGGGGACTTCGATCATAAAAATAGTTCCCGCCACTACAGCCGTTAGGCCGGCCATAAAACCGGCTTTCCCGCGAAGTTCGAATTCTTCGAACAAACCAACTGTCAGCCAAACCGATCCAATCAAAGCAGGCAGTAAGGGTATTTTTCCAAGCGCCAAAAACGCACTGATAAATGCGCCGCAAAACCAAAACATTTTTGATCCATAAATTCGGTGGACCACTCTTAAGAAAGGTCCCGCCATAAATAATGATAAAAAGCTAAGGATTGTGCCTAACGAAACTAAAAGGAAAAATTTTGAGAGCGGACGTTCCCTCACTCACGATCCGCGGCCATTGCAGACCTACGCGCCTGAAATTTAGCTTCGCGCTCTTTTTCACGCTGAGCTGACTCTTGCAGTTTGGTCTTAAAAGCTTCGGCGTGTTTGGAAAGAGGAATTCGCGAATCTAAGCTGGTATTCATGTAGCGGAGAACTCGGTCATTAATTCTGTAGTTACGTTCCATTTCCATAATTGATCCGGGAAGGGCTTCAAACAAATAATGAAAATAGATTCCTTTTTTATTTTTCTTGATTGGGTTTGCTAAATTTCTTTTTCCCCAAGTATCTAAAGAAAAAACGCTGCCTTTAAAATTTAGAATGATATTTTTACTTTTGCGTAAAATTTCTTTTTGTTCGTCGATGGGGGTCTCGGACTGTAAAATCAAGACGGCTTCGTAGGGGCGAGGCTTATTTTTTGGGTTTGTGCTTTTCGATTCGGTTGATGGCTTTTCTTGCTTTTCCATTTTTTTAAACTCCTTATGGTCTAGCGGCAAAATACTCAATTGTATTTGCAAGGTGCAAAAGGGGTATCACGAGACTTTCCAGAGAACAAGTTCAATGACAGTGATGGGTTGAACAATAAATCAAGTCATCTTAATGTGGAAAGATGTCCCTTGCTTTCAAAATCCTTAATGGCCAGCTTAAAAACAAGATTTTCCCTCTAAAAAATGGGGCAATTATTGGTCGATCAAAAGGCGACATCCAGCTTAAAGACAAAAAAACGTCGAATGAACACGCTCAGATCATTTTCCGCGATGACAGCTGGTATCTAGAGGACCTTCGGTCCGCCAATGGTATTTTCTTAGGCGCAGTAAAAGTGGACGAAGTTCTATTAAGTCCTGGCGAGAAAATAAGTATTGGTCAGACAGAAATGCTTGTTGTCGACTACCAAGCGCCGGCCGCAGAAGACCACTGGCGAGCCAAAATCAAGTGGTGGATTACCGAGAAAGCGCGCGCGCTGGGGCCTGCGGCTCAAACGTTTAGTCCCGTTCAGGCCTTTGAACCCATGATTAAACTTACCTTTACCCAAGGGATTCAATTGGATCAGCATGTTTTGTTGGGATACGGCCCCAGAAAAGTCGGCAGTAAAGTTTTGGACATTATTTTAGACGACCCCGGCAGCCCGGCCTTGGCCTTTGAACTTCAGCCCGACCTTGGACGAGCCCGTTTTATCAACCACAGCCCAGAGTTTGTAAAACTTAATAATCACCCTAAAACAACCGAGATCCTTCGGGAAGGAGACGAAATTCGAATTGGTGAAACCATTCTTCGAATTTCATTTGAACCGTGACATCCATTTCAAAAAAAACCGGCACCTTTAAAAGCTTTGATGACACCGAGATTTATTTCGAAGTCCGCGGTCGCGGGACCCCTTTGGTTTTTGTGTATGGCCTGGCTTGCCAAATGAACCACTGGCATTTTCAGACTGAATATTTCTCAAAAAATTATCAGGTCATCACGTTTGATTTGCGAGGGCACCACAAAAGTGCGCAGCCCATTTCGAATGAAAATTTAAAAATTGAAAGCCTTTCCGAAGATTTGTTTTTTCTCTTAAAACATTTAGAAATTTCTCACGCCCATTTCTTAGGGCATAGTTTTGGAGTTCCCATTTTAGTGGAGTTTTCCAAGAAATATCAGGACCGCGTTTTAAGCTTTTCTTTTGTAAATGGTTTTGTAAAAAACCCAATCAAAGATATGTTTGGTATGCCTTTGGTGGAAAATGCTTTTCGCTACGTTCAATCCCAATACTCGAACAACAGCATTACGTGGGACATGATTTGGAAAAACGTCGTCGATAATCCCGTGTCGGCTTTTTTCACGGGGCTTGTTGGGGGATTTAATTTAAAACTGACCCCCTTTCAGGACATTGAAATTTATCTAAAAGGTGTAGCGCAAGTTCCGTTAAGTGTTTTTATTGGTCTGTTCGATAGCATGATGGATTTTGATGGTGAAAAGCAGCTGCCCTTAATTACCAAACCTACGCTTGTGGTTGCGGGGGAGAAAGACCACGTGACTCCAATCTCAAGACAAGAAGTTTTCAGAAATAATTTAAAAGATCACGAGTTCGTCGTGGTCCCATATGGATCGCACTGCACGCAGCTGGATTTTCCGGATTATTTAAATCTAAAAATTGATCAGCATCTGCACAAAGCTCACAGGCCTTAGACGCCATCCCCTGATGGCGCCTGGCGCCTTGTTAATGCCGAAAACAAAAGTTCTCGATTCAGCTTAGCGATATTCGAAAGCGAAATTTCTTTAGGGCAAGATGCCGAGCATGATCCTGTACTTGTGCAAGCTCCAAAACCTTCGGCATCCATTTGAGCCACCATGCTGTGAACACGTTCGGGTCGTTCGACGCCGCCTTGCGGAAGTAACGACAAGTGATTCACTTTGGCAGATACGAACAACATCGCCGATGCATTCTTGCACGAGGCCACGCAAGCGCCGCAAGCAATGCATGCCGCCGACATAAAGGCATCGTCAGCATCGGGCTTAGGAACGGGCAGAGAATTCGCATCTGGCGCATTCCCCGTATCGACAGAAATATACCCACCCTTGGCTATAATTCTATCAAACGCAGATCTATCCACCATTAAATCTTTGATGATCGGAAAGGCTTGCGCGCGCCAAGGCTCGATGGTCAAGGTTTCTCCGTCTTTAAAATTGCGCATGTGAAGTTGGCAAACGGTGGTTCCCTTGAGTGGACCGTGAGCTTCACCGTTGATCATAAACCCACAGCTTCCGCAAATTCCTTCGCGGCAATCATGGTCAAAAGTAATGGGTTCTTCACCTTTTTTGATCAGGCCTTCGTTCACTTGATCGATCATTTCCAAAAAAGATGAGTGCGTTGAAACTTCGCTGGCTTCGTATTCGACAAATCGCCCCAGCGTTTTGCTAGAGGCCTGGCGCCAAACTTTAAGTTTTAATTTCAGAGTATGGTCTTTCATGCAGGATTCCTCACTTGTCGGGCTCACTTATAAGAACGGCTAGCCAATTTTACGTTTTCAAAATTCAGATCTTCAATATGGCGCTGGGCTTTTTCTTTTTCGCCTTTGAATTCCCAAGCAGCTACGTGGCAAAAATTTTGATCATTGCGAAGCGCTTCGTTGTCTGGGGTTTGGTATTCTTCGCGAAAGTGTCCCCCGCAGGATTCGTTTCTTTCCAAAGCGTCTTGGCACATTAATTCGCCAAGCTCGATGAAATCAGCGACGCGTCCGGCTTTTTCAAGCTCGGTGTTAACGTCATTTTCGCTGCCTGGGATTTGCACGTCATTCCAAAATTTTTCGCGAAGCTCGGGGATTTGTTTTAGCGCTTTTTGTAAGCCCTGTTCGCTGCGCGACATGCCACAGTATTCCCACATAATTCGGCCAAGCTCTTTGTGGATCGAGTCCACTGTGCGTGAACCTTTTATTTTCATCATGGTTTGAATTTGCAATCGGATATTTTGTTCTGCTTCTTTAAATTTGGGATGGTCGATCGTGACATTATCTTTAGCTTTCTGAGCGATATAATTTCCCAAGGTGTAGGGCAAAACGAAGTATCCGTCTGCCAAGCCTTGCATCAGTGCCGATGCCCCCAAACGATTGGCGCCGTGGTCAGAAAAATTAGCTTCGCCCGCGACGAACAATCCCGGCAAGGTGCTCATCAAATTGTAGTCAACCCACAGTCCGCCCATGGTGTAATGTGGCGCAGGAAAAATTCTCATCGGCATTTCATAGGGGTTTTCGCCTGTGATCTTTTCATACATCTCAAAAAGATTTCCGTACTTTTCGGCAATCGCTTTTTTGCCAACTCTAGAGATGGCGTCCCTAAAATCTAAATAAACAGCCAATCCCGTAGGGCCAACGCCATGGCCTTCGTCGATCCGGAATTTGGCTTGCCGCGAGGCCACGTCCCTTGGAGCTAGATTTCCAAAGCTTGGATAAATGCGCTCTAAAAAATAATCGCGCTCTGAATCCGGGATTTGCGAGGCCTGCCTTTTGTCGCCTTTTGCTTTTGGCACCCAAACGCGGCCGTCGTTGCGAAGCGATTCGCTCATTAGGGTGAGTTTTGATTGCAGTTCTCCGGAAACCGGAATGCACGTGGGATGAATTTGAGTAAAGCAAGGATTAGCAAAAAAAGCGCCGCGCTTGTAGGCGCGCCAAGTGGCGGTGACCGCGCACGCCATCGCGTTGGTTGAAAGAAAAAACACATTCGAGTATCCACCCGTCGCAAGAACCACGGCATCTGCAACATGAGACTCCAGTGCTCCGGTCAGAAGATTTCTGACCACAATTCCACGAGCTTTCCCGTCGATCACAACAAGGTCCAACATTTCTCGGCGAGTGAGAAGCTCGACTTGCTTTTTTTCCACCTGCCGCATCATCGACGAATAAGCACCCAAGAGCAGCTGCTGACCCGTTTGGCCCCTGGCATAGAAAGTTCGCGAAACTTGAGCTCCGCCAAAAGATCGATTGGCTAAAAGCCCACCGTATTCTCGAGCAAACGGAACTCCCTGAGCCACGCATTGGTCGATAATTGTTGTCGAGATTTCGGCCAAACGATGCACGTTAGCTTCGCGCGCACGAAAATCCCCACCCTTTACGGTGTCATAAAAAAGCCGATGTACCGAGTCTCCGTCATTCTTATAATTTTTCGCGGCGTTAATGCCACCTTGTGCGGCGACCGAATGCGCCCTTCTGGGGCTTTCGTGCACACAAAAAGCTTTTACCTGGTAACCAAGCTCTCCCAAAGAGGCCGCGGCACTTGCTCCGGCTAAGCCTGTGCCAACAACGATCACTGAATGTTTTCTTTTGTTGGCGGGATTTACTAATTTTAAATTAAATTTGTGATTATTCCAGATTTCTTCAATCGATCCGCTTGGAACTTGGCCATTTAATTTTGTCATAAATATGATTTACCTCGATAAGAAAACAGAAATGGGCTGAGAAAGAAAACCTAAAGAGACAACTATCGCATACACAATTCCCACCTTTTGGAAGGTGGCTTGATTGTTGGAATTCAATACACCTAAAGATTGAAAAATTGAACTTATGCCGTGGCGTAAATGGACGCCTAATAACACCAAACAAAAAACATACCACGCAAAATATCCTGGCTGCTGAAACACTTCGACCATCAATCGATGAAGATCACGCATCTGAACGCCGTTGACGGTTGTTTCGTAAACCGGGCCAAATTTAAAAGTAATTAAATGAAAAATAATAAAAGCCAAAATCAATGACCCTTGAGCGGCCATTGTTCGCGATGCTATTGATGCCCCTTTGCTGCCTTTTTGACTAAGCGCATACCCTTGAGATCCCCTGGCCCTGCGATTGTCTACGGTCAACCAAACCGCAAAAAAAACGTGAATGCTTAAGGCCGTCAACAAAACGGTTTCGACCACATAGATAAGTCCGCCGGAAGTCAGCGCATGCCCGTAGGAATTGTAAGCGCCTGGACTGATAAACATCAGCATATTGCCAGCCATGTGACCCATTACAAATCCGGCCCAAACCAAACCAGAAATTCCCATAACTAGTTTTTTCCCCACCGATGTGAAAAAATAATTTGAGGGACAGCGAAAACTTTTGACCGAATTCAAATCTACAGACTGCATGATTTCTCCGAAAGAAATAAGTCAGGAATCAACACTGATTCAATATTGAATCAAAATTGATGGAATGGATTCCTTGAGGGTGTTTGAAAACTATCCGGGAGCTAAAAACTTTGTGAAAAAGTTCTGGACGTTCGTTGTCAGTCGGCAGCCGCAGCTGCTGGTTAGGGTTGCTGGCTAAGGTTTCTGCCAATGCCTAGGCCAGAATTTTTTCACAAAGCTTCCCTCCCACAGTTACTTTTCAAAGACCCTATTAAATATTAACTTTTCATTGATTGAACTGTCTAGCGTCTGGAGGATTAAACATTTTAACATTGCGAAGTGTTAACCTAGACATCGACTGTGCTAAGCGGATTGCAAAATGACCACAGTTCGACATAATCGAAGGTTCGAAACTGCACACTCAGAAAACAGAAAGGCCTAAACGGATGAAAATTTTTGTCTGCATCAAGCAAGTTCCCGACACAGAGACTAAGGTGAAAATTTCAGCCGACGGCAAAAGTCTGGAAACGCAAAATATCAAATGGGTGATGAATCCCTACGATGAATACGCCGTAGAAGAGGCCATTAAAATCCGCGATGCTCAACCGGGCTCGCAAATTTTTGTGGTTAGTTTGGGGCCAAAAAAAAGAACCGTAGAGTCTTTACGAACGGCGTTAGCGATGGGGGCTGATGAAGCCATCGCGATCGACTCGGCAGAATTTTTAGATCCGCTTTTGTCCGCTCAAGCTTTGTCGTTGGTGATTCAAATGGCCGGAGGCTTTGATATAATTCTGGCGGGTAAACTTTCGATTGACACAAATTCGTCATCGGTGCCGCAAATGCTTGCCCAGTATTTGAAAATTCCTCACGTTAGCGTGGTTTCAAAAATTCAACTTCAGGACAAAAAGTTAACTGCCGAACGCGACGTCGAAGGTGGCACCAAAGAGGTAGTTGAGATTTCTTTGCCGTGTGTGATTTCGGCCAACAAAGGGTTAAATACTCCTAGATACGCAAGCCTTCCTGGAATTATGAAAGCCAAAAAAAAGACCATAAAAGAAATCGAATGGGCAAGTTTAGATCTGTCCCCAGCAAGCTGGAATTTAATCAAACTTGAATTGCCCGCTGAAAAACCTGCCGGTCAGATGTTATCGGGATCTGCGCAAGAACAAGTTTCGGCCCTAGTCCAAAAACTCCGAAATGAAGCAAAGGTGCTGTCATGAATTCATTTCTCATTTTTCTAGAAACCCATTCCGGCCAACTAAAAAAAAGTTCTTTAGAACTTTTGTCTTGGACTCAGGCTCAGGAAGGCGAAACTAACTGCGTAATCTTTGGATCGCCTGCTGTTGATGTTTCTGTATTGTCCGCTTATGGGGTCAAAAAGTGTTTTCAATTTAAAAACACAGCTTTTGATTTATACCAGTCTGAACTTTATCTAGAATCCTTGAAAGGACTGTGCGCAGAAATTAAACCAACGACTGTTTTAGCTTCGGCTTCAAGCCTGACCAAAGATTTATTTCCAATGCTGGCAGTGCATCAGAATTCAAGCCTTGCTTCTGATGTCACACAGATTCAATTGCAGAATGGCAAGTTGGAAGTAAAAAAACCATTTTTAGCCGGTAAAGTTGTCGCCACTTTGCAAATGGCACGGCAACCTCAGATGGCTTTAGTTCGCCCCAATCAAATCACCTGGGTTACTGGCCAAAAAAATTCAAGCCCTACTGTTTTGGTCGAGAAACAAAAACCCGATGTTAAACTTTTGGCAGAAGTCAAAAGCGTTATCCGCTCGTCGCAATCAAAATTAGATTTAACCGAGGCCTCTGTTGTTGTTTCTGGTGGCCGCGGCTTAAAAGATGCCAAGAATTTTTCTTTGTTAGAACCTCTGGCCCTAGTTTTGGGAGCCACTCTTGGGGCCTCTCGGGCCGTGGTTGATGCGGGTTGGGTTCCGCATAATATGCAGGTGGGGCAAACCGGAAAAACTGTAGCTCCAGCTTTATATATTGCTGTGGGAATTTCAGGAGCGATTCAGCATTTAGCAGGTATGAGCGGAAGCAAATATATCGTCGCGATCAACAACGATCCGAATGCGCCCATTTTCCAAAAAGCCTCCTACGGAATCGTCGGAGACTTGTTTGAGATTTTACCCTTGCTCACCCAAGAGTTTAAAAAAGTTCTTGAAGGATAAGGTCAACCCAAATTGAGACGCCTTTTCTTAGGCACTTTTATCTTTATCATCTACCGACTTATTTCTTGGTCATGGCGCGTGACCGAAGTCATAGCTCCGGAAATGAAAAGGCGCCATGAAGCCGGCCTGCCGTTTATTTTAGCCCATTGGCATGGCGACGAACTTTCGATTTTTCATCTGATTAAAAAATATAATATCGCTACGATCACATCAACAAGTCGCGACGGCGAATTAGTCGATCAAGTGATTCGGCTTTTGGGGGGTAAAACCTCAAGAGGGTCCTCAACACGCGGTGGAATTCAAGCCCTCAAAGGTTTGCTTCGATTAGTGCGTCAGGGGCACAGTACAAGTTTTGCGGTTGATGGGCCAAAGGGGCCAATATACCAAGTTAAATCTGGGGTGATCGAAGTCAGTCGACTGACTGAACTTCCGATTTTTGTTTGCGGCGTGTACAGCCCGTCAGCGTGGCGATTTAAAAAATCGTGGAACCAAAGTTTTTTTCCAAAACCTTTTTCAAAGTTGTATATCGAGTGGGCCGGCCCCCATGGTCCGTTCACAAAAGCGGACGATCCCCGCGATCCAAAAATTTTGGCTGATTTAGGAAATGCCCTGCAAAACCTTCGGATCGAAGCCACAAAAAAGTTTTAGCTAGACGTTCGTCGGTGCAGCCAAGATCTCAAGGGGGTGTTTGACGCGCGCAATGGGTCCTTGTAGTCTGAAAGGTGAAAAGTACTCTCAAATAAAAAAGGATTTAGAATGCAACACATCATGGATTCCGCTACAAAATCTTTTCCAAAACTAACGGCCGGTTTATTTCTTTTAAACCTATTCATCGGTGTGCAAATTCAAGCACAAACTCCAGGGCCCGACACCTCGCCGGTTTACATAGAAGCCGGAAATCGAAAAATTACATTAGACGAATTTAACAAAGAATTTAACTACGTCGTGGAAAAGGCTTTTGTTAATCCACCCACCCGAGAAGAATTTATTGAAGAAATTGTGCGCCGAGAAATCGGTTTGCAAGAAGCCGAAAAGAAGAAAGTTGCTCAAAATCCAAAAGTCCAGTTTATGGTTAAGCAAGCCTTGTACGCGGGGTTTTTAGAAACTGAGTTAGGCCCACAGTTCGAAAATATTCCAGCAATCACCGAAGCCGAAATGAAGGCTTACTATCAAAAATATCCTGAGGTTCGATACTCGTATATTTTATTTGAGGTTCCTGCAGGATCGACAGCGTCCCAAAAACAAACTGCTAAAAAGCGCGCCGAGGAAGTTTTCGCCGAAGTTAAAGTAAGCAAAAGGCCTTTTGCTGAACTAGTTAAGCTGTACACCGATGATGTGTTTACTAAAAACTTTGGCGGCGATGTCGGATACATGTCAAAAAACGATTTAGTGCCGCATTATTACCAAACTTTGTTGGGAATGAAAAAGGGTGAAGTTAAGGGGTTGATCGAAACTCAATATGGTTTTCATATCGTCAAGTTGATCGACAAACGGCCTTATAACGACGCCGACAAAAGAAAGATTCGTTTGGGTGTGTATGACGAGAAACGAAAAGTAAAATATGATACTTTTTTTGATGCGTTAAAGAAAAAATACACGATCAAAGTGAATTCAAAAATTAGCAAGTGAAGCTGACTCAATTTTCTTTTTCAGCTTTTTTGTTCATTTCGGCATGCACGTTAAACACCTCAAAAATTTCCTCTCAGACCATCGTCCAAGTGAACGACTATGTATTGACTAGTAAAGATTTTGCCGAAAAGCTTTCGCGACGACTGAAAGATTTTGATGCACTTTCTGTTAAGGACCCGCTTAACGTTCAGCGCGCTAAGGAAGCCGTGGTTCGAGATTTTATTATGCAAAGTCTAGTTCAGGATTTTGCAAAAATTCAAAATATTACGGTGAGCGAAACGGAACTCAATGCCGAGATCGATAATCTTCGGGCCAACTACCCGGATGATCTTTCATTTCGAAGACAATTGGCCGAAGAGAATATATCTTTTACCGATTGGCGAAAGTTGGTCGAAAAGACCCTTCTGGATCAAAAGGTAAATAAAAAGATCTCTGAAAAAATAGCTCCTCCGTCTTTGGAAGATTTAAGAAAGTATTATTCCGACCAAAAGGACAAGTATCGAAGAAAGGAACGAGTTTATCTTCGGCAGATTGTAGTCGACGATTTGACCAAAGCTGAAGCCTTAAAAGAAGAAGTCAAAAAAGGGGATTTTGCCAAATTGGCGAGCAAATACTCGGTGTCTCCCGAAGCTAAAAACGGGGGTTTGGTCGGCTGGGTAGAGAAGGGGGAAGTAGATATTTTCGATAAAGCTTTCTCACTTTCCATTGGTGTGCCTAGTTCGCTTTTAGAAAGCAGTTACGGCTTTCATTTTTTTAAAGTGGAAAGAAAAGCTGCACCTGGCGTCGCCCAATTTGAAGAAGTTAAAAATAGTATTCAGGCCCTCTTAGCGGCGAAAAAAGAACAAGCGGTTTTTTTGTCATGGTTAGACCAAAGAATTCGCGCCAGCAAAGTTTTAAAAAACACTGAATTGATCCAAACAATCAGTATCGAGACTCGGGGGTCAAAACCAGCTCCTGGCAAGGAGCCCCACAAGGAAGAAAAGAAATACGACCCGTCCTAACCCGTCTTGAACCGTCTTGAACCGTCTTGACGTCGACCACCTAAGCTCACTAGGGTAGAAAGTCATGAAAAAGCCAATTTTATCTTTAGCCCTTTTTTTACCTTCTGTTTTCCTGGCCAAGGCGGCGTGGTCTGCTGATCGAATTGTTGATCGAATTGTTGCCATCATGAACAACGAGATCATTTTAGAGTCCGATATCAAAAATCTTGAAAAATCCCTTAGCCAGGAGAAACCGCTGGACGAGTTTTCTTTGCTTAACCTAAAAGCTGAAGACTTAAAAACCAGTCGAAAATCTCAAATTGATTATTTAATTAACGAAAAAATTTTTGATTCTGAGATAAAGCGACTTAATTTATCTATCACCCAGGCCGCCGTGGATGATGAAATTCGCGAAATCGCCAAACGCAATCAAATGAAAAAAGAAGAGCTTTTTGTGGCCCTCAAAAATCAAGGAATGGACCAAGCCGAGTATCAAAACTTGATTCGCTCAAAAAAAGAAAAGACTTCCCTGATCGAGACCGAAATCACCACTAGGTTGCGGATCTCAGAAGATGAAATCTATTCGGAATGCCAAAGAACGATTCCGCAAGTGAAAAATGCAGTCCAGGAATTTACTGTGGCCAATTTATTTTTCAATCCAAAAAAAGGCGGCGAGTCCAGCGCCCAAGAACGGGCCAAGGCAGCTTACGAGCGACTTAAAGGCGGCGAAAATTTTGAAGTCGTTGCTGAAAGGTATAGCGAGGATCCCAATTTTACCGCTGGCGGACTTTTGGGAACATTTAAATCCGGAGAGTTCTCTGCCGAACTTGAGGCCTCTATAAAGGATGTAGATGTTGGACAACTGTCGCCAGTAACAAAAGCAAAGAATGGATTTTACATCTTAAAAGTTCTTGCGAAAAAAAGCGTTCGAGATCCTTTGTGTGATAAGAAAAAAGACGAACTTCGCGCAAAGCTTTTTGACCGGGCTTTTCAGAAGCAGCTGAAGAATTGGCTTGAAAGTAAAAAAGAGGATTCTTTTGTCAAAATTAATCATCCTGTTTAAATTTTAGCTATGTCTTTTAAGCGAATCTTAATTACTACAGGTGATCCCGACGGAATCGGTTTTGAAGTCACCGTCAAAGCCCTGGTTCGCATTGGGGCTCAGAAAAATATTCAGTTTTATGTTTTTTGTGCACCGCATATTTCGGATCCTCTTTTGCGATCACTTAAACGACGATTTAAAGTGGAAACATTTTTATCTTGGGCCGAGGCCTCATCCCAAAAAAAATTAGACTCGAAGAAATTGATGCTGATTTCGTCTCGGGTATCGCCAGCGCTTTGGGTGGAAACCGCGGCTACAGCGTGCCTAACAAAAACCGCAGATGTTTTGGTCACTGCACCTCTTTCCAAAGAATGCATTCGGCAGGCTGGGTTTAGTGAAATTGGGCATACCGGAATTCTGACCCGCGTCTGCCAATCTAAAGACGCCTTTATGGGTTTTCTTGGAGACCATTTTAACGTTGTTTTAGCCACCGGGCACATACCCGTTTCTGCGGTTGCGAAAACTCTGAACCCTAATTTATTAGAAAATTGTTTTCACCAGGCTGTTAGTCTTTTTGCTAGCTCACGTGGGTCTAAAAAAGCTAAGCGACCCATGGCAATTTTAGGACTAAATCCTCACGCTGGTGATTTAGGAATTATTGGACACGAAGAAGTTGAATGGTTGAATGAATTCGTACAAACAAAAAAAACTGAAGGGCATTTGATCGAGGGTCCGCTGCCGGCGGACTCGGCCTTTCAGAAAGAAAACTGGGCGAGATATTCCGGCTATATGGCTCTTTATCACGACCAGGGACTAATTCCATTTAAGACAGTCCACGGCCACAAATCTGGGATTCATGTAACGCTGGGGTTGCCCTTAAAAAGGGTTTCGGTGGATCATGGAACTGCGAAAAATTTGTTTGGAAAAAATAAAGCAAGCGCCAACTCGATGATTGAATCGGTCCGATGGGCCATAAATGAGGTACAAAAATGAAATTAAATCCTGTGGTTTTTCGTGAATACGATATTCGTGGTGTTTTCGAACAAGACTTCGACGTGGATTTCGCCTACCAGCTGGGAAGAACTTACGTTCAATATTTAATTGAAAAATATGCCCAGCCGCCTTTTAAAGTCAGTGTCGGTCACGATGCTAGACTGTCTTGCCCTCAAATAAAAAAATCATTGGCGCAAGGACTAATGGATGGTGGTGCTGACGTGATTTTTTTAGGATTAGTGACCTCGCCGATGACATACTATTCCACTTTTGATTTGGATGTTTCGGGCGCAATTATGATTACCGGAAGTCACAACCCTCCAGAGTTCAATGGTTTTAAAATTTGTTTAGGAAAGCAAACTATCTTTGGTGAAGAAATTCAGGCTCTAAGAAAAATTATGGATCGAGGCGTGTTTGCAGAAGGTCAGGGAAAAGAAACCTTTCACTCGATTTTTCCAAGTTATTTGTCCCGATATAAAAAAGAGTTTGGAACATTAAAAAGTTTTCCGTTTGTTCTGGACTGTGGAAACGGCGCCGCCGGATGTATTGTCAAAGAGCTTTTCGCACAGGTGGGACTTAACCCTGAAATTTTATTTTTAAAACCTGACGGTACTTTTCCAAATCATCATCCTGATCCAACGGTTGAAAAAAATTTAGTGGCGCTAAAGGAAGCTGTTCTAAAAAGCAAAGCGGTTGTGGGAATTGGTTTCGACGGCGACGCAGATCGAATCGGCGTGATTGATCACACAGGTGAAATGATCTACGGCGATGAACTTATGGTCATTTTTTCTAGAGCGATTTTAAAAACAACTCCTGGTGCAAAAATTATCGGCGACGTGAAATGTTCTGATCGTTTGTTCCAGGATATCCTAGAGCGTGGTGGACAGCCTATAATGTGGAAAACAGGGCACTCACTTATCAAAGAAAAAATTAAAGTTGAAAAAGCGCCCTTCGGTGGCGAAATGAGCGGACATATCTTTTTTGCGGATAGAAATTACGGCTTCGATGACGCTCTTTACGCGGCCTTAAGACTTTGCGAAATTCTATCTCAAACAGGAAAAACCATCCCCGAACTTTTGGAAGGCCTTCCAAAATCCTATAACACGCCAGAAATTCGCATCGATACAACTGAAGAAAAAAAGCAAAGCATCGTCGATCGATTGAAACAAAAATATCATCTTGCATCTGCCAGCTACAAAACGAATTTGATCGACGGCGTCCGAATTAGTTTTAAAAACGGATGGGCCTTAGCGCGCGCTTCGAACACACAACCAGTTTTGGTTTTAAGATTTGAATCTGATACGCAAGAAGGACTTAATAAAATCGAGTCCGAGATTAATGAAGTGGTAAACCCACTTTTATAGCTTTGCGGTGCCGGAAATTCTTCTAGGCAAGGGTTACACATGTAAAATAAAGTTCACACTCGCTCGGCTAGGTCCAGACTGTCTTGTAAGTCGCTTTTTTTGAATAGATCACCGGGTAAGGCTTCCAAGCAAAAACCGAAACGCTGAAATTGAGAAAAAGTCCAGTTTGCGTCGAGTGCAAAAAAAGGCTTTTCTCAAAGGATGTTTTCTCAGTTAAATTTAAATCTGTTATTTTTTGCCAATCCTATTGCGCAAATGTCAGAGCTTTGCAAAAAATAAATTTTTAGATTCAAATAATTTTTTTAAGGAGTACAAAATGAAACAATAGAAAAATTATTTTAAATTCGCCTTCAGTTCTGTCAGCTTGATTTCTGCATTTGTTTTTGCAAGTGCGCTGGTTCAGGCCAAGACCCATCAGGCCTCGGAAAGCTCCAACTCACGTTTTGAAAAAGTAGATGAAAGTAAAATCACCACGCCGCAAATTGCGATCGAGGAATTAAGAAAGGGAAATGTCCGTTTCACCAGCCGAAAAATGCTAAAACAAAATTTCATCGAGCAAGTGAAAGAAGGCGCCCATGGACAGCACCCTTACGCGGCAATTGTTTCATGCTTAGATTCACGAGTGCCCCCTGAGCTGGTTTTTGATCAAGGACTTGGAGATATTTTCGTAGCCCGAGTCGCCGGCAACGTGATCAACCCAGATATTTTAGGAAGCTTAGAGTTCGCCACTCAAGTTAAAGGTTCTAAACTAGTTTTGGTTCTCGGTCACACTTCGTGCGGAGCAGTGGCCGGCGCCTGCCAAGACGTAAAACTTGGAAGTTTGACTCAGCTGCTGACAAAAATAAACCCTTCAGTAGATAAAATAAAAAAAGAAAAGAGCGCAGGGTTTGACCCGAAAAACGAATCCCACATAGATCAAGTTTCAAGAGAAAATGTTCTAGCCCAAGTAGCAGCTATCGAAGCCCAAAGCCCAATTATCGCAGGGCTAGTTAAAGACGGAAAAGTCCAAGTCATCGGCGCTATGTACGACATTGCCACCGGAAAAGTAGAGTTCTACACCGGCAACCGCGGTCTTTCTAGCGTTGGGTACTAACAGCCCGTTCGTTCCTTAAAAGGGAAAGCTTAAAATCTAGGCCTTCAAATACTCGAACAGTCATCGGAAGTACGCCTCGCGGAACTCGCATTTGAAGGCCTAGATTTTAGGCATTCTTACATGGAGAGAGTCTTTGGTCGGAGTTTAATTCACCCGATCTTAAACAAAGAAGCCGGCAAGTTAAGCCGGCTGATTTACGAATTGAATTTTCTAATTTATTCTGAAATTCGAAAGTGCTTAGATTTTTCCTTGAAGCGGAAATGCGATCAAGAAAGCAAGTACAACCAAAGACTCAATCAGCGCAAGACCAAGAATCATCGCAGTTTGAATTTTAGGCTGAGCTGATGGATTTCGTGCGATTCCATCAAGTGCGGCAGCCGCGGCTTTAGATTGACCAAGAGTTCCACCGATAACGGCCAGACCAATTGCTAAACCAGCACCGATAGCTATTAAACCCCTGTCGTGTCCCATTCCAGCGGTAGCCGCGGTTTCTTCAGCAACGGCAGAAGCACAAACCATTAAAGTACTCAAGGCGGCAGATGCAGCCAAAGCCATCGGATATAATTTAGAACCTGTTTTTTTCACTGTGAACTCCTTTTTATTCAGTTTCATTCGGAATAAGACTTACAGACTTATTACTATTTTGACAAAATTTTTAGTGATCATGCGCGGTTGCTAAAGAAATGTAAACCATCGAAAGCAAAGTAAAAACCATCGCCTGTAAAAAACAAACTAAAAGTCCCATCACATAAAAAGGGATCGGCACAATCAGCGGCGCTAGGTCCGTGAAAACTCCAACAACAGTGTGATCGCCCTTCATGACGTTCGAAAGACGCAAGCCCAAAGTAATTGGTCTCATCATGTTTGAAATAATCTCGACAACAGCGATAATCGGCGTGATCAAAATTGCCAAGACCAAGTTTCCAAGACTTGGTCCCACGAAATGCTGCAAATATTTAAAACCGTGCTCTTGAAATCCGTAATAATTGTAAATCAAAAACATAAAAATACCCATGGCCAAGCTGGTATTGATATTTTCTGTTGCCGGTGTCATTCCAGGGATAATTCCCACTAAATTATTGGCCCAAATATAAGTAAAAATCGCGGCAAACATCGGAATATATTTTCTTCCGTGTTTTCCGATAACCATGTCAACCAAACCCTGAACGAATTCGGTCAGAAATTCGAAAATTGCCTTTAAACCAAAAGACCCTGCAGGTGTTTCAGCCGTGTCAGGACCCGTTGCTAGGGATTTTTTTGCCAGAAGGCCCATTCCCAATACTGCAGCAGTTACAATACCCGCAGTTGCAATATGAGCGTTTTCTGGGCCGACGCCGGGGATTAAACTGGTCAGTGAAAATGACATAAAAAATTTCCTAAACTTTTAAAAAAAACCGCTTCAGGTGTTTTCAGCAGAATCGGTAGCGTAAGATTTCCCGTGTCTGGTTGATTTTAATGCAACAGATCGGCGACAACGGCCTCGATCTGATTTTTCTTTCTGCTTCCTAACTTTTCAAGATGAGCGCTGTCAACTGGAACCCGCTGCCAGTGATATTCAAGCCTCATTGCAACGAACGCCAAGACGACATTCAAAGTTCTCTCGCCGACGGTCTCCATGGACTTGGTTCTGCGCTTGAGCTCTTTGTTGACCCTCTCGATTGGATTCGTAGTTCTGAGAGTTCGCCAAAATTTCTGATCAAAAGAGTAATGAACGAGTAACGATTCAAGATCTTTCTCAAGACAACGAACAGCTCGGTCGGCATCGCTGCCCATGGCTGACTTTAAACCCTTAAAAGCCTCTCTGGCATCATTTTCACTCTTGGCATACATGACTTGATGGGACAGTTTTTTAAACGCTAGACGAAGCCGTTCTGGCGTTTTCGCCATCGCATTGCGAAGGCTGTGCACCCAACATCTCGCGGTTTTTGCATTCACAAAACTTTCTCGGAACGCGGTTTCAAGACCTGGCAAGCCATCCATGATTCCGATTTGCACCGACTGCGGATTCAATCCCCGCACCACAAGATCTTTAAAAACCTCGGTCCAACATTCAGCACTGTCTTTATGGCCCGGCTGCATAGCCAATATACTCATGCAATTACTGCTGTCGATGCCCAGAACAACCAGGGCTGGCTCTTTCTCGGTGCTACTTCGCCGTTGCATTTTGAAGTTGGTGCCGTCGATAAATAGCGCCCAGTATTTCTTTTCCAGCGGACGCTCAAGCCACGCCAGCGCCTTGTCTTCAACGCTAGTAAGTGATTTCGTCACCGTGTCCGTTGAGACCTCCACACCTAAAACACGCTTTGAGATCATCGCCAATACTCGGTTCGAGATTCCGGCCAAATGAAGTACCGCAAGATCTTCCTTCAATCGTGGATCAATTTGCTCTCTCGATGGAATGACCACACTTTTAAAATCTCGCTTGCGATCCACGGGCATCCTAATGCGAACGCAACCAACACCTTTCAGCGCATACTCTCGCTCTTCATAACCATTTCGTTTATTGTCGCTCTGATCAGGCTGACCAAGAAACACGGACATCTCTGTCTGCAAAAGCTGGTTGAACATTTGGCTCACACTGCTTTTTACTTCGACCGTGAGGTGCTCCAGCGCCGCCAATCTATTTTCTTTGAACGATTCGATCGCTCTCACCAGCTCAGGTATTTTGATCTCGACTTTGATAATTCCCATGCTCAATTGCATAGCTCATGTCCTTTCGTGCGTCACTCTGACGCAACTGCTTGGACACGGTTTTTCTTACGCTACAGCAGAATCAGTTTTGACCAGGACTATTCCTAAAAAGGTCGTAACCAGAACAAAATTGAGAATCCCCAAGAAAACCCAAAACACTTGGATCCCGGGCAATTCCAAGATCCAGTAAACCGCACCTGCCAAGATCGCATATTTAAATACAATAATTAGAAACGAGAGAGCAACCAGATTTTTCCGAATTGCAATCGACCACACCAGTGTCAAAATCGACAGATTTCCAAAAAGTAGAAAGTAACCTATTCCAAAACTTAAACCCTGACGGGGCCCCATCAAGGCGTAAACTGCAAAAGTGGAAATCAGCATCCACAATAGATGCCTTAGAACCAACTTCATTTATTGATCTTTTGTAAAAGTTTAAAAATGTGCACAAACCAAATCACCAAGGCAAGCAACACGCCCGCCGGAACGCCCAATTTGTTTATCCAGGTGAATTGATCTAACCATCCGCCGCCCCAAACCCCCAGGACTATCAAGCCGATCAGTTCAAACCCGATTCCCGTAAAAGCTAAAAAAGGATTTTTCATTTACGATAGCTTCCTTTTGCGCCAGGTAAGTTTTTTTTCCGCTCGGTCAGTCTGCGGATCCGCATATCAATATATTCTGGTACGGGGTGATGTTTTTTGATGGTTTCAAGAACTTCGATGGATTGCGTATAATCTTTCATTTCCTCGTAAGCTACGGCTAGAGTTAAAGCGACATTCTCTTTGACTGATCTTTCTGGATATTTAATCAGTAACCTTTTAAAAAGCTTCGCGGCCTCTTCTAATTTTTTTTGCGCTAAAAAAATATTTCCTTTTAAAACAACCATTTCAAATATCAATGATTCGTTTTTAGACTTTTGGATCAATTCTTCACATTCAGCCAAAGCTTGCGAGAAATTACTTTGGTAGTAGTAGCTTCGCGCCAAACTGCTTTTTATTTTTTCTTTTTCGTCAGGGTCTATCAATAATGGAAGGACACGGTTCATTTCCTGAATGGCTTTAGGGTAATTTTGCAGATGTTCAAAATAAATTTTTGCGATGGATCTTTGGGCTTCTAATCTCTCTGATGGGTCTTTCGAATTTAGTACCAGGTGCTTTAAATAACCAATCGCTTTTTCAAAATTTTTGGTTTCAAACAATGAAATCTTCGAGGCCTCGTGTGCAGCCTTTGTCGCCAATTCGGATTCTGGGGCTCTAGCTAGGACTTTGTCGAAATCCTCTAACCCTTCGAGATAGTTTTTAGCTTCTACTTGTGACAAGCCACGATTATAGATTTTTTCTAAAACACTTTCACAAGAGGACAACAAAAATAATAAAGGCAAAAAGCTTCGAATTATTTTTGTCATTCGGGTCTCTTAATGAGTTTGATAGGGCGGAGTCTCTTCGCTAGCGTGTACTTCCTCGACATCTTCGATCAAGGCTACTGAAGTTACCTTTTCATCCGAATCCGTCAAGTTGATCAGACGAACTCCTTGGGTTGCTCTGCCAATCACGGAAATATCTGAAACCTTGATCCTGATCACCTGTCCCTTATCGGTAGTGATGATGGCCTCTTGGTCATTTTTTACTTTTTTGGTCGCCACAACCTTGCCCACCTTTTCGGTGGTCTTTTGAGTTATGATCCCGACGCCGGCCCTATTTTGAATGCGATAATCTTCTATAGAAGATCGCTTTCCGTAACCCTGTTCCGTCAGCATTAAAATTGTGTCCGTGCTGTTTTCTTGAAGCACATCAAACCCAATGACCGAGTCTCCTTTTTCCAGGGCGATCCCTTTAACCCCACGGGCTCCGCGGCCCATTGGACGAACGTCACCTTCGTTGAAACGAATCGACATGCCCTCTTGAGTGGCTAAAAAGATGTCGCACTTTCCGTCGCTAAGTTTTGCATCAATAACGTAATCGTTTAAATCAGTGGTCAGCGCGATAATTCCCCTAGCCGTTGGATTCGAAAACGCCGATAAAGGCGTTTTTTTAATGATCCCTTGTTCAGTCACCATCACGACAAATTGATCCTCGGTGAATTGGTCGATCGGTAAAATCGCCATGACTTTTTCATTGGTGTTGAGAGCCACAACATTGGCAACTGCTTTGCCTTTTGAGGTTCTGACGCCCAAGGGAAGTTTGTAAACCTTTGCCCAAAACAATCTACCCTTATCTGTAAAAAATAAAAGTGTGGTCTTAGTACTAGCAGAAAAAATATTTGTGACAATATCTTCATCTCGAGTTTCCATCCCTTTAGATCCTTTGCCGCCGCGTCTTTGCAGCCGGTACTGATCAATAGGAATTCTTTTGATGTAGCCTGTGTTTGTAAAAGTAACGATCATTTTTTCATCTGCGATCAGATCTTCGTCTTCAAGCTCCTCAGAACTTCCGACGATTTCCGTGCGACGTTTATCAGCGTATTTTTCTTTGATCTCATTCAATTCGCTGACGATGATTTTAAAAATTTCTTTTACATCAGAAAGTAAAAAACGAAGGCCTTCGATTTGTTTCATTAAGTACAGAAGGTCTTGTTCGATTTTTTGTCTTTCAAGGCCGGTCAACCGCTGAAGGCGCATTTCAAGAATCGCTTGGGTTTGCTTTTCGGTCAGTGAAAATTTCTCGATCAATGCAGCTTGAGCTATTTTTCCATCTTTCGAACCTTTGATCGTTTGAATCACTTCGTCGATATGATCCAAGGCGATTTTTAAGCCTTCTAGGATGTGGGCTTTTTCTTGCGCTTTTTTGAGTTCATAAATAGCTCGCTTGGTAACAACCTCGCGACGGTGATCAATAAAACTTTGCAGCATAAGTTTTAAATCAAATGTCACAGGTTGGTTTTTGGCGTCCAATGCCAGCATGATAATTCCAAAGCTGACCTGAAGCTGGGTGTATTTGAATAGGCGATTTAAAATGATCTGCGAATTTTCACCACGTTTCAGTTGAATTACGATCCGCATGCCTTCTCGCGAAGACTCATCGCGAATATCCGAAATTCCCTCGATCTGTTTATCGCGAACTAAGTCCGCCATGCTCTCAATCAGTTTAGCTTTATTCACTTGATAGGGAAGTTGAGTGACGATGATATCTTCACGATCTTTTTTGGTTTCAAGTTCTGTCACCGCTTTTAATGTTATAATGCCGCGGCCTTTTTTGTAAGCTTGATGGATTCCTGAGACGCCTGCGATAATTCCGGCCGAGGGAAAATCTGGTCCCGGAATTTTTTCGATCAATTCGTCGATCGTGCATTCGGGATTATCAATGACGTGAATACAAGCATTGATCACTTCACCTAAATTATGAGGTGGAATATTCGTGGCCATTCCCACAGCAATCCCTGACGATCCATTGACTAAAAGGTTAGGAACTTTTGACGGCAACACCAGCGGAATTTCTAGAGAATCATCGTAGTTGGGTCCGAAAGGCACGGTCTCTTTATCGATGTCAGACAAAAGCTCTTCGGCCAGATTTGTCATTCTCACTTCGGTGTAACGTTGCGCCGCGGGACTGTCTCCGTCGATTGAGCCAAAATTTCCTTGTCCGTCAACCAAGGGATATCGCAAAGAAAAATCCTGAGCCATCCTAACCATCGTATCGTAAACGGCCGAGTCTCCGTGCGGATGGTACTTACCGATAACATCGCCCACTAGCCTTGCAGATTTTTTGTAAGGCTTGTCGTGAGTATTGCTCATCTCGTGCATGGCAAATAAAATTCGACGATGTACAGGCTTCAATCCGTCTCGCACGTCAGGAAGTGCTCGGCCTACGATAACACTCATCGAGTACTGCAAATAAGCTTCGCGCATCTCTTTGTTGATATCGACTAGTGAAATACCTTTTTTTTGTACTGATTCCATTTTCTAGATTCCTTTTAAATTTTCAAAATACACTTAGCCCAATTAAACGTCTAAGCTTCGGGCCAAAAGCGCATTATCCTGAATAAATTTTCTTCTAGGTTCAACTTGCTCACCCATTAAAATACTAAATGTTTCGTCAGCAGATAAAGCATCGTCGATGGTGACTTTCAAAAGTCTTCGGTTTTCCGGATTCAATGTGGTTTCCCACAACTGAACAGGATTCATTTCGCCTAATCCTTTATATCGCTGAATGTAATAGCCCTTTTTCATAGATTCAAAAACGTGTTGGTAAAAATCCCAATAATTAGAAAATTCTTTAAGCGTTTGGTCGGCTTTCATTTTTACCGGAAGCTGAGTCACTCCCTGAATCAATTTCCACAAATGAATCAGCTCGATCCATTCGCTGGCTTTTACTGAATCCGCAGAAAGTTTGGTTTTCATCTGCCGGCCCAATCTAAAAGTCGTGAACTCAAGAGTTGGTTTTTCTTCGGTGATCACTTTAAACAAAGAATCAACAACACCTTTTTCGGGATTTAATTTAAACCAAGTCGAAAGTTCGATGGCCGCTTTTTTCATAGTTTCTTCGGATAAAAACAGATCATCCCCACTGGGGTGAGTTACAAAATACATTAAAAGATCCGGATCATATTTTTGCGACGAGATTTTTAATAAATTGTAAAACTTCTGGATGTTTAAAAAAAATCTTTTGAATTGATCAAGACTTAGTTTTTCTGAATCCGTCGTTTGGATTGAAATTTCTTTCAGTCCAGATTCAAGTAAAAACTCAGTCAATGCGGCTTCGTCTTTTAGGTAGACTTCCAGTTGTCCTTTTTTAGCTCTGAACAAAGGCGGTTGAGCGATATAAATAAATCCACGCTCGATGGCCTCGGGCATTTGACGATAAAAAAATGTTAAAAGAAGAGTCCGAATATGCGATCCATCGACATCGGCATCCGTCATGATGATCACTTTATGATATCTTATTTTTTCTATATTGACGTTGTCTTTGCCAATACCGGTGCCCAAAGCTGCAATCATCATTTTGATCTCATCGTTGGAAATCATTTTATCAAATCGCGCTTTCTCAACGTTGAGAATTTTACCTTTCAAAGGCAGTACGGCTTGGGTTTTGCGATCTCTTGCTTGCTTTGCAGAACCTCCGGCAGAATCTCCCTCGACCAAATAGAGTTCGCAAAGTGCTGGATCACGCTCTTGGCAGTCCGCCATTTTCCCGGGCAATGAACCAGAGTCCAAAGCCGTCTTTCTTCTTGTTAGTTCCCGAGCTTTTCTAGCGGCATCACGAGCGCGGGCAGCTTCAACTGATTTTGTAACAATGATTTTTGCCGATGAAGGGTTTCGATCAAACCAGTCTGCTAATTTTTCATTGACCAGAGACTCAACGATGCCTCGAACTTCAGTATTTCCAAGTTTAGTTTTCGTTTGCCCTTCGAACTGGGGTTCCCGGACTTTGACCGAAACAACGGCCGCAAGCCCTTCGCGGATATCTTCGCCCTCAAGGGAAACTTTTAACTCTTTGAGAAGATTTTTTTCCGTAGCGTACTGATTCGTAGTTCTGGTCAAGGCTCCGCGAAATCCAATCAAATGGCTTCCGCCTTCGATGGTATTGATATTGTTACAATAGGTGAAAATCGATTCGCTGTAAGAATCATTCCACTGAAGTGCGATATCGATTTCAACATCATCTTTTTCAGCCTTGATGTAGATGACTTCAGGATGAATCGCTTTTTTTGACTGGTTTAGATAGCTAACAAATTCAGAAACTCCGTTGGCGTATTTAAAGTCCTGACTTTTCCCGGTGCGCTCGTCTTTGATCGAAATAGATAATCCCGCATTTAAAAAAGCAAGCTCGCGAAATCGATTTGCTAAATTTGTGAAATCAAAAGTTATTGTTTCGTCTTTGAATATTTCTCGATCAGGTTTAAAAGTAGTTTTAGTTCCCGTTAAAGTTGTGGGTTCCCCCTTAATCAAGGGCGTTGTTGGAGCGCCTTTTTCAAAAGAAAGACTCCAGTTAAATCCATTTTTTCGAACTTCTACATGGCACCTTGCTGAAAGCGCATTAACGACCGAGGCTCCAACCCCGTGCAATCCACCCGACACTTTGTAACTGTCCTTATCAAATTTTCCACCCGCGTGCAGAACAGTCATAACAACTTCAAGCGCGGACTTCCCATTTTTGTGAGTGTCCACTGGAATTCCTCGGCCATCATCTTCAACGGTGACGGACTCATCGGCATTAATACTGACTTTAATAGTTTTGCAATATCCCGCCAAAGCTTCATCAACAGAGTTATCCACCACCTCGTAAACTAAATGGTGAAAACCGCGAAAGCTTGTATCGCCGATGTACATACCTGGGCGCTTTCGAACGGCTTCAAGCCCTTCTAAAACTTGAATTGAATCCGCACTATACTCGCGCACTGTCATGTCCGTACTCATTCCTAACCCTTCCATTTTGAACCTTAAATACTGTTGGCGATTGTGACCATACCTTGGGCAAGTCAAAATCGGTGGTTGTTATAAAAATTTGCAATTGATTTCGCTGGGCCTGTTGGCCGTGATTTTGTTGTGATTGGATTTGCGTCAAAAACAAAATCAAAGCTTTCCTTTTTTTTTCGTCAAGTTCCGAAAAAACATCGTCGAGTAACAGTAGGGGATAATCTCCGTGAGTCTTTTCATGATACACGATTTGCGCTAATTTGAAAGCCAGAATAAGAGATCTTTGTTGGCCTTGCGAGCAATTTGTTCTTGAATTTTTTTGGTCTACAAAGAACGAAATATCGTGCTTATGTGGACCAATTAGTGAATTACCTGTGGATAATTCCGCAAAAAATAATTCTTCGCTGCGTTTAACTAGTTGATCGGCAACTAAATGGGATTTTTCTAAAAAAGATTCACCGGAAATTAAGTAATCCAACGAGATATCCACAGGGGTCTCGTTAAAAATGCAACGCATTACGTGACTCATCAGAGGGAGAATTTTATGCAACACTTCAATTCTTTGAACTGTGGTTTTCTGGGCCAAATCAAAAAAGATGGGGTTTAAACTTTGAATTATATTTTTTGTCTCGTCCAAAGAGGTTTTTTTTTCTGCGAAGTTTTTTAAAAGGCGATTCCTTTGGCGCAAAGCGCGCTTGTATTCCAGTAATAGATTTTTTTTTTCAGGTCTTAAAAAAACTAAAAGCTCGTCCACTAGATGTCGACGGCCATCGCTGCTTCCCTTGATGCAATTCAAATGTTCGGGAGAAAAAACCACCTGAGGAAAAAGCTGCGGAAGCCTTCCCGAAGAAAATTTTTTTTGTTGGATCTCAATCGTTTTGCGCTTTTCCTCTAGAACAATTTTAATATCAAATTTTTTGTCTTGATGAGAAATGCGACCTCTCAGAGAAGCTTCGTTTTCATGCTGATGAACTAAGCTGTTGTTTTCACAGAACCTAAATGAGTCTCCGCTAGTCAACAGAGACAGGGCTTCGATTAAATTTGTTTTTCCCTGCCCGTTTTCACCAACAATGATTTGCAATCCTGTGGAGAACTCTAGGGACAACTGGGGATAATTTCTAAAATTGAACAGATCTATTTTTTCAACAAACATGAAAAAAGATTATAGCCGCATCGGCATTACAACGCATAAATAATTTGGATCGTTATGAGGCCGCATCAATCCCGGAGAAAGGTGATCATTAATCTGAATTTCAACATCTTTTTCAGTCATTGAAGACAAAACTTCTTGGATGTATTTTGCGTTAAAACCAACTTTCAAATCTTGCCCCTCGTAGATGACTTCGATTTCTTCTTTAGCGTCGCCCTGATCGGGGTTAACTGAAGTAATTTCCAATTTTCCAGCAGTAAAACTCAAAGTGACCACTTTCGATTTTTGATTGGCTAACAGAGAAACTCGTCTAATCGAAGTCAAAAATTCTTCGCGATTTAAAGTAATAATTTTATTTAATTTTTGTGGAATAAACTGTGTGTAATTTGGATATTTTCCCTCGGTCAAACGAACCATCAGTAGGGTTTTATCTTTTCGAATAATCAGCTGCGCGCCCTCCACAGCTATTTCCACACTTCCGTCAATGGTTTCTAAAATTTTTCGAATTTCTTGAAGGCCTTTTTTGGGTATAATAATTCCACTAAACTCTGAAAACATTTTCATTGGGGTCATCGGTCGGTTCACTAAACAAAGCCTATGGCCGTCGGTGGCGACCATGTTGTAACCATGAGTTTCAGTTTGCTCAAAATAAACCCCGTTTAAATAATGCCTGGTCTCGTCGGTGGACACAGAAAAAATGGTTTTATCGATCATCTCTTTCAAAACTTGCGATTCAACTTTAAAAAAACCGGTGCCTGAGTTTGTTGGGAAAATCGGATAGTCTTCAGATTTCAAACCAACAATTTTCGAAAGATATTTTCCCTGCTTAATCTCTAGCCAATTATTTTCTTTCTTAAGAAGGGTGATTGGTTTCTCTGCAAGTTCTTTTATAATTTCAAAAAGGTTTTTGGCGCTGACTGCCAGTTGGCCTTCCTGTTCAACAACGGCCGGCATTGAGTCCGTAAGACTTACACCTAGGTCAGTTGCAAATACGGTCAGATCATTTTTAGAGGCCTCCATCAAAACATTGGTCAGTATCGGCATCGTTGTTCGCTTCTCAACAATGCTTTGGGCTCTGCTCAGTAAATGTATGAGGTCTTTTTTTTCAATCTGTATTTTCATTAAGCCACCTCTATTATATAAATAATTAGTAGTAGTAGTAGGAGCGTGGAAAACCCCTAATTCAACTTAACTAAGTGTTTTTGTTTTGCAATCACTGTGGATAAATTGGGGTCGAAAAATCCGGTAAGTCGTTTTTTTCTGTGCATAAGTCTCTCCACATTTAGATCCACAGCTTTTTGAACTGGTTTTTCCACAATCCACATTCACACCCCTGTGATATTCTGGATTCTGGTTGTTAACTCCTCGATATCATTCTTCATACTTAAATCCTTGGATTGTAGAAAATCGACCCTTTCAAGAGCATTCATAACTGTAGTGTGATCTTTGCCACCAAAAGCACGGCCAATATCCACTAAGGATTTATCCAAATGTTTTTTAATTAAATACATAGAAACCTGACGTGGAACGACAATTTGTTTAGCCCTGGTGGTTGATTTCATATCCGTCATTTTCACTTTATAATGATCGGCCACGATTTTTTGGATGTCTTCCAGGCTGATGGTGGTTTGACTTTCGTGACTAGCAAGAACCCTTTTTGCTAAACTTAAATCAATTGCCAAACCCTGGAGCTCTGAAAACATTTTGATTTTTTTTAAGTTCCCCTCAAGTTCCCGGATACTTCTTTTTGAAATTCGTGCCGCATAATTAATCACATCTTCGTTTAAACGTAGCCCCAATTTTTCGGCTTTGTAACGCAAGATAGCCACTCTTGTTTCAAGATCAGGCATCGAGATGTCGGCGATTAAACCCCATTCTAAACGAGATCGGTTTCGATCTTCTATATTAAGGATGTCCTTGGGCATTCGATCGCTGGCAATAACGACTTGTTTTTTTCTTTCAAGGAAAGAATTAATCATATGAAAAAATTCTTCCTGGGTAGCTTCCCCGCGACCAATATATTGCACGTCATCGACTAGAAGTACGTCGGCGTTATCGCGATATCGGGCTCGAAACTTATCCATTTCTTGGCGGCGAATCGCCGAGACACACTCGTTCAAAAAACGTTCGGCACTGATATATATAATTCTAAGGTGCGGAAAAGAAGACCTGATCTGATTGCTGACTGCATGAATTAGATGGGTTTTCCCCATTCCTACTGGGCCACAAATAAATAAGGGGTTGTAACCTTCGGCGCCTGGATTTTGGGCGACATTAAACGATGCTGCGTGCGCAAACTCAGTATTTCGCCCAACTACAAAAGTTGAGAATGTATATTCTGGGTTTAACACATCTCGGCCGCTTTTATCGACCGGACCGTTAATCGGGGTGTTTGGCGCCGAATTAGTAGCGATATTCGAGATCTGTCCGTTTTGGCTAAACTGTTGATTTGAACTAACACTGGGTGGAAAAACTTTACTGGGCTGAAACCGATCAAACTGTTGAAGTGCTTCAGAAACCTGAGTATTTTCATTGGATTCGGATTTGTTGGAGGTCACGATAAGATCGACTTCAAAAGGGGATTTATGGACCTCAGAAATTTCAGAGTAAATTTTGTCCAAGAGGTTTTCGATCACAAAGTATTGATGCAAAGACGTCGGAACGCCTAAAATTATTTTTGGATGGTTTCCGGTCGAGATCAATTCAACAAAAAAAACCGGATCCAACCAAGTCTCGATCAACCGGTTGTCTCGATTTCTAGATTTAATCGTTTTTTTTATTAAGTCCCAAAACTCTTGATTGAGTACCAATTAATTCCCCCAGCCACACCCAAGCCACAAGGGATATCTGTATCAAACAAGGATCAGAGCATTCAACTGCCCTTTCAACTATTGACCCAAATGCTGCGGTATGATTAATTGCGCGAACAAATTAGAAAATTTTTTAAGGAGAATGACAGATGAAAAGAACCTACCAGCCTAGAAATAAGAAGCGAAAAACATCTCACGGTTTTAGGGCTCGGATGGCGACTAAAGACGGCCGAGCCGTTTTATCCAGAAAAAGAGCCAAAGGTCGAAAACGAATTTCCGTAGAAATTGGCGGAAAGTAGTCCTTCTTTAAAAAGAAGATCCGAATTTACCAGATTAAAAAGTCAGGGTACAAAAAAAGTGATTTCACCCTGGCTTTTGGTTGTGGTTGCCGAAAATAAAAGTTTAGGTCCAAATTTGGGGTTAAGACACGGTTGGATCATTCCGGGGACGCAGGCAAATTCAGTGATTCGAAATAAAATGAAACGAAAAGGTCGCGAATACTTAAAAAACTTTCTTAAAGAAAATCAAAGTGAAAAACATGGGGTCCCCAATCTAGATGTGCTGTTCATTTTTAGAAAGCCGCCAGGCCAAGAACTTAAAAACCTATCAAACCAAGAATTTTCTAATAATTTTCGGCGCGTTTTTCTTTATCTTGAGAAAAAGTACCTTGCTGCTCATTAGATTCTATCAAACTTTGCTTTCCTTTTGGTTTGGCGGAAATTGCAGATTTACCCCCAGTTGTTCTCAGTTTTGTATCGAATGTTTCGAAACACTTTCGTACACCCAGGCTTTAAAACTTTCTACCAGAAGGCTTTTGAACTGCCATCCCTGGGGATCATTTGCTTATGATCCAGTTGCTACAAAAAATGAATATAAAGGAATGTTTAAATGAATAAATCGCCGTCTTTTATGGACCAAAAAACGATCTTGGCGATTGCTCTTGTTGGAGTGGTTTGGTTTGGCTGGCAATCCTATTTAGCAAAAAAATATCCGCAAGCTCCTGCAACAACAAGTTCAACGACTCAAAAACCAATAGTGGAAAGTAAAAATACCAATACTGTTGGCACATCCGAGGCCTCTCCAGTTGTCGAATTGAAATCTGCTCCTGCACAAGCGGAGCTGCTGACCGCTTTTGAAAACGATGACATAAAATTTCATATTTCATCGATCGGGATGGGACTGAAAAATATCGAACTTAAAAAATTTAAAGATCGAAAAGGACAACAAATTAGGTTTCAAACCGGCCACGAAGAGGGAATTTTTCGATTAACAACGGGCGCGGCTGACCAACCTTTGTTTTTCCAGGTCAGGAAAATTAACGAGACCACATTTGAAGGTAAAGCCCAAATTGGACAAGCAGAAATAACTAGAACGATCGAGATTTTGCCCCAGGGCTTTGGTTTTAAAAATCATGTGCAAGTTTCAAGTCCCCAGGAGAGCTCTTTGGGTTTAAACGTTTTAATCAGCGAAGAAAAAATGGCCTATGGCGGGTCCAGCCTTTTGGCGCCTTCATTTGAACACCAGGAATTTGTGGTTAATCACGAAGTAACAACTGACCGAGTGATGGCTTCTGGCCTTAAAGAATCTTTGAAGCAAGATTTTTCAAACGTAAAGTGGGGAGCACTAAGTTCTCAGTATTTTACGTTAGCCACTGTCAATTTATCGGAACTAATCCCTCAAGTTTCGGTACATGCGCCGTTAGAAAAAAACGGACTTAATTTTAAAATGTCTTATTTGCCAAGTATGAAGCAAAAGGACTGGAGTTTGGATTTTGTAACCTATAGCGGGCCAAAATCTCTGCGTATTTTAAAAGAGATAAATTCAGATTTAAAAGGTGTGATTAACTTTGGCTGGTTTAGCAAGATTGCCGAGGTTTTGCTTTTCACATTGAAATGGATTTTTCAATTCGCGGGCAATTGGGGCTGGTCGATTATAATTTTGACTATTTTCGTAAGGCTTTTAGTCCTGCCTTTTAATTTGATGGGCTATAAATCAATGAAGAAGATGCAAAATCTTCAGCCTAGAATGCAAGCTGTTCGAGTAAAATTTAAAGACGACCCCACTAAAATGAATCAAGAAATTATGGCGTTGATGCGTGAAAATAAAGTAAATCCCCTAGGTGGTTGTCTGCCTATGCTGTTACAAATGCCGGTCTTTTTTGCCTTGTACCAAGTTCTTGGGCAATCTGTAGAATTATACCAAGCTCCTTTTTTTGGATGGATCCACGACCTATCTGCGAAAGACCCGTATTATGTCTTACCAGTTTTAATGGGTCTTTCGATGTGGGTCCATCAAAAAATTACGCCCACTACTATGGACCCCACGCAGGCTAAAATTATGCAGTTTTTGCCAATTTTATTTAGCTTTATGATGATTTCACTTCCTAGTGGGCTGACTCTTTATATTTTCGTCAGCACACTTTTTGGAGTGCTTCAACAGCAAGTTTTTATGTCCGATCGTAGTGCTATTTCGGTTAAAAATTTAAACAGAGCCACTTAACAAGCCTGATGATAGGGAGGACCGATGACCAGTTTTTTTGCGAAGTTGTTTGGGAATAAAAAAATAGAAAATGCGCCGGAGGAGCTAGTAAGGCTCACACTGCAAACTTTGTTTGAGAAAGCTCAGTTTGATCTTTCATTCGATATTTCTGGTGAAAAACTAAACGAGGATGAAAACCAGATCTCGATAGATATCTTTGGGCCGGATGAAGACTTAATAAAAAGTAGAGACGGGCAAATGATAGATGCGGTCCAGCTTTTTTTAAAACGAGTATTACAACACCACTTTCCTGAGGACCGAAGCCAGATCGCTATCGATTGCGGTGGCTTTCGGGAAGAAACTCAAGCGCAACTGATCGACATGGCCGAAAAATTAAAAAGCCAAGCTTTGGAAAAAGGAAAATCTGTTTACTTCCGAGCATTACCGCCCAGAGATCGAAAAGTAATTCACCAATATCTAGCGGGCGACGATCGAGTGAAAAGCAGATCCATAGGAGACGGAGTATTTAAAAAAATTAAAATTTTCCCCACTAAGGCGACAGCAGAAGCTAATAATGATTAGTCGTCTTTGAAAGTTCATTAATGAATTGGTTGAGAGACCATTCCCAAGATACAATTTGTGCGCAATCCACAGCTTCGGGCGAAGGAGCCATCGCAGTCGTTCGTGTTTCAGGTCCCAAGGCTTTGGTGGTCACCCGTTCACTTGCTGCATTTTTGCCAGAATTCCCCGAGTCTCACAAAATTTATTTTGGTTACTTGAAAAGTCGGTCTAATCAGGATTTGGACCAAGTCCTCGTCAGCTATTTCAAACAAGGCCATTCTTTTACTGGCGAGGAAACTTTGGAAATCAATTGCCACGGAAGTGCGGCGTTGGTGAACCAAGTTTTGGCAGAATTGATTTATTTCGGCGCCCGGGCAGCTGATCGTGGGGAATTCACATTCAGAGCATTTATGAACGGAAAAATTGATCTGGTTCAGGCAGAAAGTGTTCTGGCATTAATCCAAAGTCAAAGTCTTGAAATGGCCTTTGAGGCCGGCCGACAGCTTAAAGGTGGACTGTCGGTAAAGTTGGAGGAGATCGAAAAAAATGTTCTTTTTTGTTTGGCGCATCTTGAAGCCAACATCGATTTCTCGGAAGAAAATATTCAATCCATTTCGCCAACAGATTTGGCTAGGAAGGGCTTTGATATTGCCCATGAAATTAGAGCTTTGGTAACGAGTTTTGAGCGCGGAAATATTTTGGCGGGTGGCTGTCAGGTGGCGATAGTTGGAATGCCGAATGCAGGGAAATCCAGCTTATTTAATTTGTTAGCTCGTGAAGAGCGGGCCATCGTGACAGAAGTTCCAGGTACCACCAGAGATTCCATCGAGTTTAAATTTAATTTAGGTGGTCGTTTAGTCAGTTTTATTGACACGGCGGGCATCAGGCAGGCCGCCGAGACCATCGAAAAAAAGGGAATTGAGAAAACTTTTCTTTGGATTGATCGAGCGCATCTTATTTTTTACGTGGTCGATAGCGGTTTAGGTTTGCAGGAAGGTGATCTTGAGATCTTAAAAAAAATTGATCTTTCGAAAGTGATTTTAATATTTAATAAATCAGATTTAATTGCTGACCACCAGCTTTTTGCGGATCAAATGCTTTGTTGGTTAGAGATCTCGGGCATTGATTCGAAGCTTTTGTTAAAGCCTGGGTTTTTGTTGACCTCGGCATTAAATGAATCAGATTTAAATGTGATTGAGCAGTGGCTGACGTCGACCCTTGTTCAGAAAACTGGGCAAGAGCCCACTATAGTTCAGCGGCGGCATTTCGAGTTATTGGTACAAGCGCTTGAAAAAATTGAAATGGCGTGTACGAAAATCATTGAGGGAGAGAGCCCGGAAATATCTGCTTTTTTTTTATACGAATCTCTTAGCAGTATTCACCAAATTCAGGGTAAGTCAGTGACCGACGACGTTTTGGATCGCATTTTTAAAGAATTCTGCATTGGAAAGTAAAGAGCGCTAGATGAAATTTCATTTTGATATCGTTGTAGTAGGGGCAGGTCATGCCGGCGTAGAAGCTTCTTTGGCTTCGGCACGGTTAGGACACAAAACTCTGTTGATTTCTACCAACTTAGATAAAATTTCTGGGATGAGCTGCAATCCTTCTGTCGGCGGATTAGCAAAAGGACACATGGTCCGCGAGCTTGATATTCTTGGTGGCGAAATGGGCAAGGCGGCGGACGAAACTTGCTTGCAGTTTAAGCGGTTAAATTCCAGCAAAGGTCCGGCGGTTCGAGGAACTCGGATGCAAACAGATAAAGAAAAATATTCGCGCAGAATGGGTGAAGTCGTGCGTGCCCAAGAAAATCTTTCAGTATTAGAAGGTGAAGTTAAAAAGTTAGAACTTTTAGGCTGCGAGTGTTTTGGAGTGGTCCTTCAAGATGGATCTGTCGTTAGGTCCAAATGTACAATAATTACAACGGGCACGTTTATGAATGCAGTGATGCATGTGGGTTTTGAACAGACTTCGGGGGGGAGAGTCGGAGAACCAGCAACTCATGGACTATCCGACCAATTGGCCGCTTTTGGATTTAAAGTGCAAAGACTAAAAACTGGGACACCCCCAAGGCTTAACCGGCAGTCGATTGATTTTAGTAAAACGATCGAACAGTGGGGAGATCAGACTTTTTACCCTTTTAGTTTTGGATCTGAGCGTCAGTTTAAGCTTCAGCAGGTTCCTTGCTTCTTATCGCGGACAACCGATCAAACACATGAAATTATTAATAAAAATCTAAACAAATCGCCACTTTATTGCGGAATCATCGAGGGCGTGGGTCCAAGGTATTGTCCAAGTATTGAAGATAAGGTTGTTCGTTTCAAAGAGAAGACAAGCCATCAAACTTTTCTAGAGCCCGAAAGTCTTGAGACTGATTTGATTTATTTGCAGGGAATCTCAACCAGCTTGCCGCGAAGCGTTCAGGACCTTTTTATTCGGACAATCCCTGGTTTAGAAAATGTTCGGTTCGAGAGATATGGATATGCTGTTGAATACGATTTTGTTGAGCCCCAACAAATATTTCACTCACTTGAAACTAGGCCAATTAAAAATTTATTTCTGGCAGGGCAAATCAACGGCACCAGTGGTTACGAAGAGGCCGCGGTGCAAGGCTTGATTGCAGGCATTAACGCATCGGCTAGAGTTTCTCACCGATCGCCCTTGGTTCTTGGTCGCAGTCAGGCTTACATCGGAGTTTTAATAGATGACTTGGTTACCAAGGGGACCCAAGAGCCTTATAGAATGTTTACCTCTAGGGCAGAACACCGATTAGTTTTAAGAGAAGATAATACTATCGATCGGTTAGCAGACGTTGCTGCCGATGTCGGTTTAGTTCCAGAGGGTCGTCAGCAGGCTATGTTTGGAGTGCGTGAGTCCAGGTCAGCCCTGTTAAAAGAGCTCGGTAACCAAAAGCTTTACCCAAATGAATTAACTCAAAAAAAGCTTCTGGAAATTGGCTCGTCAGTTTTATTAAAATCGATAAGTTACAAAGATTTGCTGCGTCGCCCAGAAATTAATTGTTCACACCTTAAAGGTCTTGGATTTGATCATCAGTCAGATATTTTGAGCGATCCCAATATCAATGACTCGGTTGAAATCGAAGTAAAGTACGACGGTTATATAAAGCGTCAGAATGAATTGATCGGCCAAGCTGCCAAGTTTGAGGAAACATTGCTTCCTGTGGATTTGGATTATTTAAGTTTATTAGGTCTTTCTGCCGAGGAGAGGGAGAAGCTAAATCGTGTTCGGCCAAGAACTTTGGGACAGGCTCAAAGAATAAGCGGCGTGAATCCTTCTGCCATCCAGTCGTTGTTAATCTTTATGAGAACAAGGACTGCCAAGGAGACTTTGCTTGGAAAATCGAAAACCCGAAGCTAGCCCCAGTTTGGAAGGAATAATCCACTGGAGGATTGATCAGTGGTTTAAATTTTTGCCTGCGAACGCTTTGCTTAGTCTCAAAAAATTTCACGAGCTACTTTTGAAATACAACGACAAATTGAGTTTAATTTCTGCAAAGACAGTGTTTCATGCCGACAATATCCACTTTGCAGATTCAATTTTGGCAAATGAGATTGTTTTTAAGGACCAGCAAATTTCAGAAATCTATGACTTTGGAGCTGGAAATGGGTTTCCGTCTTTGATTTTTGCAATTTTAAACCCCAACGTGAAAATTAAGGCTGTCGAAGTCGACCAACGCAAATGTGAATTTATGAAAATCGCGAAAGCAGCTGTCGGGGCGACTAATTTTGAGGTTTTGAATGTTCAAGTGGAATCCTTGCCCAATGACTCTGTTAAAGTTGCAGTCTCCAGAGCCTTTGCACCTTTGTCAAAAGCTTTACTGTTAACAAGAAGACCTTTTGCGGCGGGCGGCACCTACTACCATATGAAAAGCGAGGAATGGTCTAACGAGGTTTCAGAACTTCCGACTCAGCTTTGTACATTTTGGACGCCATCTTTGGTTGGTGAATATAAGTTACCGGCTGGTGAGATTAAATACGCCGTAGTTAAAACAGTTAAAAACCCGGATTGATCCGGCACAGACGGATTTTTTATTTCTAAACGGGCGTCTACGTAATTTTGCACAGCAGAATTCATTTTAAATTTGTGAGAACGATGGCGTGAACAGCGCCGACGGATTTAAAGTAATTTGGATTTTGAATCCGTCGGCACGGAGACTTTCCTAATGTAAAGGGGGCGAAAGTGCGAAGGTTCATAAGGGTTTGTTGAAAAGGAAATTTAATTGCGGGTGCCCTGATAGGACGAAAGCTCTTAAGCGATGGGTCACCGTGCGAGAGCTCGCGGGACCCGAAACAACAATTCATTTGTTCCACGTGGAACTCCCAACCAAATACATTGGGGTTAACAGATATTGCGGACCTGGATTGCAGGTCGCGATGTTCCGTGAATTTATATCTGGCAGAGTATAGAAAATGATCTTAAACTATAAGAATTGGCTTCCATAACAACGTGGTTGACGTATTCTAAATCGAAATGATTCTAGACGCATAATGGCAGAGCCTTTCCTAAAATATAGGCAAAAAAAGGGGCAAGTTTTTGTACGTGCCCCTAACAGAGGAAATTTTAATGAGTCAGCCCTGGGGGGGGGGATTGTTAACAAATGCTTCTTTCGCGGGAATGAGCCTACGCCCCACGCTCACTTGCCTTAAATACAACGGGAAACTCAATTATTTAGTGTTAAATGACATTGATTTATCGATATGGATAGTCACGCAATACAGCATGGATAGTCATGGATACTCATGCTGTATTGCGTGACTATCCAAAAAATGCCCAATTTTAACGCTTTGAATAGTCAGTGCCTTAAATTATTGCAGCAGTCATGGGAATTGGCCAGTGGGCTCTGTTGTTAAAGATATTGTTAAAGACGTTAAATCGACCCTTACCGACTTAAAACTGATTAACGCTTTATTTCGAGTAACTTAATAATCGTTCTAACTATTTCTAAAACACGAAAAGCTCATTTAAAGCTTTGGTCCTAGTTCGTTTCGGAATCTCTATCGTTTTGAGAGGTTCATTGAGAAAGTCTGGGCGACAAATTCTTACTACGCTAAATTTGGCCTCGTAAAAACGGGCTGGCGCTTATCTATTGCTGCTTAGTAGTCAATCAGATTGGCTGATGAGTACGTAGATATCCAGCTTTCAGAGTACACAATGACAATTGGTCAATACGGATCGTGTGGATACCTATTTAATATTTGAAATCATTGGATAATCATCTGATTACTCAAAACTTTAGTCCCAAGTAAAAGTCAAAATTTTACCGGGAGTGGTAGTTGCTTCGGAAAGTCTCGACGCATTTTAAATCTAAATGATTCTAAATGCTTAAGCGCAGAGTCTTTCGCAAAATATGGGATAAGAATGTGCGAAGTTTTGGACGGCTCTCTAACAAGGGAAATTTTAATGCGTCGGCCCCGTTGCTTCTGACGGGGAACCGTGCTTTCCGGAGGCCCCCTTTTTGGCCATTGCAGTCTTTTCTTTGATGCGGGCGTCCGGCTTCCATAATCGTGATCGCGACTGAGCTGCTTTAAACTCTTGATATTGCAGAAACTCTGAGGCCTGAGGCCAAGGCTCGCCCCTGGAAAAGGCCAGCTTATATTGTTGTCTGGCGTAAGCCTTCCGTTTTAGCGCGCGAAATTCCTGGCTGGCGCCGCGCTGCTGAGCTTTGACTATGTTTAAAGAGATTTCTTCGATCTTTTTTTTTGCTATACGCAGTTCGCCTTTTTTTTCTTTAGCTTCGCGCGCGTCTTTCTCGGAGGCCACGAGAGTTTTTCTTAGAGCATCCCCCGATTTCTTTTCGTCGTCGGCTTGTTTCAGGATGTCCTGATATATGGGATCCTTAAGCTCGGGGCTTTCATCAAATTTTTGGCAGGAACTCAAAATTAGAAAAAGTATAGCTGTCGAATATTTCATAATTGTTCCACATGGAACGCTCTTGATATCGGCGTCATGATTAAAAATCTTGAAATGTTCGCAGAAAATAGTGAGTCTAAATTAAACAAGCTCCAAGACAAAAGTAGGGGTGAAAATGTCTAAAATAATTTGCATAGCAAATCAAAAGGGCGGCGTTGGAAAAACAACAACTTCGATCAACCTTTCAATGGCCCTAACGCTCTCGGGAAAAAAGGTTTTACTTCTGGACATGGATCCACAGGGCAACGCATCAAGTGGTTTGGGTCTGAAAAGATACGAGTCCCAGGAGAAAAATATCTATCACGTTCTGATTGGCGAGATGGATATCCAGGAAACCATCATGAATACTCACCACGAGCGACTGAAGGTAGTCACTGCAAACCCCGATTTGGTGGGCGCGGAAATTGAACTAGTGGATATTCAAAATAGAGAATATCGCCTGAAGGAAGCTTTGGCTAGCGTGAGTAACCAGTTTGACTACATACTAATAGACTGTCCACCTTCACTGGGCTTGCTGACTTTGAATGCTTTGACTGCCGCCGATAGTTTTTTGGTCCCGCTTCAATGTGAATACTATGCTTTGGAAGGGCTTTCTCAGCTGCTGAATACGGCAGGCTTAATTAAAAAAAATCTAAATCCCCAGCTTCACATCGAAGGTATTGTTTTGACGATGTTTGATACTCGAAACAACCTTAGTCATCAGGTAGTTTCGGAAATAAAAAATCATTTCGCTGACAAAGTGTTTGCGGCAATAATTCCCAGAAACATTCGATTGAGTGAGTCCCCAAGCCATGGACAAACAATCTTTGAATATGACGCAAAGTCCATTGGTGCGATCAAGTACATGGAATTGGCCCAAGAGATTATCACAAAACATAAAGTGAGACATGAATCCGTAAACTCTAACGCCCTTGGGGAAAATTTAAATGGCTGAAACCATACAAGATAATAGTAACAAGAAAGCTAGACTGGGCCGCGGCCTGGGATCTTTGCTGGGCGGAGGACATAGTGAAATTTCCTCTTCAAATAATTTACCTGCCAAACCCCAAGTCGAGGTTTCTAATTCCCAACCTGCCGAAACGCTGAGCGGAAGTTCTGAAAATCGCGTTTGGAATGTTCCCATTGAAAAACTTCAGGCGTCGAGTTTTCAACCTAGGCAATATTTTGAAAAAGAAAAGCTTCAGGAACTTTCGCAGTCGATAAGGGAAAAAGGCGTTTTGCAGCCGATCCTTGCTAGAAAATTGAATTCAGGGCTTTTCGAAATTATTGCTGGCGAGCGTCGGTGGCGTGCATCTCAGTTGGCGGGGCTGCAAGAAGTTCCGGTCATAGTAAAAACACTTTCCAATAGAGAAACTCTTGAGCTTGCAATTATCGAAAACGTTCAACGCGAAGACCTGAACCCCATAGAAGAAGCCGAAGCTTACTTAAGGCTGGCTCAGGAGTTTTCTTTGAACCAGCAGCAGATAGCGGAAAAAGTGGGAAAAGAACGGGCCACTGTTGCCAATTCCATGCGTCTTTTGGGCTTACCAACAGAAGTTAGAGATATGGTGGTCAAGGGGGGGCTTTCGCAAGGGCACGCCAAAGTTTTGCTATCCTTACCCCAGGCCCAGCAAATGGTGAAAGTAGCTAAAAAAACTGTCGAAGAAGGGCTAAGCGTTAGACAGTTGGAAAAGGTCGTTTTGGCTTATAAAAATCTACTTCCGAACGCGACCAAAGAGGTAGATCAGCCTGGACCTCCGGATTTTCTCAAAGATCTGGTGGAAAACCTGCAGAAAAAATTATCAACCAAAGTCACGATTAATTACCACCAGGGTAAAGGAATGCTGGCTATTCAGTTTTATTCAGACGACGAGCTTAATGCTTTGATCGAGAGGTTCTAGTTATGGAGCTCCTAAAAGAAAAATCTATTGGGGAAGATCCCCTGCAAGGTCAGGTTACCGCTATATTGGACACGGGGTCTCGCTTCGAAGGAAAGCTTACATTCGAGGGGACCGTTCAAATCGGCGGGGAGTTCAAGGGTGAGATTTTTACCCAAGACACCCTAATTATTAATCACGGGGCAAGCGTTCAGGCCGAAATTGAAGCTGAAAATATAATTATTCGCGGAAAAGTCGAGGGACATTTGTTCGCTAGAAAAAAAGTGGTTATGCATCCTCCGGCAGTGTTTCGTGGCACAGTGACCTCACCCAGTTTAAAAATTGAAGAGGGTGTGGTCTTCGAAGGTGCTTCGTACATGCCCAAAAATTAATTCGTAAAAAATCAATGCGGCACTTCTAAGAATTTTTGAGTTTCTTGACCACGAATTAAACCTGTGATGTTACTGTCGGACAGTTTCGCAATCAAAATTTTTTTAAGTGGCAAAACCAAATGGCAATTATTGAACAACTAGGAATTAATGGGACAGTTTTCGTCCAGTTTTTTGTTTTTATATTAAGCTTTGTTATTATTTCTCAGCTAGTCTTTAGGGATTTTACGGCGGCCCTTCAAAAGCGCGAGCTTAGTACAAAGGGTACCGAAGAGATCGCTCAGGAAAGCCAGCAGAAAATTCAGCAAACTTACCAAATCTACGAGACTAAAACTCGAGCCCTTCAAACAAAGATACAAAAAATCTTTGAGGAGGTTAGGGCCACCGCTTCCGCCGAGTCCGAAAAAATAATTTCTAAAGCTAGAACCGAAGCGCAAACGGCTCGAGATCAGGTAAAATTTCAGATTGATCAAGATGTAAAGACCGCTCAGTCACAGTTGAACATTCAAGTTCCGGCTTTAAGCGAAGCTATTATTGGAAAGCTTTTGCCCACAGGAAAGAATCACTAGTGAAAAACTTTTTAAAAATTTTCAGGGCCATTTTAATAGTAAGCCTGCTTTCTTTTGCTTCTGCTTTTGCATCGTCAGAACACGGCGAGACTGGTCATGGATTAAGTCCCAAGGTCATTCACACAATGGGTTTTCAGTTAGTGAATGTTGTCATCCTTTTTGTGGGAATCTATTTTTTAACTAGAAAAACTTTGAGCGCACATTTTAAGAAAAGAAGAGAAGACTATTTGAGTCAGTCGCAAAAGGCTGAGCAGGCAAAGAGACAAGCGCAAGCAGAGCTCAATGAATTAGAAAATAAAATTAAAATTTTAGATCAAACCGAAGCTGCCAGTTTGCTTCGCGCTACGGCCGAAGCTTCTGATTTGAAGACTCAAATTGTTAGTGATGCTTTGGGATTATCAAAAAAACTGAAAGAAGAAGCTCTGTCTGCGGTGGCGCTTGAAGCTGACCGAGCCCGAGGGCAATTGAGAGATCAACTTATCAGCAAAGCAGTGGGGGCAGCAAGAAGCCATTTTGAAGCGCAAGTCAGTCACGAGGATCACCAAAAACTTCAAGTGGATTTTATTTCAAATATTGGAGCACTTCATAGATGACATCTGATATTTCAAAAAACTATGCGCAGGCCCTATATCAAGTGGCCGAGGCAAATAAAAAGGTTGAATTGGTTTTTTCTGAGCTGCGACTGATAGATCAGGTTTTTTCGATGGACTCAAAAATTAAAGAATTTTTTGAAACCCCAGTCATTTCGCCTGATCAGAAAAAGCATATTATTCAGCTGAGCTTGGAAAAAAAAGTAAGTAATGAATTATTTAATACGATCATACTTCTATCCGAAAACAATCGGCTTTCGTATTTTTCTGAGATTGTAATGGCCTACCAAGAACTAACAGACGATGCTAATGGCGTGTGCCGCGGAAGAGTTCGTTCGGCGGCAAGTCTAGGCGCTGAACAGCGAAAAAAGATTGAAGATAAAGTCACCCAAGCCACAGGAAAAAAAGTCATTTTGACTTTCGAGGAAGAGCCTTCCCTTTTGGGAGGAACCATCGCGCAAGTAGGTGGTTGGACTTTTGATGACAGTTTAGAATCACATTTAAAACGGATGAGTGAGACACTAAAAAGGAGATCCCACTAGATGGAAACCACAATTCGCGCCGACGAGATTAGTCGCGTTCTTAAAGAAAATATCAATCAGTATGCAAAAAAAATTGAAGTCAGCGAAACCGGTACGGTTCTTTCGGTCGGTGACGGAGTGGCCAGAGTTTACGGGCTAGAAAATGTCATGTCCGGAGAATTGGTTGAGTTCCCTCAAGAAATTTATGGAATGGTCTTGAACCTTGAGAGTTCTTTTGTCGGGATTGTTATTTTTGGAGAAGATCGATTTATTAAAGAAGGCGATTTAGTTAAGAGAACAAAAAAAATCGTGCAGGTCCCTGTAGGCGAAGCACTTTTGGGCCGGGTGGTGGATGCTTTGGGTCGCCCCATCGACGGAAAAGGTCCGATCCAAACTGCACATTCCAGGGTAGTGGAACTAAAAGCTCCGGGCATTGTTTACCGGCAACCTGTTGAAGAGCCTTTGCAAACGGGGATTAAAGCGATCGATTCAATGATTCCAATTGGTCGTGGCCAAAGGGAATTGATTATTGGGGATCGTCAGACCGGAAAAACAGCGATAGCTATTGATACAATTATTAATCAAAAAGGCCTTAACGTTCAATGTTTCTATGTAGCTATAGGGCAGAAACAATCAACAGTTGCTGTGGTGGTTGAAAAATTGAGAGCAGCCGGTGCGCTTGAATATACAACTGTGATCGCTGCGAATGCCTCTGACCCGGCTCCGATGCAATTTATTTCAGCTTATTCTGGATGCGCGATGGCCGAGTATTTCAGGGACTCCGGAAGACACGCTTTGATTATTTATGACGATTTGACTAAACAGGCCCAAGCTTATCGACAGATGTCTTTGCTTTTACGTCGACCTCCTGGCCGAGAAGCTTACCCTGGGGATGTATTTTATCTTCATTCGCGACTTTTAGAGCGGGCTGCGAAATTGTCACAAGATAAAGGCGGCGGATCCTTAACTGCGCTTCCTATTATTGAAACCCAAGCCGGTGATATTTCGGCGTATATCCCCACAAACGTTATTTCGATTACCGACGGGCAGATTTTTCTAGAAACTGATTTGTTTTACAAAGGGATTCGTCCGGCTATTTCAGTTGGAAAATCAGTGTCTCGAGTGGGCGGAGCCGCACAAATTAAAGCGATGAAATCAATCGCGGGGACAATTAAGCTTGAGCTAGCACAGTTTAGGGCGCTTGAAGCTTTTGCTGCTTTTGCATCCGATCTGGACCGAGCCTCGCAACAGCAGTTGGCCCGTGGCCGACGGCTAGTCGAGATCTTGAAACAGGGCCAATATTCTCCGGCCAAAGTGGAAGACCAGATTTTAATTATTTTCGCTGCGATTAACGGTTATTTGGATGTAGTTTCAGAAAACCAAGTCGCGCGTTACGAAAAAGAAGCTTTAGAGTATTTCAAAACCAAACACAGCCATATCTTAAAAAATATCGCCGAGAAAAAAGCGTTCTCAGATGATTTGAAGGCTAGCGTGAATGCGGCTTTAACAGAATTTAAAGCGATCTTTAAGGCATAGGAAAAAAATGGCCAGTTTAAAAGACATAAGACTGAGGATAGATTCGGTCAAAAATACTCAGCAGATTACGAAAGCCATGAAAATGGTGTCGGCGGCTAAGCTCAGGAAGGCCCAGCATCAAATCGTTAGTCTAAGGCCCTATGCGCAAGCCCTATTGAAAGCTATTTCGAATATTGCCCTGACTCAAAGAGTTCATCATCCGCTTTTAACGCCGCCTCAGTCGATACGAAAAGTTCTTCTGATCGTCATCTCTAGTGATCGTGGGCTTTGCGGTGGCTTTAACAATAATATTAATAAGTTCACGGAAAACTATTTAAAAGTAAATGAAACCAGTCTTGAAAAGATTGATTTGTTTGTGGTTGGAAAAAAAGCATTTGAATATCTAACCAAACGAAAAATTCAAATTTTAGATTCAATGAATCGGTTGGATAAAGATATTTCTTATAATTTAGCCGCCAAGGTTGCAGATACCGCAATGAGGTTTTACCTGAGCGGCGCCTATGAAGAAGTCCGTTTGGTCTACAACGAATTCAAATCGGCAATATCTCAAAAAGTGGTTTGCGAAACTTTGTTGCCGGTAGATTTATCACTGCAGACATTGGTCAATGATAGCGGGGATAGTCCTTTTTCACCGGATCTTATCTTTGAACCTGAACCAGATAAAATCATCGACGAACTGTTGACCAAAAATTTTGCGATACAGGTTTTT
>JANYDD010000050.1 GCA_025359945.1 Bdellovibrio sp. | reverse complement strand
CAAGAAATTCAAAAAAATTGTAGATAAAATTATCGATTTATCGATCCAATTATCTAAAGAAAAAATTGAAATCGCTAAAAAATCATTAAATTCAACTGCTTAAACTGGTTTTAAAGCTCAATTGTGAAAGAGATCTATTAACGAACGCGAACCAATGATTTTTTTGGGAGAGGAAAGAGATTTGTGGGTCCTAAGCACTTTGGATCGACAACATGTTTTTTACATACTTCCTGGGTTGTTAATCCGTGATGAGGTTTTAACTCGCCAGGCACTGGAAAAAAATTGGGCGCCTAATTGGCACACCCCAGAACGCAAAGAGGAACTTACGCCGCAACAAAATGAGACAAGAGTTCGTGACCGAGAAAAGCATGAAAGTAAAAGTCCCGATCGCTCAACCGAGCTAAAACCTCCGGGGCGAGTCAGTACCGAAAATCAAAGCCCTCTAAAACCTTTGGGTGATATAAAGGTCGATGTAAAATCTATCCCCACTGGGCCCAAATCTGATATGGCTAAACCGGAAGTAAAATCGTCCGTAAAACCAGATGCGAAGCCTGTGGCAAAAGCCGATCCAAAACCAGATGCGAAACTCGAAGCAAAGCAATATGCGAAGCCCGCGGCAAAAGTCGATTCTAAATCGGACTTGAAACTCGAAGCTAAGGCAGATACAAAACCAGAGCCGAAAATTGCTCAAACAACAGCCGCGCGACCAGAGTTAAAACCCCCTACAAAACCAGAAGCAAAACCAGAAGTAGCGCCCGATAACAAAACTGGAAAACACCAGCCTGATGTTTTAACGAAGACCTTGCCTGAAAAAACTCAGGCGCCCGAAATAAAACCTGCTAGGCCGGTACCGCAGGCCGAGCCTATTAAGCCCCCTCCAGGCAAAGTGGATATTCCCTATCCTCCAATTGTTGATTCTTCGATCGAGACTCAAAACTTTAAAACTATTCCCCCAGTTGCGAAGATTCAAAAACCCGCGGATCGGCCAGCCGAAGCGATTCCTAAACCCATTGAAAAGGCTCCACCCGTTGCCGTTGTTCAACCACTTCAACCACCAGTAGTGGTGGCCCCGCCCCCTCCGCCAAAGGCACCCCATGATCGCGCGATTCGTTTTGAAACTTACGCTGCCGGCAAAAAAAATATTGAAACCCAGCTTGCCAAAACTTGGGCTTTGAATCTCGATAAAATGGACGGGGTTATTTCACGTCTTCAAAAGATTGCAAACCTTCCTCGCAAAAATGCCCAAATAATAAAGATAAAGCTGACTTTTAATCCCATTTTGAGCGACAAACTGCCGCCCGGAGCCGTCATGCGCGAATCAGGACAACTGCTTTTTCAGGCCCAGCTAGACGATAAAGTCGTTTGGAGACTGAATGAGAACAATGTCTCGGTAGATTACCAGAATCTTGGAGAAAAAATAACCGATGCCAAATTTATTAAAACTATCGAAAAGAGATTAGATAGTATTTTACAAAGCGAAGAGGGCCAGAAGCCTGCGCCGACAAATAGTGCTCAGCTGGATTGTAAAAATTCGGCGTCGAAACCGTGCGGCAAAAGGGCCGAAAATGATAAGGTCCTTTGAACCCCCGCCGGCGTCGCCAAAATCACTTCAGTGTCCGAAGTCGCAAATTCTGCCAGGACCTGAAGGCACATTCCGCAGGGGGGCCACGCTTGCGAGTTGTCACTGACCACGCAAATTTGGGTGATCACCATTGAACCCACTTCAGAAACCGCCTTTAAAACGGCGGCTCTTTCCGCGCAAATCGTGGCGCCGTAGGATGCATTTTCCACGTTACAGCCCGAAAAAATTTGGCCACTTTTAAGCCGTAGGGCCGCACCAATTTTATGTCCACTGTAAGGCGAGTATGAATTTTTTTGAACTTCAAGCGCCGCTTTAAAAAGTTGATTTTGATCTTGTGTTTTCATTCTTATCCATCAGCAAAAGAGATCCTAAGTTCCCAGTCAACTAAAACTCTCAAACAGTTTGATAATGTGTTATGCACGATTCAAGTCATATTTAAAAAATGGGATAGAAAAGGTGAGCAAAATAAAAAAACCTGAACTTAAAATCATACTTGCTAGCACTTCTCCTTACAGAAAAAAACTTCTCGAAAGATTGGGAATTGCTTTCGATATTGTCAGGCCCAATTGTGACGAGGATTTTTTCAAGAATAAAATTCAAAATTCTCAGGAATTAGCCCACCGATTGGCTTTTGAAAAAGCCCTTTCGGTTCAAGCTCAGCCGGCTGGAAGTGAAGCCGTCGTCATTGGTACAGATCAATTGGTCAGCTTCCAGGGCAAGATCTTCAACAAACCTGGTAATAAAGAGTCTGCACAAGGACAGCTGGAAAATCTTTCTGGCAAATCACACACGTTGGTAACTGCGGTTTGCATTCTGTATCGCGATCAAAAATGGGCTTGGGCCAATGAAACGAAAATGACAATGCGAGGCCTTGGTACCGAGGAAATCAGTTTGTACATCGATCGGGATCAGCCCTTTGACTGTGCAGGTTCCTATAAAATTGAAAAGCTGGGGATTTCGCTGTTTGAAAAAATCGAATCCACGGATTGGACGTCGATCGAAGGTTTGCCACTTTTGCAAACCCAACAGATTCTGTTGACCTTGCTTGGCCAACACGCCCTATGATAGAAAATTCTATGGAGATTCAACCCCCCTTCAAAAACAGCACTTCCTTTCGAATGCCAGATATCAATTCTGAAAAATTAGGCCCAACGGTTAATCCGGTGGAAGGGGGCATTGATTGGGTTGGCATGCAGGGAATTTCGTACCCTTTACAAATCGATTTCAAAGGCGAAAATTCCATTTTTGTAAACTCAGAAGTGGATTTGATGGTTGATTTAGTCGATCCCTTGGTGCGCGGAATTCACATGAGCCGCTTGTTTGAACTTTTAGGTCAACCGGGCCAAGCGTCCAAAGATCGAGGCCTGAACTTAGATCGAATTCGTGATTTTTTAAAAAGTATGGTGGATTGCCAGCAGGGCCTTAGCCAACAGGCCTGTTTAAAAATAAAATTTTCGCTACCTTTTGTTCGAGAAACACTTAAATCCAAGAAAAAAACTTGGTCCCAAAATTATTTCGAAATTAGTGCCGTGGCCAGTCCAGAAAAAATCGAAATTTTTTCGACCGCTCAGATTTTGTACTCAAGCACCTGCCCAAATTCGGCGGCGCTGGCGCACGAGCTTAATCGTCAGAAAGTGGAACTGTATTTTACTGAAGTTAAAAATTTATCGAAACAATTTTCCGCGGAAGCATTTCTGGAATGGTTTCGAGCGCAAATGGTGGCAACTCCTCACGCTCAGAAAAGCCAAGCTCTGGTCACTGTCAGCACCTCTCAAATTACCGCATTAGATTTAAAAAGTTTAGTTTTAGGTGTCGAGCAAGTCTTGGGAACACCCGTTCAAAGCCTTGTTAAAAGAGAAGATGAAATGGAGTTCGCGCGTTTGAACGGACAGAATTTGATGTTTTGCGAGGACGCTGTTCGAAAAATTTCCGCACACCTAAAAGCCGTTTATCCGCAGCACAGCGTGCAAGTGACACATTTCGAAAGTTTGCACGCGCACAATGCGGTCAGTTCGATTTCCACTTTTGAAAAGGATGTTCGCCGTGACCGACCTTAGGGATTTTAACTTGAGGAATATGATTTCTCGCGCTGATGAATCGGTATCGGTGGCGCTGCCAAGGCCCAACGATGAAAAAAAGAAATCCATGCAAAAAAAAGAGCTCGAAAATTATAAGAAAATAATTCGCACGTTAAATATTAAAGTGACTCAACCCCGCTTGCTTATTTTGCAGGCACTTCATTCTAGTCAGGGGCACATCACTGCGCAGGAACTTTTTGAAAAGGTCCAAAAGTTAGATTCTTCGGTGGGGTTTGCTACCGTTTTTCGAATGCTAAAAAGTCTTTCTGAAGGAAGATTTGTGACCGAACTTCGTTTAAAGGGGCATTCGACTAGGTACGAAGTTTCGACGGCTCTTCATCACGATCACATGACCTGCCAAAAGTGTGGACTCATCTGTGAATTTGAAAACGAGCAAATTGAAAAACTGCAGCGCGAAGTGGCTGGCAATTTAGGTTTTCTGCTGACTTATCATAAGCTTGAACTTTTTGGATTGTGCCCAGTATGTCAAAAAAATCCGTAAAAGTTTCGACGACAGCACCACTCTATGACGGAATCTGGGTTAAAGGCGCACGCGAACACAATTTAAAAAATATTTCCGTTCAAATTCCCAGAAATAAAATGACGGTGATCACCGGGCTTAGTGGCAGTGGCAAATCATCACTGGCGTTTGATACTATTTACGCCGAAGGGCAACGACGCTACATCGAATCGCTTTCTTCCTACGCTAAAAATTTTATGGAGCAGCTGAAGAAACCGGATTTGGACGTGATCACCGGTTTGTCGCCTTCGATCGCCATTGATCAAAAATCAGTGGGCTATAATCCCAGATCCACAGTGGGCACGGTGACCGAGCTTTATGATTTCTTGCGTTTACTTTTTGCAAAAATCGGCGTTGCCGAGTGTCCTGAACACAAAATTCCAGTGGCGGCACAGTCACCCCAAGTCATTCTAGAAGAAGTGATGGGTTGGCCCGTTGATGAAAAATTTTATATTTTAGCCCCGATGGCTCAAGGCAAGAAAGGCGAATTTTTAGCCGAGTTTCAGAAGTGGCAGAAAAAAGGTTTTTTAAAAGCTCGGGTCGATGGAAAGATGATCGAACTCTCGCAAGCTGTAAAACTGCAAAAGACAAAACCACATGATATCGAACTTGTGATCGATCAGCTAACGGTAAAGCAAAATTTTCGCCATCGTATTTCCGACAGCTTGAATATGGCCTATTCGATGGCGCAAGGGCGGGTGGTGTTAGAACGTCTCCCTTCTGGTCAGAAGAAATTCTATTCCTTGCATGCTGCTTGTCCCATTTGTGGATTTAGTTTTCCCGAACTTGAACCCAGATTTTTTAGTTTTAATAATCCCCGTGGTGCTTGCGCCAGTTGCCATGGGTTGGGCAGCGAAGATTTGGTGGAAGAAGAAGAATCCACTTTCGGCGAGGGCGGTAAAGTCACCACCGTAGTTCGTTATCGCTATAAAAATGAAAAAAAATTAAAGGACGACGACGAAGAAACCGAAGAAATTGAATTTCAAGTTTGTAGCAGTTGCCACGGGACAAGGTTAAAACCCGAGGTCTTAAACGTTCGTATTCACCAAAAAAATATCGCTGAACTTTCCGATATCAGCGCGCAGGAATTACAGGACTGGTTGCAAAATCTAAAATTGGCCGGAAAAGAAGTTTTGATTGGCGAAAAGATTAAAGCGCAAATTTTAATTCGCTTAGGATATTTGCTTCGAGTGGGTACCGGTTATTTGTCCTTGAGTCGTCCGTCCAGAACTTTGTCCGGCGGCGAATCCCAGCGCATTCGGCTGGCATCGCAGGTGGGTTCGTCGTTGATTGGTGTTTTGTACGTGATGGATGAACCCAGTATTGGTCTGCATCCCAGGGATCATCTGCGCCTGCTGGATATTTTAAAAGAACTAAAAAGTCGCGGCAATACTATTTTACTGGTTGAACACGATGAGGAAACTATTCGTCACGCGGATCATATTATTGATATGGGGCCACGGGCGGGGCGATTGGGTGGTGAAATTTTAGCTCTTGGGACCCCGGAAGAAATTCAAAAAAATCCTAAAAGTTTAACCGGAAAATATTTATCTGGTGAACTTCGCATTGATATTCCCTTGGTGCGCAGAAAAGGGTCGGGGCAATTTTTAGAAATCAAAGGGGCTTCAGGAAATAATTTAAAAAATATTGATCTTAAGATTCCGCTTTCCACTTTGACTGTGGTTACTGGGGTTTCGGGTAGCGGAAAAAGTACTTTGATCATCGATACAATGTACAAAGCACTTTCTCAAAAACTGTACAAAGCTTCGGCACGGCCATCACCCTATCGCGAACTTAAGGGTGCGGACTTGATTGATAAAGTGATCGAGATCAATCAAAAACCGATTGGAAGAACTCCTCGCTCGACGCCCGCGACCTACACCGGTTTATTTCCGATGATCCGCGATTTGTTTTCTCGACTGCCAGATTCAGTTTTGCGGGGTTTTACGCCCGGCCATTTTAGTTTCAATGTTCGAGGCGGTCGTTGCGAGGCCTGTCAGGGACACGGGCAAGTCAAAATGGAAATGCATTTTTTAGCCGACGTGTATGTGACCTGCGATATTTGCCAAGGCTCGCGCTACAGTCACGAAACTTTATTGGTAAAGTACAATTCAAAATCGATCGCCGAAGTTTTGAAAATGTCGGTGGAAGAGGCCTTAGTTTTTTTCAAAAATCATTCCAATATTCGGCGAAAACTTGAGACCTTGCACCAAGTAGGTCTTGATTACATGACCTTGGGGCAAAGCTCGACGACACTGTCGGGGGGTGAAGCTCAGCGGGTGAAACTCAGCCGCGAGCTTTCCAAACGAGGCACCGGAAAAACATTCTACATTTTAGATGAACCAACCACTGGCCTGCACTTCGAAGATACTAAAAAGCTGATCGAGCTTCTGCATGAGTTGGTTCAGCAGGGAAACACCGTAGTCGTAATCGAACACAACCTGGACGTTATGAAAAACGCAGATTGGATCATCGATCTAGGCCCCGAAGGCGGCCACGGCGGCGGAAAAATCCTAGTTTCTGGCACTCCAGAGCTGGTCGCAAAATCCCAAGACAGCTTAACAGCACCGTTCCTGGAGAAGACTCTCAGAGAGGGTCTTCTCACCTAGCACCTTTAGGATGAATCAAAGGCGCTGCAAATCTATCATAGTCTTTGTTCGAGACCTTGCTAGTGCTTCTGATTCGCGAGCATGCGCTCGACGGGTTTGCTAAGTTGATTCAGGATAAACTGCGGAGCTAGGCGGCTCATCATTTTTAATTGGTTGGCTTGGCCTGGTCGAATTTCGAACTGATCGTTTTGCATTCCCTTAACGGCTGCTGTAACCATTTGCTCTACTTTCATTACAGAGATTCCCTTCATATCTTGGGGATCCCAATCGCTGAGTAGTTCGGTTTGCGTGGCCGGCGGTGCTAATTCAAAAACTTTTATATTTGTTTTTTTCAACTGAACCCTAAGCGAAAGCGTGAACGAATGTAAGCCCGCTTTAGTCGCGCAATACACAGGCGACATGGGAAGTGGTACAAACGCCAATCCCGAGGAAACGTTCATAATTGCCGCCTGGCTTTTCTTTTTAAGATGCGGCAAAAACTGTTTGGTCATGCGCATCGGGCCCATCAAGTTGGTTGTGATTTCTTCAGTCAGGTCTTCGATCTTTCCGTCGTCTGTGTGCAGGTTAATCGATTTCATAATGCCAGCGTTGTTGATTAAAATATTCATCTCGGGAAATTCTTTGGTCACGCGGTCGTAAAGATTTTGAATGGCTTTTACATCGCTGACGTCGCTGGAAATGGTATGAGCCTTTGGCAAAAGTTTTTGAGCTTTCGCCAATTTCGCGCCATCGCGACCGGTGATTATGACCGTATTTCCCAATTGCAAAAGTTGCTGAGCCATTTCGAATCCAATCCCACTGGTTCCGCCCGTAATTAAAATCGTGTTTTGAGTCAGCCTCATAAAAAATCCTCCGTTTGTTTCTTAAATGGTGCCGATTAAAAAAGTGCTTGTCACTTCTAAGTTGAAGAATGCGGGAGGGAATTTCGATGATTGAAAAGAGCCACTGCCTGTAATGAAAAATCGGGTTCAGGACTTACGGAGTGCCGAATGACTTTGCTCGGTTTGAAATTTCTGAAGGTGACATTCAGAATGCGATTCGCGGACTTGATGTTTTTTCTGCAGCAAAAGATTTTAAAAGTGGTTTTTATGACCAGGCGGATTTTACGCTGTCGTTGCCCATGTCAGTCAGTCAATGCCAGTAGAGATTTTACTGGCAGCGGTAACCAGAGACTCGCACTTCGGTTGACAAATCGGTGAATTCGGTCACCTGCAGACACTGCTTTTTATCTTCGATCGATAGACTGAATCCTGCTTTCTTTAAGATTTCAAATTGCCCGGCGATTCGGAATAAATCTGTGCCTTCGAAAATTTTAAATTCACATTTTTTCTCGGGCGGTGATGGTGAGAGTGGGGGTGGATTCAATTCCCACGGCTGATCTAAACAGCTTTTAAGTTGTGTTCGCAAAATTTGAGCTTCGCGCCATCGATTTTGCGCCGCTGGGTTGTGTTGCCATGCCCAGCAGTTATCGCGACTGTTCAAACATTCAATGGCGTATTCGGAAGTCATTAAATCACCACTTAGGCCTGCGTCTTGGTAACAAAATATTCGACGTGCTTCTTTGGATTCTAATCCAAAGTAAAGTTCGAAATGGTCGGTGTGGGGCGGCTGATACCAAAGGCCGCTAAATATTTTCTGCCGCATCCCCGGATCAGGACCTAACAGCCGATCTAAAGTTTGCTGTTGGTCGCCGCTGACTTTTGAATCGGGATAAACTTTCTCGTGGCACGCTAACAATCTAGCTTTTATGATTTCGTAAGGCGGCGGTACCTGGTAGTTAGCTGGATCACTTTTATTTCTGATCGGGCAAGACAGCGCCATAATCTGCGCCAGTTTCTGAGCCTTAGAAGAAAGTTTTGGAACCGGTTTTGGTTTTGGAATGTGTGGGTTGATACACTTCAAACAACTTGAAATCGAATCACCATCTTTACAAATACCTTGAAATTCTGAATAAGTTTTTTGCGGCGGCGGAGGAATCACAGGTGGCGGCTCTGGTGGCGGCGGCGAAATAACTGGTGGGACTTCGACCACAGCCGGTGGTGGCGTATTGGGTGCAGGTGGCGTAGGACTAGCGGGGCTTAGGCTTTGTTCGGATTTCTGAATCGTATTGAATTTTACCGGATTGCAAGCGGTCCAGATAAAGAGGCTCACGAATAAAAATAAAAACTCAAGCACAGGACCCACTCGCAACGTTAATTTTTTGCTTTCATGTTTCATAAGATTCACTCCGTTGGTGGGGAAACTCACACAACGTCTCGGGACCAAGGGACTAGAATTTAATAGTGGGAACTAAAAACTAGACTAAGTGCTAGCTAAAAAAAAAGGGATAGCTCTGTATCTTAAGAATTTTTTTTTGAGTTCTGGACTAAAACGGTAAGAGCACAAGAGGTAAATATAATTATTACCCCCGCCCACTGGAAGGTCCCCAAACGTTCTTTTAAAAGCCAGAAAGAAAAAATCAACGCAATTGGGGACTCCAATAAAAACAAAAGACTTGCCCGGGTCGGTGACAAATCTTTCTGAGCCCGCAATTGCAAATAAAAGGCTAACAAACTTGATCCCAAAGCCAAACTGACCAAGCCCAAGTAACCCTTCCAGGTTAAAGCTGAAAAACTCCAACGCGACGAAAAGAAAAAAAGTGGCAAAGTAAAAACGCTGGCCCACAAACACTGATAGACGTTGAATAAAAAAGGCGATTTTGTTTTGCGGCTCATCGAGTTCATATACAAAATATGAAAAGAAGCTGTGATCGCATTCGCGAAAGTTAAAAAGTCCCCCACATTAAAACTGGAGAACTCCACTTCGACCAACAGATAAGTTCCAAGCAACGACAATAGCACCAAGAAAAATAAAAACGACGATACTTTTTCTTTAAAAAACAAAAAAGAAAAAAGCGGAACCAAAATCACATACAATGTAGTCACGAAAGCCGACTTGGTTGGGGTTGTGGTCTCTAAACCATATGTCTGTAAAATTAAAGTCAATCCGATCAATAGGCCCGCCCACATAGAAAGCTTCAGTTCATGTTGGTGGATAGCAAAAGATTTTGGCGAAATTAAAAAAACCGCGATCCAGCCAACTACAAATGCGATAAAAAAGCGCAAGAAAGTAATCGCGGAAGCGGAAAGACCTTCCATGGACCAGACCACGCAAACAAAGCCAAACCCCCAAAAAACGGTGGCTACAAAAATTTCAATCGAAGCTTTCAGCGAGGACATAGTTTTTATCAAAATTTTCTCCGGCCAATTTGGCTTTAACCTCTTTGATCATCCCCCCGTTGCCACATAAATAGAAAGTGCTTTGTTTTTGATTGTAATCAAAACCATCGATAAAGTTTTGAACGTAGCCCTTTTTTCCGGTCCAGCTTGCCGAGGGTTGACTCAAGACAAACTCGTACTGGAAATCGGGCAATTGGGACTTTAGAATTTCTAATTCATTTTGATAATAAATTTCAGATTCGTTTCGCACTCCAAAAAGCAATCGATAGCGACGATCGCGGTACTGCTCAAGAAAAGTTTCAAGATAACAATAGTGTTGCGAGACTCCGCTGCCGGTGTTTAGAAAAATCACTTGTTCCGTCGGAGGTTCTTTAAAAAAAACGCGTCCAAAGGGACCAGTGATTTGTACTGATTCACCCTGCTGAAGCGCCCAAACATAAGTCGATGCCTTTCCTTCTGGGACGTATTTAAAAATCAAACGAAATCCATTTTTACTCAAGGCGGACGAGGCTATCGAATACGCCCGAAGCACTGGCTTTTCAGTTTGCGGCACATGCAACGAAACAAACTGCCCGGCTCGAAACTGAAATTCGGAAGCTTCTTGGGTTTTTAAAAAAAGTTCTTTGATCGAGGGCGTGTGATCGACAATTTTTTCTACAGTTAACTTGTAAATGATCCGTTGGGATGACACGTAAAAAATCCTTTTTTTTTAGTTTTTGGCTCTACGAACGTTTTGACCTAAGACATGACAAACTAACTAATTCCCATTTAGGATTCAATGACTATGTCCAAAAGTTTAACTCAAAGCTCGCAGCTGCTGAGCTACCTGCGAAAAAAAAAATCGGGCTCGTTCTCGGACTCAGTCGACTTTTCAATAGAAGTAGTGATCATCGTGTTTCAGAAAAACGTTTTCGACTTCTTGGTCAAAGAAAATAGCCTTAAGCGCCTGCAGTTTGACCGCGCTCAGTTCTTGGGAGGAATATTACTTTGGTCCACCGGGCTGGGCGCAGCCCATTTGATTTTTCAGCTGGAGATCTTGCGCGCGCAAGGTGCCAAAAAATTCGTAAGTTTCGGAAGCTGTGGAAGCTTCGATCCCAAAATTCAACCCGGAGAAATATTTTTTGCAGAACGCGCTCTGATCGCCGAGGGCACTTCATTGCACTACCAGCGAACCTATCACAGTTTCGTGACGCCGATCCTCTTGGGCCAGGCCCCGTCTTATGCGGCAGCAACCGTAGTCAGTACCGACGCTCCCTTTCGCGAAACCGAAGCCTTTCGAAAAACAGCTTTGGATTTAGTAGCCCCTTTAGTGGATATGGAGACCTCGGCATTGTATTCTTTTGGTGAATTTTACCAAATCCCTTGCGTCGCTTTTTTAATTGTTTCAGATCTGATTTCAAGTGAAGGGTGGGTCATTTCATTCCTGGAGCCTGCTTTTCAGCTTCAAATCCGAAAAGCCGCTCAACAAATTTTTTTGGCGTTTCAGTAATTTAAGACGTTGATTTTTGCAGTCGAATCTGGACCTATAGCTGTTTGTTTTGTTATGCTGTGAAAGTATGGTTGTGAGGGGTTTATTTCTTTTATTTTTAAGCCATCTGGCGATCCTTGGCTTGCCAGGCAAAGCAGCCGCTTGGGAGAAGGATCAAGAATGCCTTTTTGATCCTCAGCAAAATCAGTTCTTGGTTTCTTCGATCTCGGTAAAAAAAGCGATCATTGGTTCTGTCAGCAAGGTTTTTACGTCGGCTTGGGCCTTAGCTGTTCGTGGGCCCGATGGCCATTTTCGCACACAAGCATTTTTAAAACAGGTTTCACCTGATCTTTGGGATGTTCATATTCAAGGGGATAATGATCCTTATTTTTCAACCGGCAGTTTTCAGTACCTCGTGGCTAGACTGAACGAAAAAGGAATTCACCATATTCGCAATTTAACTTTCGACGGTCAGTTTTATTTTTTGCGCTACCAAAAATTAGCATTCAATGCGCATCAAGCTTATGAAGGCAAGTTGAGCTCAAAATTTGTTATCGGCGAGCTTCTGAACCAATTGGTGACCCTGAATGTTGGCTATGAATCTCTTAAGGACAGGTTGCTGAGCCAAGCAGGCATAAGGCTGCCGGAAAGACTGATTCTGGATGTCCAACATATATCCGCTAGTTTGGATTCCCGGGTCGACGAACGAAATGTGGCCCCTGAAAATAAGATTGTTTATCAGTCTGAAAGCTTGATGCTGTATTTGAAAGAAATGAATCGTGATTCTAACAATTATATGGCGGCGGTATTCTTCAAGTCGATGGGCGGGGTTAAGGCATTTAATAAGTTCGCGGACAACGAGCTGGGTTTGTCGGAAAAAGACTTTATTTTTTTTAGCGGATCTGGTTATCCCATTACGCTTTACAAGAAAAGCCTTTATAACGTCGCCAACTGCCGTTCGGTGATTCGGGTCTTAGTTTATATTGATAAAATTCTAGTCAAAGACGGGCAGGCGGGGATTGAAGATATTCTTCCTGTGGCCGGGTCGGATGCTTCGCCCAGCGAAAACAGCACGGTTTCGGATTTCTACAAAAACGATGAGTTCACGCGTTCTTTGGTCGCTAAAACGGGGACAGTCAGTCCTGCGATCAGCTTGGCAGGGATGATTTCGACCCAAAATAAGGGGAATTTGTTTTTTTCTCTGGTGTATCGAAAATCAAAAAAAGAAAAGGCAAATCCTTCTCGGGCCCAAATCGCAGGTGATCTAATGACTTGGTTTAAAAAATACGGCGGAAAAAAAGAAATCGCCTGTTCAGTGAAACCGTTTTTTCCGTTTGACTGGTCTTTTTTGCTGAGCCCAAATCTTTAAAGATCAAGTTATCTCTCATCAATCCAAAGCAGATTTTCAATTTTTTCCATATCAGATAACAGGTCATCGAAAGATCCTTTATCTTTGTTGAGAACCAATTCGATACATCCGGGATAATTGATCAGGTCGGTAGTGGGTTCGACGCTCTTTCCCACGGGCTTTACTTTTAATTTAAGTTGGGATTTTATTTCGCCCGACTGAATTAAACGTGACAAGGCGGCGCGGGCGCTGCGACTCATGCTCCCTCCGGTCGTGGTGCGCAGAAAGACTACAGCGGCATGGGCCGCCGGAGTGTTAAAGTCTGGAAGACTGGCAAAATATTTTGAATTCAGAATGGATGCCATTCCGAAGTGCGCGTCACCTAACCTTTGCGCTGAAGCTCGTGCGACCCAGTCGCTTCGGCCGCCGCCCATCAGTCGGCCCGCAAAATCAAAGAGCTCTGAACGATTGTCAAAGCTAAAAAAGACTTCCGGGTGGGCTGGGCCATTTCTAAAACCCACGGCATTAGCTGCGATCCGAATATCCTCCATCAGTTTCAGAAGATTTAAATTTTTTGCAGCGGGCCCTAGCAATCGAACCAGTTGTTCAGAAATTTGTGGGTCAAAGGGATTCAGAAGAAATTCGCTTTTGTACAAAGGATGGCCATCGTGGAACTCTTTCAAGATTAAAATCAGCGAGGAAACTTTGAAAATTTCTTTTTTTGTCTTGGGATCATATGATTTAGAAAAATTCACCGCAAACTCTGGGGCCTCAATAAAACTTGAAACGTGAACAGACTTGGTTTTGGTTCCATTTGGAACTCGCATTCCAATAAGATGCTTAAAAGTTGAAAGTGCCTGGTCCACGGTCTGAACTTTTTTGCTGCCGACACTAGAGGCGCCATTGTCGGGTTTAAACATCAAAGGGTGTTTCAATTCTCTATTGGGGCCATTTTCGATGGTGAAAGTATTCAGCCAGGCCTCGAAGTAAGTGGGGTTATCAAAGACTTTGTCAACCCTTTCGGTTAGGCCATGGGCCTGTAACACAGTTCCTAAGTCCGACTTACTTTGCAAAGGCCCCACCTGATCCGCGGTTATTGGGACATCAGGAAACTCGCCAGAATTTTGAAGTTCAATAGTCAAAGGGACAACGTCTTCGTAACCGGGCAGAATGCCGGTGATACGGCCACCCAGGCTTTTAAGAATCTGAATGAGTTTTTGCAAATTTCCGCGATAAGCTTTCCAGGATATCACCAAATCAACATCTTTCTTTGGCTTTGCCAGAGTGGGGTCAGGAATTTCGCGGTCTTCAATTAAAATCGTAAACGCATCTTTCGATATGACTGGATTATGGGCCTCGGGAAACAGAGCAGCCCCGGATGAAACTCCACCAACTACGGCCACCAAATTGCGGCTTGGATCAAATGCCGGAAAGCCGCTCACCCACTTTGGGAAAGCTTTCATGGGATTGCGACAGCTTGATATAGCTAAAACATCAGTTGGCTGAAATAAGAAAACGGCTAAAGTAATCGATGCGGGCACCAAACTCGAAAGGATTGCAAGGTTCGGTTTTTTAATACGGCCTATGAGAAAATTTGTAGAGAAAACCTTTGGACCATCTTCCGACAATGAACTACCCCTTTTGTTCCAGAAAAAGTTTTTAAGCGGACATTAAGATCTAAATTAAAACAGAATAGCCGTCAATTTCAGATCGATATTTTTTTCAGATCAATTCGCCTTAAAAAAAAATGTGGCAATTTTTTTTTAAGGCTTTCGTGGGTGCGTCTCATTTTGTGACGACTGAGTTTCCTTGAATTCTCGAAATGGGACAACGACGGACTAAACTTTAATTAAAACTCAACATCCTTTGCGCGGTTCCGATGAGATAATAATCTCGGGGGACTTTTGTCGAAGAAAAATGAAAAACTCATCTCTCATGGGGATATTCCCGAGTGGACTGTCTCGGCCGTCAACTCGCTACTAGCAGGTTTGAAGACTGTCGATGAATTGACCTATTTCCATTGCCTGCGTGTGGGTCAGTATTCGGCGAAATTAGCGCAGTCGGCAGGATTGACACCGTACCAGCAGAAATTGGCCGAACTTTCGGGCGCTCTTCATGACGTGGGTAAAATGGGAATCGATAAAAATATCATTCACAAACCCGCAAGATTAAACGAATCAGAGTATGTTGCTATGAAGTCCCACCCTGTGATGAGTGAAAAAATTGTCCAGCCCCTAGCCGCCGACAAAAATGAGTTTTTCACCAATTTGCTTCCAGCAGTTAGAAATCATCATGAACGTCTTGATGGCCAGGGATATCCCGACAAACTTCAAGGCGATGATATTCCGATCTTATCTAGAATTATTTTGATCGTTGATACGCTGGATGCCATGTCCATGGATCGGTCTTATCGAAAAGGTCTGCCATTACATGTCGTCTATCAAGAACTTCAAAAATATGCGGGCACTCAGTTTGACCCGCACCTGGTTAAAATATTTCTTGAGAGCCATCGTTTTTGGGCGCCGCAAATCGACCCCGAGTCTTTAGAAAATTCCATGTTAAAAAAAGTCGCCTAAAGCCGGTTCGTGCTTTCAAAAATTTTATCGGCAGAGCTTGCGACAAAGCCTTGATACAATTTTCCCGAGGCCATCGGATATCGCTTGGCGAACTCGTAATAACACCCTGGGATTTTAAATGTTCCATCCTGAAATTTCATTTCCACCGGCTCTGCCATCGTCGAGCTTTGGACCAAAAATTCTGCAGGAGTGCCCTTAATCGCCCCCCCAGAAGTGTTCAGCGAAAACCCGTGACTTTGAATAAATTGATTGAGCTTTTCAATGTCGGTTAATTTTCTAAGGCTATTTATACTCACGGTAAAGTGGTTGGGGCGGAAGCCGTGCGCATAGACCCACGAAGCATACTCACTCTCTGCCGCCAACTTTAAATAGGTTTGATGGCTGGCTTTCCATTGGCGCCCCGAGAATAAAAATGTTTCTTTATGAAGGGCCTCTCGAGGAATTTCTAAAACAAACTGTTCGATCGCGCTTTGTGTGAAGGGCGACATTTTTTCCAAGAGCAGTTCGCTGATAAAAATCTTGGGCAGATTTTCGTCGTTATTCTCGTAGTGTTTCGCGTAAAGTTTTTTTTCCTTGAAATGATAATCCTGTTTTTCCTGGTATCCATAGGCTTTAAAAAAACCAGCCAAATTTTCAATTCCTAATCGCGGATGATTGAAAGTACGTAAGGCAATATGATCGTTGACGACTTGTTCCCCTTGCGCTTCAAACAGATCATGAATCTTTTTCGCCGACGGGTTCAAATCATAGTAGTCTTCCCAAAGCTTGGACAAAAGTTTTTCAAGTAAAGCATTTTCAGGCATGGTCACATCCTTTTTTGTGATTCAAAATCCATAGCGCTTGATTGTCTAGTTTTTTTCAAGGCGGGGCCTAACGCAAGAAATCTAAAATTAATTATCTCGCAAATTACAAAAGTCCCTTGCTACTCTTGATTCGAATCGGGAGGGGTTTCGATTTGCTATTCAGTTGGGGGAGTCTGTTCGCCAGGCTAAATATTTGTGGCCGCTTCGTTGGTCTGTTAGTCGTGCTGTTTTGCTGCAGGGGCAAATCGCAAGATTCGTCTAGCACGCTGAATTTTTCCGAAGGGGCTTCGCTCAGCAACAAATCCAGAACTCAAACGGGATTAGAGTACGAATTTACCCAATACTTTAGTGAAATTCCGGGCAATCCAAAATTGAACCAAAGCCAACTTCTGCGAGCCGATATTGATTCTCAATTCAAAGGATCGCGGTGGAATAAAAAACTTGAAATGACCGGAATCTCCAACGTGGACTGGGGAACGTCCTTGTTAGGGGTCAACCAGGCCTACACGCAAAGTTCGGGTCTGAACAGCAGCTTCACTTTAGGCCGTAAAAAAGAATTTTGGAGCGGAATCGACCACGCATGGAAGCTAAGTATGTGGCAGCCTCTGCTGAATTTAAATCCCTTGGATCCGGCCGAGCAAGGTCTGACTGGCGCCTTCTACAATTACTCTGTCGGCGATAATGACTTTTTAATTTTTGCGACTCCGATTTTTATTCCGACAATGGGCCCTGAAATTAAAGAAAAAGATAAATCTTTGGTGTCGGACTCGCGCTGGTTTCAGTCTCCCTCGTCGACCTATTCTTTGTTTAACAAAGAGATCAAAGTTCTCTACTCTTTAGAGGAAGTCAAAATGCAAGACTTGGTTTTTAAACCCGGGTTCGGAGTTCGATATCGATTCAATCCCGACAAGCCTGGCAATTATTTGAATTTGCATTTTGGAAGAAAGCCCATCAACGCCCTTTCGCTTCGCTACGAGCGTTTTCTTTTGGCCAATGGAAATAACGATCAAAACGGAGTGGCCGTGGTGGGTCCAGTTGTCACCTATCATCAGTTGGGTGGTGTGGATTTTGGAATGCGAACTCCAGATAAAGATAAATTTGAAATTTCAATCCTGTTCGAAAACCCCGAGAAATCAAATCCCCAGCAGGTCGACAGTAATAGTCGTATCCAGTGGCTTCAACAACAGCCTCAGCCGTTGGCAGCCATAAATTTAGGAGTCGAAACATTTTACGGACTTGATGTCGAAGACGACCTTAAAGTGCACGCGGACTTAATGCGTTTGCAAACGCTACCTACGGTCGATGTCGATTCTAAAGGACAAGTGCAAGGCTCACTTTTCCCTCGCCGGACTAATTTTACTTCGGCCTTAAAACTGGGTGCAGTTTTTTCCACCGCTTTCATTCAATCAGTATATGCCCTTTCAGTGGATTGGATTCGCGATTTCGATCAGCAGGGGGACGTTTTAAGTTTTGGTGGAAAGTGGAGTCGACGGTCTTTGTCCGCCAGGCTAGCGCTGGATGTGCTTGCAGTGGATCAAGCCAAAGATAATTTTGACGATCGGTTTATTAACAAATTTCGGGGCAATGACCGAGTCACTGCCGGACTGGGATATGTGTTTTAGTTTTCAAAAGTATTTAAAAATCTCCATTGCCGTTTTTTTGCTTTCGGTCACTTTATTAGGTGGCTGCAGTAAGGGCCTATTCAATAACCCAACAGCTGACGGCACCCCTCAACTTCCGTTCAAAGGAATTAAAATAGATTTCGATTCGACGTGTTTGAAAAAAACGTCAACAACAATTGGAAAGTTTGTCGAAGGAACCGCCCAGCCCGCGGCGGTGTCCGCCCAGTGGCAGTGTTACGGCAAGGCCATTCAGACTTTTGTAGAAAACGTTAAAGGGGCTAAAGAAAACGAATTTGCCCCCCGGGAGATCGCCGGTTTTTTTGAATTCTTCTTTCTCAAAAATACCAAAATATCGGACGAACTACTGCAACAAATTATGTATGTTAAGCAGCTGTTCGTTGGCGGCTCTGACCAAGTGGTGACCGGCCCCGAACTTCTGCGATTGATACAACTGACCCGGCAACTTGAAGGTTTTAGTCTGGAACTTTTGCCATTTATGAAAGTGTATTCGTTAAATTGGCGCCTAAGTCCCACCGAAGATTTAGTTTCCGAAGTCAATTATTTCGAGCAAAGCAATGAAACTATCCAGCGTGTGACCCGAGAGCTGACGGATATTTTTGAACGAAACGGGGCCTCGTATCGTATCGAAAATTTTTATCATTTAGTTCTGTCTGTTTCGTCTTTGGAATCGGAAGCAAACTCTAGTGCGTGGCCTTTTTTAGAAAAGCTAAAATCGGCAATCCCTTTGGTTGAAACCATCAAGAGAACTTTGACCGGTGGGGACCAGAAAATTGTCGCCGCTAATGAATGGCGACGTTTTGCGCTGCTCAGTAGTCGGGGTTACGTCCAGTATCTTCGCTACTACTATTTTATCCGCCAAGTTTCCTCGAGTTCCAAGGGCGAGGAATTGGCCTACGTCGTAAAATCCATCGAGGACCTTTTTTCATATTTAGGTGATATGGTTCGCGAAAAACCCAAAGGACGTTTTACTCAACAAGAGCTGATTGAAATCTTACGTGTCTTAGAAAAAATTTTTCCGGAGTTTCAAATTTCGGACAAAATGATTGTCGAAGGGATGAAAATCAAAAGACTTTTTTTCGGAGGCAGCCTGGACGATTGGAGTCCTGAAGACTTTGACAATGCAAAAGTGAAGGTCAACAGTTTCCGAGAAATCGCAGTTAAAATTTTAAACTTTGGTGATTATTTAACGCTTCGGTGGGGTCCTCAGAACCGGCAGCGATCCGCAGCCGAAAGTTACGCACGCGAAGCCGAGTTTAACTTGGTCGACTTCGCAGAATCGTTGGCTCAGCTTTTCGAAACCGAATATGATTTAAAAGATTTGCTGGTTTTTCTTAACGAGCTTGACGCCCACTTTCCTTCTTTAAAATCTGAATCCCCAAAGCCCAGCCTGATTCAGTCGGTGCGAAAATATCTTCCTTTGCTAGTTAGTTTTAAAAATTTAATTTTGTCAGACGAAACTTCGCTGGTGGTCCACAATGCTACTACAAATGAGTGGCCGCAATTTTTGAAATTCACCGCAAAGGTTTACGCCCGACTACTTTATTTTAACTATTTTATCTCGCATCAGGAGCTTGAACGAGGCCAGGGCTTGGCCTCGTTTGGGATATTTATCGGGGATCTTAAAACCCTTTTAGAAGAGTTGATGTTTCCCAAAAAAAATCAGGTGATCACCAACAAAGAGATTTCTCGGTTGGTTTTTTCTTTGGTCCAAACCAAGCTGATTGATATCAATTTAAACTATGAAGCCGTTCAGAAAATTATTTTCGTTTTGAATTCTAAAATTTTGATCGATTCCCAGTCTTTGGATTTGCAAACCCAAGGGCAACTTCGCTCCTATAATGGCTTTGGAAAACCGCAGTTAGAGTATGCTTTTTTTCGCTATCAGGGGTGGCTTAAAAATCAACAGTCCATCGACAATGCATTCAAACAAACGCCCAAGATTTCAGGAGTTTGGAGAAAAAACTTAGAGCCCCTTCTTCCGCCAGATTTTCAAGTTTTTTTACGTAGCCCGGTGCCTTTCACCTTAGACTTCGAACACCGCCTATATCTTAGCCGGTCCGAGATCCCAATGACTTTTGATAGTGTTTCGCGCCTGAATTGGACGATGAGCCTAGTTCAACTTCTAATTCGCAGCTACTCTAAAGACCCACGAAAATTTTCAACCCTTTTTGGTTTAACTGAATCCGAATGCGACGCCCTTTTTTCAGATTTCCGCCAGGCCTTCATTTCGATTGGCTACCTTGAACCTGAAAATAAAACCTTCGTGAAGGGTCGAATGTTGGAAGCTAATTTATTTACCCCGCACGGAAACGGAAATTCCTTTTTGGAGTTGCCCGAGGCCGTCGAACTTTTAAATATGATTGTTTCGGCGTTTGGAATTCAAAGATCAGTTCGACAGACTATCGAGGCCGAATGTCCCGTGAGACCAGGTCTAAAGCTCTATCAGAATACGTTGCCCTTGAATTGCTTGATGGACGTTTACAGACGAAATTTCGCACGATTTCTAGGATCTCAGCCAGACTTTTCGCATTTTATTTCATCGCTTTCTGGATCTCAATTGAGCGAGTTTTTACTTTTGTTGATCCAAGGGACGGGTTACGACGTTTCCAATCTTTCTGATATCACTTACAAGCACGTAGGGTTGTTACCCCACATTTCACAGTACATCGAAATTATCTTGCGCCGTTTTGATTCCAACAAATCTGACAGTCTGGATTTGGACGAGGCCCTCAAGGCGCTTCCGGTTTTTTCGGATGAAATCGCCAAACAGCAAAGCGGAAAAAAACCGATGCCCGATAATCGCAGAAAATCAGCCTTCACTTACCTTTTGAAATATGGAAAAGCCCCAGAAAGTTTGAAAGAAAAACTGCATTTTTTATTTGTTTGGGAATCGTTTCCGGGTTTTTGGAAACTTGACGTCAATCGAACAGGTTTGGCCACGATTTTTGCTTTCTTGATGAAAAAACAAAGCGCCAGTGTTCAATTTCAATTGGCAGCCGAACTGGCCCGTGTGGAACAGTCCACGACATCGCTTACTTTGACCAGGCCAGATTGGCTTTCGTTATCGTCGCCTGATTTAGAATCAGACCCCAGTACGTTCCGCTGGATTGAGTCCCATTGGCCGACGGGCTTGTATCAGTTTGAAAGTCCTTCTGGGCCAGAGGTTACGAAAAACTGGCGGAAGTTTCTGTCCCTAGAATAATTCTAGGGCTAGATACAAGGTTTTAGAATATCTAAAACAATTTTCACGTCACCGCTTGAAAAAATCGCAAGCTCGTTAGAATAAATTTTTCCACATCATGGATTCGACGGGCATGTCTTTTTTCTCATTATATTTGGCCGAAGCTTTTTGAGAATACGGAGTCAACACTTCGCCGCAAGTTTGAAAGTAAATCAGCTGACCGATGGGCATTCCGGCGTAAACTCGGACCGGTTTTTTTACCGAAATTTCTAACGTCCAATGATTGCAAAATCCAACGTCGCCTTTTCCAGCCGTCGCATGAATATCGATTCCTAAGCGACCAACCGAAGATTTACCCTCTAAAAAAGGCACGTGTTTTAAAGACTCAGTATATTCTTGGGTGACGCCTAAGTAGAATTCCGCGGGCTCTAAAACAAAACCTTCAGTTGGGATTTCAAAAAACTGAATGGCATTGTGTTTTTTGGCGTCTAAAACCTGATCGGAATAAATCGCCAAGGTCTTGCCCAAATGCACGTCATAGGAATTGGAACCCAAGGCTTCTTTAAGAAACGGAGTGATCACAATTTCTTTACGTTCAATGCACTGAAGAATTTCGCTGTCAGATAAAATCATCGGCGCCGACTAGAGGGCTTCACCCTTACTTCGTTTCACGATGCAAAGTGTGCTTGCGAAGATTTGGATTGTATTTCTTTTTCTCCAAGCGACCTGGAGTTTTTGTCTTATTCTTAGTCGTTGTATAGCGTGATGGAGTTTCGCCGGCGGCTCGGGCCTCTGTACATTCCAGTATTACTATCAATCGTCCACTTTTTTTAGCCATAAAGTCCTCCGGTAAAACATTTGAAAGATTGGGGATAACAGATAAAATTCCACTCATCAACGCCGCGAACAAGCTAAGTAAATATGATATAAAGCGTTAGTCTCCTCTACTGCCCGCGCGAGATGCTTGATAAGCATAAAAAAATAAATAGATCATAGAAGACAATGATACCGGCTGAAACAAAATTTCTTATCGTCGACGATATGCCAACTTTGCGAGATCTGGTTAAACATCAGCTCAAGGCGCTGGGGTTTCATACCATTATCGAAGCCGCCGACGGCGAACAGGCCCACAAACTGATGCTCCAGCACGAGACTTCCGCACAAAAAATTCAGTACGTCGTTTGTGATTGGAATATGCCTAAAATGACTGGACTGGAACTTTTAAAAAAAATTCGCGCCGAAAGCCACTGGGTGCAGTTGCCCTTTGTTTTGCTGACCAGCGAATCCGAGCGCGACAACGTCACTGAAGCGATCATCACCGGGGTCAGTCAATATATCGTTAAACCGTTCACCTCGAAGGCCTTTGAAGAAAAGTTAAATTCTGGCTGGGCCAAACACGCAAAGGCCTAAAAATTCATGATTTCTCAAGCTCGGCGCCACATCAAAAAGCACGACGACCACACAATTACCAAGTTTCTTGCCAGAACCGTATCCGCGCAGCTTCATCTATTGGGCTTTATATTGGCTTTGGCGGGTTTGGTGGTTTTGCTCAAGCTCTCGTGGCAGAAAGTGGACAGCGTTCATTTTTGGACTTGTTTAATTTTTGGTGTCACTAGCCTTTTTGTTTTTGGAATAAGCACAGTTTATCACTTTATTAGCGATGGCTACATCATCTCAAAAAAACTTGATGATTTGATGGAGGACTTGGACCATTCGGCGATATATTTGTTTATTGCTGGAACTTACACGCCGTTTATCGTCAATGTCCTAAATCCGCCGTGGAACACGATTTTAATGTTTTTGATTTGGGGTATCGCTTTGGCTGGAATTCTTTACACCCACCTGCGTCCGCATCTTCCGCTTTGGGCGCAACATCGGTTTGTGAACACTGGGATCTTTGTTTTAATGGGGTGGACTCTTGTCGTGCGCATCGGAGAGGCCATAGATCATTTAAGTTTTACTTCGGTTTGTTTGCTGTTTGCCGGAGGTCTTAGCTACACGATTGGCGCTGCTGTTTACGCCACCAAATGGCCCGATCCCTGGAAAAATATTTTTGGGTTCCACGAAATTTGGCATATCTTTGTAATTTTTGGATACGCCTTCCACTACTTACTAATTTTAAATTTTTACTGGATTACTGTCTGAAGGCCCAAAAAAAAAGAACCTAGTCGGATATCACAGAATTCGAGCGACGATTGTTCCCAAACCAAAAGCAAGAGTTCAACAAATTGAATTTCGGCAACTGCGTCTATTCTAACGATTAACCCTCTTAACCACGAAAAAATATAGTTCCGCCCAATTGAAATTGGGCGGAGAGAGTTTTTTTTTTGGGGGGGGGGGGTAATTCTTCAACTCAGAGTTTCGACCGCAGTCCTGAACGCTTGGGCGCTTGGGCTGTTATCAAGAGCCTTGCACTTTTTGATTTACTGGGCATTTAAACATGATTGCTGAAGGCTCTGATTGGGGTTGCAGCAAATTGCGGCTTTTTTGATCGAAAGAGCCAACGCCTCATACCCACTCTCCATCGCGGGGAAAGTATTTGCTTGATGCCAAACAGTGGTGATGGGACCTCCGCCCCAACCCGCACGATGCGAAGACAAGTTGCCACGCTGATCGAATTCTAACTGCGCACGCATCAGCCTTACGTTAGTCGGCCCGGAAAAAGTCAAAAATCGTTGATTCCAGCAGAAAGCATTTTGATTTGTTATGTTTGAAACGACCGGGATGAAGCGGTGAGACTTCAAAATCCGGTCGTTTTTTGTTTGAATTTTTAAATGAAAAACAAAA
>JANYDD010000047.1 GCA_025359945.1 Bdellovibrio sp. | reverse complement strand
CAAGAAATTCAAAAAAATTGTAGATAAAATTATCGATTTATCGATCCAATTATCTAAAGAAAAAATTGAAATCGCTAAAAAATCATTAAATTCAACTGCTTAAACTGGTTTTAAAGCTCAATTGTGAAAGAGATCTATTATTGAACCAACTCAGCGCCTCGCCAGGATTTTTCTTTTCCTGTTCTTGAATGCCGGGCAGAATTAAATATTGTTGATCTAAACTTTCAAAAATCGGTTTCAGCAAAGCAAAAGCCGGCAAACTTGTGACGTCGACTTTGTAACCTTCCAGCATTCGCATTCTTTCATTTTGGCTCATCGATCCAGTTCCACCGCCCCCGTCGCTGGTGCCTAGAAACAAATTTGAATCGGGCTCAGATTTTTGGCCAATTTTGGGCTCAGCTGGTTCGGCAGGTGGAGTCGCCGTCGGCGCAGGAGCCACGGGAGCGGCGGGTTCTTTAACCACGACCGTGGTCCCAGCGGCAGGCGTAGGAATATAATTATTCTTTTCGCACCCGCAAAGAGCCAAAAGAACCGAACTTAAAAAGCCTAATTTTTTAAACAAATAAATCATAGGGTCCTCCTCATACCAGATTAAAAGAAGTCTCCGAAAGATTTGTTTTTCAGTTTGAAAAAAGCTTCCGGAGATCGGCTAAAGTTTTGACAGTTTAAATCTCGCTGATTTGTTGCTGGCAGAAAATGCGATACCCACCTGAATCACTGGTAAAGGTCATCGGAAACCCAGCGAGGCCGCTCACTGTTATAGTTTCTGTCAATTTCAAGTCTTCTTTGGTGGGTTCAGCGTATTGATACAACACTCGAAGTTTTAATCCCCAAGTGGGCAACTGTTGAATGGTATAAAATGTTTTTCCGTCTTGAAAAAGAAGCCGCTCACTCAAATCTAAGGGGTAAGTCACCGGAAATTTCATAGAAGCCATGGTCTCGGGACATTCAAAAGCCTTTTTCAAACCTTGAACTTCACACTTTATTTCTTGCATTGTGTTTTGTGTCGCAGCAGCAGCTAAATTCCCCATCATCCATACTGGAGCCGTAAGAATTAGTACCGCAACACCGCGGAGACTGTTCGCGGCTAAACGCGAAGGAGTTTTAGGTTTATTTTTTTCGGTCTTTACAGTCGTCCCTTTTACGACAGAACTGATATCGTTTCCGTACATTTCGTTGGCGTTGATCTCATTTGCCTTTTTCATCTTTGTCTTCCTTTTTGGTTGCAAGTCTTTTTATAAAGCTTGGTTTTGGTTTTATTTCTTAATCAGTGAAATAAACCATTTTCGAAACCACACAAAGATCTAGTTAGTAAAAAGTAATTGAATATTTTTACTTTTAGTAAAAACATGGAACATGGCTTCGATCTACGAATTTACCGACTATCGCGATTATCTCAAAAACTGGATTCAAGGCCAGTCCCCCCAAAAAAAAGGCCTTCAAGGGCAGTTGGCGAAAAGTTTAAACATCAGTTCGACTATGATCAGTTTGATTTTAAAGGGTTCAAAGCAGCTGAACCTGGAGCAAGCCTCGGACCTGAGTGATTTCCTGGGTCTGACCGATCGCGAGAGCGAGTATTTTTTTCTTTTGGTGGAATTGGGCCGCTCGGGAAGTTTTAAGCTTGAAAAAAAACTACGCAAAAGAATTAAAGAACACCAAGACTTAGCCAAAAAAATTTCCAGGCGAGCCAAAAACGACATTGAACTGAACGACGAAATCAAAGCCATTTATTATTCTAGTTGGATTTATACGGGACTTCGAAATTTAACTGCCCTGCCCAATAAAAACGAAATTCAGTATTTCTCGCAGCGACTGGGATTGCCTCAAAATGTAGTCGCCAGGGCTATTGAATTTTTAGTTCAAAATGGGCTTTGCCAATATCAAAATTCTCGGCTGACTTATCGGCAGGCGCACACTCATCTGGATTCGGATTCGCCTTTTGTGATCAAGCACCACCAAAACTGGAGGCTTAAAGGTTTTTCAGTGATGGACCAATTTGATCAAAATCATTTGTTCTACACTTGCCCGATGTCGCTTTCTGAAAAAGTGGCCGAAGAAGTGCGACGGCTGCTTCCGCAAGTGATCGAAGATATCTTAAAAAAGACCAACCCCTCGCCGTCAGAAAAAGTCTATTGTTTAAATTTAGATTGGTTCGAGTATTAAAACTGAAGACCCAACTGCAGCATTGGATAGGCTTCGTTGTATTTGTTTGTTTCAGTTAATGTCGATCCATCAGGCAACAACACCACGGGATACGAAAAATTCTTTATCGAATAAAGCAATCCAATAAAGAACGTTGAGTCAAGCGCCACGTTGTACCCAAGATCGACGCCATAACCACTTCCACCTGTGTAGTTAAGGACCGAATTATTATTCCAATTGCTTGAGAGATAATAATTCAGATCCACAAAAAATCCCGAATCATGAAATCCGACGCCGAATCCGTAGGATATTCTTCGGTCGCCAACCGTTGAATTTAACCCTTGCGTGTAAGTGCGATCCCAGGAAGAGTAAACGCCGCCAATATAAAATCCCGAGAAAACCAGTCCTAATTTGACATCACCGTAAAGATTTGTTGCGTCTGAATCTCCGCTGGTCAGTCCAGAAGTTTTGTAGGCAGATCGATTTCCGGCCAATGTAAAGTTGACGCCACTCTGTAAAAACTCCGAAGCCTTTGCAGAAGGTTGACCGCTGATTCCCAATAAAAATACCCAGAGTAAAAAGGCGGTAAATCTTTGCGCCCGAATCGGAAATTTTTCTGTCATATTTATCTCCTTGATAAAATTAGAGTTTAGTTTATCACTTAACGCAAGATGCAAAGCCGTCGGATTGATTTTTCAAGCATGAAGTGTCAGTCAATGAAGGCCTCTTAAAAAGTTTATGAAAATTATGTTTTTATTAGCTACTTTTTTATCACCATTGTGTATTTTCTCGGTCGAATGCCAAGGTCGAACCGGATTTATGGAAGGCACACTTCGTCGCAGTCCCAATGCCGTCTATTTGGATGTTTCAAATTCCCTTCCTTGGCCACAGAAAGACTCTTTTGAAATTATTTTTCCGCAACCCGAGGTCAAACAAGTTTTGGACCAACTGGGCACCGGCGATGTGGTGGCGGTTCAAGCTGAAACTTTTCGCCGATCTATTAATATTTTGCACATTGTGTCTGTGGGCTTAAAAGATCTGTTGGGTGAATGGGTCACGCCGACCTCGACATTTTATTTCTTAAGTTTCAGCGAAATGATTATCGCCGATCGCACCAGAAGAACTCAGAAAGTAAAATACGCGTTAATTCCCAGTATTGAATTGCCGACGGATAATTTGGGCTACCCGTCTCAGAAATCTGTCAATCCCAACGAATGGCAAATCGTGATGTTAACTCCGAATATTCAAGTGGGATGGATCGAGCTCAATGGCGAACGCGGCAAAACCGTCGACTTTTCGCTGAATCTTGTTGATGAAGCCTCGGGCGACGGAAGCTTAATACTACCCATGCTGACCACTGAATTGAATCCGGTTAAAAAGCCATGAAATTTTTTTCGCGCCAAGACCCCGAGGACATCCGTTTTGGCGACTGGGCACAATCCGTAAAGTTAGAAGATTTAGTGAATGACCGGATTCATGCCGACGTGGCGGTGGTGGGGTATCCCGATGACGAGGGCATCCGATTAAACCAGGGGCGCCCCGGAGCCGCGGAAGGTCCAGCCTCGATTCGTAATTTTTTCTACCGCCTGACTCCGTCGACTGCCTTTCCGGCACTCTTTCAAATTGGCGATCTGGGAGACCTGGACATCACACAAAGTTTGGAAACAAAACATGCTGTGGGCCAGAAAACAATTCACGAATTGACGAAAAATGAAATCTTTTGGATCACTTTGGGCGGCGGCCACGATTATGGATATAGCGATGGAAGTGGGTTTTTAAAGGGGCTAGATCCTTTGGGTCCCAGACCATTAATTATGAATTTTGATGCACACTTGGATGTGCGCCCGACTTCCAAGGGATTTCATTCGGGGACCCCGTTTCGTAGATTGATCGAAGAATTTCCCAAATCATTTGATTTGATCCAGGTGGGAATTCAAAGCCATTGCAATTCACGGGACCACGTCGCCTGGGCAAAAAACCACGGCGTAGAAATTTTAAATTTAGAGCGAATTCAAGGCCGAATGGTTGAAACATTTATCGAAATTTTTGAAGAGCATAAAAATCGCCCGACTTTTATCAGTTTGGATATCGATGTCTTTCAAAACTGCGAGGCCCCTGGCTGTTCGCAAAGTTGGCCTGGCGGTTTAAGTAGCGGCGAATTTTTTAAGTGTCTGCCGGTTTTATTTGAATATTTAGATATTCGGGGTTTGGGGATCTACGAAGTCTCGCCACCCTTGGACGTGGATCAACGAACGGCAAAATTGGCAAGTCTATGTATGTATCAAACTGTGCAGTTGATGCTTCAAAAAGGACGTTCTCAAGGAATTTTACCATGAGGGGTTTTGGAAGTGACAATCATGCTGGCATTCACCCAGAGATATTCGAGGCCCTGAATGAATCCAATGTGGATCATGCCCCCAGTTATGGGACCGACACCTGGAGTGAAAAAGCCGAACATGAATTCCAAAAGCTTTTTAATACTCCGTGCGAAGTTTTTTTTGTTTTCAACGGAACCGCGGCCAACGTCTTGGCCCTTCAGTCGATGGTACAAAGTTATCAAGGGGTGCTTTGTTCGGACCGCTGCCATCTGATGGAAGACGAGTGTGGTGCTCCAGAGTTTTTTACTCGAGCTAAGATGATCTCAGTCGCCTGCACCGATGGCAAAATCACTATTGCAGACCTGGAAGAAAAAATGACCAGGCTTGGAGATCAGCACTCTTCGCAACCCAAAGCGCTTAGCCTGACCCAACCGACTGAATTTGGCACTTGCTATTCGCTTGAAGAATTAAAAAGCTTGTGTGGATGGGCGAAATCCAAAGGGCTTTTTATTCATATTGATGGCGCACGTATTGCTAACGCCGTGGTTAGCCAAAGATCTACTTTTCAAGATATGTTTACTGATTTGGGTGTCGATGTCGTGTCTTTCGGAGGCACCAAAAATGGATTATGTTACGGCGAGGCCGTTGTCTTTTTAAACCCAAAGCTTGCGGAAAACTTTAAATATATTCGCAAGCAAGGGGCGCAACTTCCTTCGAAAAGTCGATTTATTGCGGCTCAGTTTTCGGCTTATCTGAATGACAATTTATGGAGAAAAATCGCCCAACATTCTTTGCTGATGGCGCAGAAACTTCGCGAAAAAGTCTTGCCTTTGAACGATACTTTTCCAATCACTCGCCCTACCGAAAGCAATGCCGTTTTTTTGAAGATCCCAAAGGGTTTGATTAAAAAAATCCGCGAACGCACTTTTTTTTACGTCTGGGATGAAAAAACTTTCGAATGCCGATTGATGATGTCTTGGGACACCACGGACGAAGATATTTCAAACCTGGTTGAAGCACTTCAACAGGCCACCCCATGAAGTATCCATCGCTGCACTACAACGATTACCTGCACTTAGAGCTTTTATTAAAAGCTCAATCTAGAAAAAGTGAAGAGTACAAGCGACCGGCACATGATGAAATGCTTTTTATTATCGTCCATCAGGCTTACGAACTTTGGTTTAAGCAAATTTTGTTTGAGATCGATTCCATTTTGCCTTTAGCAAAGCAGGATTCAATCAGCGAAAGTGAAATTTTTTGGGCCACTGAACGATTGCAAAGGGTTGTAGCGATTCAAAAACTGATTAATGGACAAATCGATATCTTAGAAACCATGACCCCGCTGGATTTTTTGGAGTTTCGCGATATGCTTTATCCTGCGAGCGGTTTTCAAAGCTTTCAATGGCGTTTGATCGAAACCAAACTGGGTTTGAAAATGCAGAATCGACTAGTCTTTAACGAGACCCCTTTTTACAAGGCATTGGCCCCAGAACAGCAGTCACAAATTCATCAGACGCTTTCAGAGTCCACACTGTTTGAACTGGTTGAAAAATGGCTCGAGCGCACGCCCTTTTTAGTTGATGACAATTTTGTCTTTTGGAAAGAGTACCAAAAGTCCGCCCGAAAAATGATCGAACAAGACATTGAAACCATTCAAAGCCTTGGCCACTTGACCGCGGAAGTGAAAGAAAAATCGATTCAGCAAATGAATCAAAATATTCAAGTGCTTGGGTCTTTGTTTGATGAAAATCAGTTTGAGAATCTTCGCCAACAAAAGTATTTTTCTTTAAGCCAAAAGGCGATTCACGCCGCCCTTTTTATTCAGATTTACCGGGACGAATTGCTCCTGCAAAAACCTTTTGAGCTTATATCAACGCTGATTGAAATCGATGAACGCCTTACCGAGTGGCGCGCCAAACACGGAATGATGGCCTATCGAATGCTGGGCAAAAAAATTGGTACCGGAGGCTCGTCAGGACACGACTATTTAAAGAAAACCGCTGACGAACACAAAGTCTTTACTGATTTCTTTAACCTTTCGACGTTTTTTATACCCAGATCGGCGCGCCCCCAATTGCCCGAAAATATTTTAAAGCGACTTCGACGAAATACCTAAAGCGGGATCGGAAAATTCTTTCGGCCATCAAATGGTTATCAGATCAGCTTTGCCCACTTTTTTTTCCTATTCCAAGTAAGGGCACCAAAGCGTTTTCACAAACAACTATGCACATTGAAGTGGACTGGGATGCCACGTATTGTTCGATGTTATCTGTAAAGCCGATAAAATAATCTCAAAAACTTTTACCGGAAGAAAAATTGCTTGGAGTCCCGATCGGAATTTTTTTTTAATGGGCACTGAAGGTCAAGAGACCGCCACCGTTCGATTTTTTTCCTAAGAGCGTGTTTAAGAAGTGTTGTGTCGAGCAAGTCTGTGCAGCATGAGCTGTATCATGGCGATATAAATCATCGATTCACTTGAATCGGTGAAGTGTTCGTAGTCTTTGCTAAGTCTTCTATATTTACAAATCCAGC
>JANYDD010000028.1 GCA_025359945.1 Bdellovibrio sp. | reverse complement strand
TTTTTTTCATAACCAATTAAAACATATCTGAAAATTAAATCAATGTTTATGTATACTATCTAACGCACTTATTAATATGTGCCGAAAACATAAAAGCTACTGCTATGACTTACGGACTTCTGAATTCGGTCAGCCAAATTTTCGCCACAAAGTAAGTCATCTTATTTTGAATACACGATTCTAAGAATGGGATTTTGGGTCACCTTCGTCTCGCCAGTGATTTTGTGAATATATAAAGTATCGAGCGAAGAGTGGAAGCTTAATACCTCACGAATTTTCTCCGACACCTGAAAGAGCTGAAAACAGGCGACTAGACGACGTTTTTTACAATTCAGAATTGAATCAACTGGCGACTTCACTTTTCAATTTCATTGAAGCCTTGAAAAGCAAACATCACGTGGCGAACCGCAGCAGCGGAATTTTAGAAACCTGCGAAATTTCGGCAGGTGTAGATGAAAAAAGTTCTGGCTAGAATTTCTTGTCTGTAGATGGGGAATTCCTGTTTTGTGCACGAATCGAATTTGGCCAGTTCGCGGGGGTCTCTGGGGTATTTGTCGTTGTTTACGATTAAAAAATCTGATCCTTTGTTTGTCAGTCTTTGCAAAATGGGTTGGTCAAAAAGATATTGGCTGGTCTCGGTGCTTAGATCCCAAACGGGGGGCTTGTGACTCCATAATTTTTTTGAATCGGGCGAGCTTTGCGTCACGCCCCAGGTCAGTTGACTGATCAGCTCATAGCGTTGAGCCGCCAAAAATACCGGTCGACCTGTTTCTCTTTCTAACTGCGATTTCTTTTTTAGAACGTAATCACCAACTTCAACCCAACCAAAAAATTCATTGCTAAAATCCCAGGTGGGCTGCCAGCTTTTGGGCTGACTGGAAGTGGCCGCAAAAACTTTTGGGACTACCGGGTAAAAAAGTGGAAGGTACAACATGTTCAGAGGAACTAGAAAAAAAGCGACAAAAAGTCCAAGCACCCTGCTTCGTGATTTCAATTTTAAACTTTTCAATCCATTAAGATAAATAAAAACCGCGCCCGGAAGTAAAATCATATAGGAGGGTCCCGACCAATGTGGCTTATAGGCTGAAAACAAGGCCTGGTAATAAAAAATCAACAGCGACGGCAAAGGTAAAGTGGCCATCAGCCGCCAATTTTCTTTTTTCAGTTTCGTCCAAGCAATGATTAAAGTCAGAACCATCAAAAGATAAATTATTGGCGACATCAATAGCGATTGATATCCAATAAATTGAAACCATCGGGTCCAGTTGGCTCCGAAATCTTCAGTGTGACGGCGGGCAAATTGGTACTTAAAAGTCGCCCATTCGTTTTCAGAATTCCACAAAAGGATTGGAGTCATCATGATAAATGTGATCACAGTCCCCAAATAAGGCCACGGACTTTTTAGTGTGTTCAACGAATGCTTACGCGATTCCACGGGAATCAAAGAAACTAAATGGTACAGTCCAAAACCCAGGCCCAGCAAACAGCAGGCAAGCTTGGCGTTCATGCCGATGCCCATCACCATGCCGATCCACAGCCAAGATTTTTTTATGGACCATCGATTTTCATCGGGCCTAACAGATTGCCAAAATAAATAAACCAGAGCGATCCAAAAAATTCCAAGCACCATATCCGGAAGAGTTCCCAAGCTTGCAAAACCCCAAAGTGGAATAAAGAAAAGTAAAATGGTAGACCATCGGGCTGCGTGCACATCAAACAGATTTTTTGCCAAATGATAAACAATTGCCAGCACCGCCGAATAAATTAAAAAGCCAGGCCATCGAACCACAAAACGATGGTCGCCAAAAATGTTAATAAATGGCCAAATCACCCAGGCCACCATTCCTGGATGATCAAAGTACGAATAGCTTAAATTTTTTGCCCAAGTCCAATGATAGGTTTCGTCGTCGATCAAACCCACCGACATCATTAAAATCAATCGAAACGCCAGCATTGAAAAAATGATAACCCAAAACGGATCGATTTTTTTCATCATACTTTAAACCTGATCCATAGAATTTTTGCGGGCGATAAAAAGTCCCCAGGATAAAAAGAATAGCGTAAGGCTGTTCAGTGTATGCCAGAGAAAATGGGTCCCCAAGGGAAACTGTGGGCAAATCCAATCGTCAACCGTTCGAAAGATTAAGGAGGCACAAAACAAGAAAAAGGCTCTGTGAAAATATTTTCGACCAGGCCGATTTTTGCCAAAAGTGACGAAGGTCATTGATCCCATCACCACCAAGTATGGAAAATATCCCACTGATCCGTTTAAAATTCCGCGAAAAAGAAAAAGAGAAAAATAAAAGCTGATGACTGCAAACGCAACGCTTGCGAACAAGGATTTGAGCACAGACCAAAACAACAGGTCTTTTGTAAAAAAAAATAGAAAAAGACACCCAAAAATTAAAATAAAAACTGAATCTAAAAAACCAGTGCCCTGTGTGGCGAAGGTGTGAAAAAGAAAACTAAAAATTCCAACCAATCCTAAAAAAAAAGGCATTGCCAGTTCGAAAAATTCTAGCTTATTTTTTTTTATTATTGGCTGGTGTTGTTTGAATTGGAAAAAAAGAAAAGCGGCAGCCATCAGAAAACCTAGGTTTGACCATGCATTCAAAGGTTCCGACCAAAACGAAAAATCGGTTCTTTCACAGTACAAATCCACCGATTTAAAAAAAAAGCCAATGGATGCTGGTGGCTTCAGCCCCATGTCGGAAGCTAAATTTGAATTTAGATCAAAATTCAAACTTGAATTGACCTTCAAAAATAAGTTCTCCGATGGCATCAACAAGAATTTTGCAACAAATTTCGACGGCAAGAAAAATGGTGAGAATATTTCAGGAATGGCAGTTAAATTCGCAAATAAAGTCATTGAGTTAATTCCCGCTTGAGCTGGCGATGGCCAATGATTAAGGCTTGCACAACCGAGGGGTCCGCAAGCGTGCTAATGTCTCCTAGATTTTCGCTTTGATCTTCGGCAATTTTACGAAGAATTCTTCGCATGATTTTTCCGGATCTTGTTTTTGGAAGCTGAGGCGCCCACTGAATTTGATCGGGCGTAGCGATGGCCGAAATTTCTGTGCGCACTTGCTGGATCAATTCTTTTCTCAAAAGATCTGATTCTGGAATTTCTTTTTTCAGTGTGACGTACGCGTAGATTCCCTGACCTTTTAAAACGTGCGGAAAACCGACGACCGCCGCTTCGGCCACGGCAATATGGGATACCAAAGCGCTCTCGATCTCGGCTGTCCCTAGTCGATGTCCCGAGACATTCAGCACATCATCTACGCGTCCGGTAATCCAGTAATAACCATCTTCATCGCGCCTGCATCCATCGCCGGTAAAATAATAAGCGGGATAGGTCGAAAAATAAGTTTGATAAAAACGCTGGTGATCGCCGTAGACCGTGCGCATTTGACCTGGCCAACTGTCTTTGATGGCCAAGACGCCTTCGCCAGGGCCCTCGATCACTTGGCCTTCAAAGCTTAAAAGAACCGGTTCGATCCCAAAAAAAGGCAATGTTGCAGAGCCGGGTTTCAATGGTGTGACGGATGGAATCGGCGAAATTAAAATGCCACCAGTTTCTGTCTGCCACCAGGTGTCAACGATGGGGCAACGGCGATCTCCGACTTGATTAAAATACCATTGCCAGGCCTCGGGATTAATGGGTTCGCCGACCGACCCCAAAAGGCGCAAAGATTTTCTCGAGCTTTTTCGAACATAGTCCAATGATTCACGCATCAAACTTCGCAGTGCCGTAGGCGCAGTATAAAAAATTGTGACCGCGTATTTATCAATGACTTCCCAAAATCGCGCAGGCGTTGGAAAATTAGGTACACCTTCGAAAATCAAAACAGTCGCGCCAAACGACAAAGGGCCGTAAACAATATAGCTATGTCCAGTGATCCAGCCCACATCTGCCGTACACCAAAAGATATCAGCAGATTTGCATTCAAAAATCTTTTCAAAAGTATGCCGGGCATAAACTAAATAACCGCCGGTTGTGTGCAGAACCCCTTTGGGTTTGTTTGTCGATCCCGAAGTGTAAAGCAAAAAAAGCGGATCCTCGGCGTCGCAAATTTCGGGCGGTTCGTAAACAAAATCAGGATCATTTTTAAATTCTATTAAAATGGCATCCGTTTGAAAAAGAATCTTGTGTTGATCACTTAAGCTATACGGTCTAGGGGCGCCCGATGAATATGAAGAAAACTGAACTACTTTCGGGTGCGCCAGAAGTTCGGCCCGCTTTTGATTTCTATATTTTGTTTCGGGTTCCTGAGCCCCCACTTTTTCTTCTTCCTGCTCTAGTTTCTCTAAGGTATTTAAAAAGGAAAAATGATCTTGCGAATACCAATTTAATTTCTCGGTATTTTCTCGTTCGAACAGAAAAACCTTTTTGATCGAATTAGTTTTTTTTAAAGCTTCAAAGACAGTTTTAAGCAAGGGAACAACTCGGCCGCCTCGAAGGCCAAAATGGGAAGTGATAATCCATTCTGATTTTCCGTCTTTAATCCGATCGGCAATCGCTTCTGCTGAAAAGCCTGCAAAAACTACGGAATGAATGGCTCCGATTCTGGCGCACGCTAGTAGGCTGACAACAGCCTGAATGGTCATGGGCATATAGATGGTGACACGGTCCCCTTTTTGTACGCCCTCTTCGCGAAGGGTTTTGGTGACGGTACAAACCTGTTTGAAAAGTTCTTTGTAAGTCACTTGAATCGATATGTCTTTTGGGTGGTCGGGTTCAAAAATCAATGCGATTTTGTTCGGGTGAGACAGCACATGACGATCCAAGCAATTAAACGAAGCATTTAACTGCCCCCCTTCGTACCACTTGATCGAAACGGGGTTTTTAAAGCTTGTCGCTTTTACTTTTTGCCAAGACTTAAACCAGGAAATTTTTTGAGCTTGCTCATTCCAATAGTTTTCTGGGCCTGAAATCGATTGCTGATATTCGGATTTATAGTCTTCGAAATTCATCACTTTTCCCTGTGGCTGATTTAAATTCCATTGGATATACTATCGCTCAGCTGACTTTATGTTAATTTCTAAAGTCTTCTGAAAGTATTGGGCCAGAGTCTGAAAAAAACAATTGAAAAACTTATTGGGCCAGGCAATCCCTGGCGCTGATCGTGACATCCGATCTACTGCTTAGGTTCTGGAGCCGTAATTGAAATCCAATTTCACAATTCAGATCGTTTTGGTCTTCACCCTGCCACAGTCCTTTCGAGGCTGCATATTGATCAGGTAAAGATAAATCTACAATCAAGGGATCTTTTTTTGGACAATGAATTAATTTTTTTATGGCAAAAATTGAATGGTCCACACTTATTTCGAACCAGCGATGCTTGGGTTGATGTTGGTATTTCTGTTTGCTTTTTAATTTTGGTGGCCAAGTTGGGTGAATCTCGCGTTGATCCCGTCGACGAATTTCTTCTGCGGATAATAAATCTATTGGTTTCGCAGAATGGGGATCTAGATACACCCTGCAATCGATATGAAATGGACTATCCTTTGAAGTTCCCCTTGAAGTTTTCGTTGCTGAGGGTGTTTTATGGGTCTGCGATTGGCCCAGGCTCTTTGCAAAATCAAAATATCCAAACCCTAGTTGCGGATGTCCCGACTGCAAATCCAAATATTTATTTTGCGGCAAATAAGCCAGGCTTTGTCGGCGCAAATTAAATTGGGTAGACTTCCAATGCGAAATTTTGTTGGCAATATGAGAAACAAAATAAGCGGCAGCATAGCTTGAGCTCGCCGAGCTTTTATCATTTTTAAGATAACGGCCATCAAAAGGGGCAACAACACCAACGTCTATTTCTGGCCCGTAGTTTTCAGTTGGCACGGTCGATAAAAATCCATGCCAATATTCTAAATTACTAATTAAAAAAACGGATGGGTGGTTCTGAGGAAAAAAATTCTGTGTCGGTTCTGGTTGCAATCCATTAAGCCCATGGCCGGCCGGAGCCACAATTAAAATTCCTTTGGATGTCAACTCAGTTATTTTAGCACTCCACCTTTGCGCAGAATTTCCCCCTTGGATTCCAAAGGCCATAAGCAGAATGCGAATGTCTTCATTTTTTAAAATCTGATTCAAGGCATGTTCAAAAAGACTTTCGTCCAAATTTCCAAGTTCAGAAAAAGCCGGAAACAATAACACCTTTAAATTAGGATTTTCATTTAATAAGATTTTACTTATCTTGGAACCATGGCTCTGCGAATTTGGAATTGGCTTCCGGGCTTTTTTTGCGACTGGAACTACAGTGATGCGTCCCCGGAATTCTTGGAGAATTTCGTCAGAAACGGCAGTGTCAACGACGGCAATTGTTGTGGGCACCGAATCCGTCTTTTGCAGCAGAATAAAAATCATCAGAATAAAAAAAGAACCAATACTTATTCCCAGCGAAACCCAGACGAAAAACTGCAGTGAGGTTTTCATAAAAACGAAGCCGAAATAAATACGCCCAGGCGTGCGCCCGGCAAAACAACTTTTCTTTTGGAATGTTTTATATTCAAAGTTAGCTGTTGCATAAAGAAACGGGCTCCTCACCGGAATAAAAAAAGGCCGCGAAAATCGCAGCCTTTTTTTTTGAGGCACCTCAATTAAAAATTTAGTTTTTTGGAGCGTGATAGCCTTCGCCACCGCAATAGCCGTTGCTAGCAATCAAATTGCAATTTTGGTCTGCGATTTCTTCTTCTTGGTACTTTGATGAATTAGTGCAACCGCAAGATGGGCATGGTTCAGTGCTAGATTGGCAATTGCCGACGTTTCTAACAACTTTGATAACCCCAATGGTTGGAACACGTTGGTTTTCATAAACGATGACTCGATCGAATGGAATCACAGATTGCTTGTTTGCTGGAGTATAAAGATCAAATCGATTCACTTTTCCAGTGTGATGAGAGCAATAATCTTGAACTAACGGCTTCTGGTCATCATATAGTAGGTAACATGGGATAGTTAGTCTTTAGGCACAAAAAAAGATACGACCTTCGATTTATTTTTTTTTAATTTCTTCATATGACCATTCACTTCACCCCTAAGTTCAGATTTGTCTTGGGCCTGTGATCCATTGAGGTTTTGACTCTTTAAGACGACCCATGGTTTTTCGGCGGGGTTGAGTTCCGGAGAATATGCCGGAAGAATCTCCATTCTGAACGACTTCTTATTCTCTCTCGAGTATGATTTGACTATTTTCGCGGTATGGGTGGGTGCCCCATCTACAATCAATACAACAAACCGCTTTGGCTGTTCTCGTCTGAGTTTTCGAATAAATCTCAAGAATACTTTTGCCGTGAACATTTCGTTTTCTCGTGTCAGCTCGAAACCCAATCTACCTTGGGCATTGACCGCTGCCGTGATACCCACGTGCTGTCCGCGTCTGCCGGAAACTCGCACTATTGGCTTCGCCTCTGGAAATGCCCAGGTTCGCCCAACATATGGAATCAATGACACCAATGATTCGTCAGCATAAAAAATAAGAGCATTCTTACTTTTGGCGAACTTCATAAGTTGTGGTAGCCTCCTTTTCTTCCACTCACGGACGGCTATTGGATCCTGCTCTAATGATCGTCGCTCTGGAAATTTGAAGTTCAAGCCGATGCGTCTCAAAAAACGTGGCATATGCTTCTTGTGATACTCAACTCCGAATTGATGTTTAATGAAGTGGCGCAATCGAGGTCCAGACCACAGATCTGTTGCGTAGCCAAGTTTCGAGGCCGGACGTCGAATCGCTCTTAGTAGCGAAGAAAATTGTTTCTCATCCAAATCTGGCTCGGGACCGCCTGACTTGGATGATTTCAAACTCTTGATTCCAGAGACTCTAGCTTTCTTAAGCCAAATGTAAACAGCCTCAGTCGTAACACCGAAGGATTCAGCTATCGTTGCAACTGGGACTTCACGCTTGCGCAATTTCACCGCTGCAAATCTATAGCCTTCTAAAGTTTGATGATCAAGCGATCGTCCGTCTTTCATTTAGTAAATCGTAGGAAATAAATATTTGGAATGCAATGAAAAACTAACTATCCTAGGTTACCTACTATACATTCTGCCCACTCGGCCTTCAAGCGAGAAGGAATACCGCACTAAAGTTTCAGTCGGAAATATTTTTTTTGAAGAGCTTGCGCACGGTCCAAAAGAATATCGTGAAGCGTTTTTAGTCGATCAGCTTGAAGTGCAACAACCGCCATTTTATAATTTAAAAGTTTCGCAAAATGCGCCTGGTTGTTTAAAAAAATATTTTAAAGCTTTACGGCTTTTAAATGAATCCCCTGCAAGTTTTGTGGTTTTGAATGGCTATGATGAAAAAATAGTTCGGGTCACGCGAACAGAACTTATTTTTATTAGAAGAAATATCGGGCAATGTGAAATGCGACTGATTGTTCAAGTACAGTCGGACACCACCGAACATCCAAAACAAATTGTAGGAGTTGTGCCCCTTTGGAATTCAGAAGAGAAAAATTTCGAAGACTTCACGATAAGCCGCCTTGAAGACGCTCTACAAATTTCGCTAGGTCCAAACGAAAAAGTCTCCCAAGCTTTTCTGGATAAGAAAGAAAAAACATTGAAAGCTTTCTGGCGCGGCCTTCCTGTTTACGAATTCTATTTATTTAACTAAATAATCTTTCCAGCGATTGATCAGTTGCGGGGTCATCTGTGCGTAGCAGACGGTGCCTTCGGAGCCCTCTTCGCGTTTCACGATGCGGGTGTCGCGGGTCAGGTCGTAGATTTTATATTCTTCAAGTTTTGGAAAATAAAGTTGCACGTCTTTTTGCATCTCTAAAATAAAATCAGCCATCATTTTTTTTAGCTGATCTAGGCCTTGCCCAGTCATCGCCGAGACAAAAACGCGTGGGTAGCCTTTGACTTTGAATTGTCGTTCCAGCGGAGCCACATCCACTTTGTTATAGACGTGAATAATTTTTTTATTTGTCCATTTAAATTCTTCGATCAATTGATCCACGACTTCGATTTGCCTTTCCATATTCGGTGATGACAGATCTACCACATGAAGTAAAACATCTGCTTCGGAAGACTCTTCAAGTGTGGCTTTAAAAGCTTCGATCAATTGAGTCGGAAGTTTTCGGATAAATCCGACCGTGTCAGTGACAACCGCAGGCGGACCATCCGGTAGAAAAACTTTTCGTGTCGTTGGATCCAGTGTCGCAAAAACCTGGTTTTTTGATAGCACCTGTGAACCGGTCAGTTTATTTAACAAAGAACTTTTGCCCGAGTTTGTATAACCGATCAATGCAAAGCTTGGGATCTCGTGACGTTTGCGAGACGACCGGTACTGCGCGCGATTTTTCATCACGCCATCTAATTTTTTTCTGATTATACCCATGCGATCTTTAATTCGCCGGCGATCATTTTCTAAAGCGGTCTCTCCCGGTCCCCTGGTTCCGATCCCGCCGCCTTGTCTAGACAACGACCCCATCCATGCGTCGACCATGCGCGGAAGTTGATCTAACATTTGCGCCAGCTCCACTTGAAGCTTTCCTTCAAAAGTTTGCGCTCGATCCGCGAAAATATCTAAGATAATTTGATTTCGATCTAATACTTTGACTTCTAAAGCCTGTTCCAAGTTTCGCGCTTGAACACCCGTCAACTGATGATCCACTACAATCAGCTGTGCTTGGGATTCATTAATCATTTGTTTGATTTCTTCGACCTTCCCCGAGCCAATTAAGGTGCTAGGGTTCCAAGCGGGCAGGGTCTGAGTGACGCTGCCAACGATCTCGCAGTCGCAAGCTCGAACTAATTCTTCAAGCTCGGATAGATTTTCTTTTATTTCTTTTATGGGTTCTGATTTTAGGCCAACTCCTACAACTAAAGCACGATCAAGATTTTTAGTTCTATTCATTCTGGTTTCAAACTCCTTTTGAAAGCCTTTTTTCCTTTAAATACTGTGATTCAAGTGCGGTCAGAACGACGGAATTCACGATGGATTCCACGGTGGTAGTTCTTTGCAGGACGTTGGCAGATTTTCGAACACCCATTAAAAAGGGCCCGATAACTTCTCCTTTACCCAACTGTTGCAGCAATTTGTAACCAATATTGCTGGCCTCGAGATTGGGGAATATTAAAATGTTAGCACTGTCTTTCAATTCACAAAAGGGAAAAATTCGGTTCATGATATCAAAGTTGACTGCGGTGTCTGCCTGCATGTCTCCGTCGACCTCAAGGTCGGGGCGTCTCATTTTGATCAACTGGGCGGCTTTCTTCATCTTCTCGGGGGTGCCCTTTTGACCGGTAAAATTCGAATAAGACATCAATGCAATTCTGGGTTTCGCTTCAAAATATTCGGCGACTTTTGCGCTTAATAAAGCGATCGAGCACAATTGCTCGGCGGTAGGGTTTAAATTGACGGTAGTATCTGCCAACAGAAGAAAGCGATCTTCCAAAAGCATAAAGTTCAAGCCACAGGCAACATGGTCATGAGACGTTCCAATGGTTTGCAAAATAGGTCGAACCGCATCGGCGTAATTAAGTGTGGCGCCTGTGACCATACCGTCAGCGTCGTTCATTTCAACCATCATCGCAGCAAAATAATTGGGGTCGCCCATCAGCCGTTCGCTTTCGGCCATAAGCATTCCTTTGCGGGCTCGACGTTGGTAGAGTTCGTGGGTGTATTTTTTAAATTGTACGGCTTGTGACGGGTGAATGACCTCCATCTTACCTTGCAAGTAATCCAACTCTAGAGATTTTAATTTGGCCTGAATGCGATCGGGGTAGCCCAACAAAATGGGAAAGCAAATTCCTTCCTCGACCAAAGTCTTTACGGCTTTTAATATTTTTCCAGAATGGCCTTCGGGAAATACGATTCTTGGTAAATGTCCCCCGTGAAGATCTGAATGTGCTTTTACTTTATGAATGGCGTTTCGGATAAAAACTTTTGAAGGGCCTTGAAAGGACTCTAAAGTATCTTTGTAAGCGTTGAAATCTTCGATATTTTTTTGAGCGACTCCGGAATCCATTGCAGCCTTCGCTACCGCTGGCGCCACCCAAAGTAAAACTCGGGTGTCGAAAGGTTTTGGAATTAAATATTCAGGGCCATATTTAAAACTTTTTCCCTCGTAGGCCATCGAAACTTTATCGGGAACATTTTCACGCGCCAATTTAGCCAAGGCCTGAACGGCAGCCAATTTCATTTCTTCGTTGATTTGTGTAGCGCGAGTATCCAAAGCGCCTCGAAAGATCGACGGAAATCCTAAAACGTTATTTACCTGATTGGCAAAATCACTGCGACCTGTGGCGACGATCGCATCGGGTCTGACTTTTTTTACCTCGGGCGGAGTGATCTCGGGGTCCGGATTGGCCATCGCAAAAATTATTGGTTTTTTTGCCATCGGCACAATCATTTCTGGAGTTACAGCCCCAGCAACACTTAAGCCCACAAAAACATCCGCGCCCACCAAGGCTTCGCTGAGTGTTCTTTTTTCAGTATCAACGGCAAAAAGATCTTTGTATTTATTCATTCCGTCTTTGCGCCCTTTGTAGATGACGCCCGTTGAATCACACATCATCAAGTTTTCGCGACGCACGCCTAAACTAATAAAAATTTTCGAACACGCTACCGCCGATGCTCCAGCGCCATTAACGACTAATCGAATATCCGAAAGTTTTCGACCGGTGATCTCGCAAGCGTTGATTAAAGCCGCGCCTGAAATAATGGCAGTTCCGTGTTGATCATCGTGAAAAACGGGGATTTTCATTTCTTTTTTAAGGCGCTCTTCGATTTCGAAACATTCAGGAGCTTTTATGTCTTCCAGGTTAATTCCACCAAAAGTGGGCTCTAATGCTTTGATGGCTGAAATTGTACTTTCGATATCCATCTGGTTTATTTCGATATCAAAAACATCAATTCCGGCGAATTGTTTAAATAAAATTCCTTTTCCTTCCATCACGGGCTTCGATGCCAAGGCCCCGATATTTCCTAGACCTAAAACCGCGGTTCCGTTGGAAATCACTGCGACCAAATTCCCTTTGGCGGTGTATTCGTAAACTAGCTCTGGGTTTTTTGCGATCGCTTTGCATGGGACTGCAACACCAGGGGAATAGGCCAAGCTTAAAGCCTTTTCGGTGTGGGTGGGTTTACTGGGAATAACTTCGATTTTTCCGGGTTTTCCTTTGGAGTGAAAATCCAGCGCTTCTTGTTCAAATGTCATTTGAGATTTCCTTTTTTAGTTCTGCTAAAATGAGTCACTTCATCCAGCGAGTCAAAGAAGGTCCTAATGCATCACGTCTTCCGCGAGAAACTGCATTTCAAAATCGAAAAATCTCTCTTACCCTAATGAGGTCTTAGAAAAAATTTTCATCACACCATGAGGTCTCACCATGCCTAGCTCTTCACCTAAATCTGCTCGCGACGTTGTTTTGATTGATGGCTCTAGAACGCCATTTGCAAAAGCGGGGACGCAGCTTAAAAATATTCACCCAGCACTACTAGGGCAGGTGGCGCTGAAAGACCTGATTCAAAAAACAAATTTGGATGTGAACTCCGTCGATGAAGTTATTATCGGCAACACTGGAAATCCCCCGGACAGTGTGAATATTTCAAGGGTCGTGGCATTGCAATCTGGAATACCGCAAAAAACTTCGGCCTACACCGTTCACAGAAATTGTGCTTCGGCAATGGAGAGTATCTCTAACGGCTATGAAAAAATTAAATCGGGTACTATGGATGTGGTGCTGGCGGGCGGGACCGAAAGTATGTCGCAGATCCCGTGGTTGATGCCTAAAAAAATTCAAAACATTTTAGATCAATTAGTTTCTTCCCGCACGACCGGTCAGCGCTTGGGAAATTTGTGGCAGCTTTTTCGTGGTAACATGAAAACCATTTCTGAACTGATGTTGACGCCGCCCATGGCAAAGACCGCGTTCAAACCTTTGAACGGTGTGATGGAAGGGCTAACCGATCCTTTTGTCGGAATTAATATGGGGCAGACTGCAGAAATTTTGGCAAAAGAGTGGGGTCTTTCTCGATTAGAACAAGATGAATTTTCTTTGCGTTCCCACCAACTGGCGGTGCGCGCGCAAAAAGAGGGAAAACTAAAAACCGAGATCACGCCGTTTTTTCTGCCGCCCGACTACAAAGAAGTCATCATGGAAGACAAGGGCCCGCGCGAATCTCAAAATCTAGAGGCATTGACAAAACTAAAACCATTTTTTGATAAAATGACCGGCACGATCACCGCTGGAAATTCGTGCCCCATCACAGATGGCGCCGCGATGATCTTAATGATGTCTCGCGAGAAAGCCGAAAGTTTGGGCTATAAACCCATCGCGCGCATTCGAAGCTACGGGTTTGCGGGGCTTGAGCCCGAGCGCATGGGTTTGGGCCCAGCTTATTCAACACCCTTGGCATTGAAACGTGCGGGACTTTCGCTGAATGAAATTAAGTTAGTTGAACTGAACGAAGCGTTTGCTGCGCAAGTGCTTTCCTGCATCAAGGCTTTGGGTTCCGACGAGTTTGCGAAAAATAAATTGGGTCTGTCACAAAAAGTCGGAGAACTTTCGATGGATCAAATTAATGTCAACGGGGGGGCGATCGCCATCGGCCATCCGGTCGGCGCCACGGGCACACGACTGGTGGTCACTTTGATGAAAGAAATGCAACGACGGCAAGTGCAATTTGGATTGGCCACTTTGTGCATTGGCGGCGGGCAGGGCGGATCGATGATTTTAGAAAACGAGGGCAACTAATATGGCATTTCAACTGATTTCTCATAAAGATAATATCGCCGAAGTCTCATTTGATTTTCCTAATGAGAAAGTAAATAAATTAAGCAGCCAATCGCTGCCGGCTTTAAAAAAGATGCTGGAAGATTTGCAAAAATCAAATTTCAAATTTGTGTTGTTTACTTCTGCCAAGAAAAAATCTTTTGTAGTTGGCGCAGACATCGACGAGATCCGAAAGTTTACGACCAAAGATCAGTACGACAACGCCGTCAATGTCGGACAAAGTGTTTTTAATTTGATCGAGGATCTGCCCATGCCGACAATGGCGGTGATCAACGGCGTGTGCGTGGGTGGTGGCTGCGAAATGGTCATGGCTTGTGACTATCGCATGATCTCTGAAGACGAATCGGCGCGCATTGGGCTTCCAGAAATTAAGCTTGGAATTATTCCAGGTTTTGGCGGCTGCCTGCGTATGCCGCGAATTTTAGGCTTGCAAGCGGCTTTGGATATTATTTTAAGTGGCAAGATTGTGGCCCCGAAGAAAGCGCTGAAAGCGGGCCTTGTTGACTGGATGGTGCATCCGGATCAGTTGCGAGAACAAGCGCTAAGGATGGCTTCTGAAATAGTGAAAAAAAATTCTGGTAAACGAAAAAAAACTTTTTCTCCGAAGGGCATGATGGCCCAGGTTTTAGAATCAGGCTTAGGCAGAATGCTAGTTTTTAAAAAAGCAAAAGAAGCGGTTTTGAAGGAAACCAAGGGCTTTTACCCAGCCCCGCTTAAAGCATTAGAAGTGATTCAGAAAACCTACGGACAAGATCGTGCGAAGTCTTTAGAAATCGAGCGCGCCGCTTTTTGTGAAGTGGCGGTCACCGCAGTTTCAAAAAACTTAATTCATGTTTTTGATTTAACCGAGCGTGTGAAAAAAAACGTAACGCTAACTCAAAGTTCAGCCAAAGCGCAAAACGTAAGCTCGATGGGGATTTTGGGTGCGGGCACAATGGGCGGCGGAATTGCCTATGTCGCCGCAGACAAGGGCATTCGAATTCAAATGAAAGATTTGAATTTTGAAGCATTAGGTAAAGGACTGAAGCACGCGCAAGATCTTTGGATGAAGTTAGTCAAAAAGCGTGTCATCAATGATTACGATTTTCGCCATAAAATGGCTTTGGTTTCAGCGGGCGTCGACTACGCTGGTTTCAAAACTTTAGACGTCGTTGTGGAAGCGATCGTTGAAGATATGGAAATCAAAAAGAAAGTCATCGCCGAGACCGCCAGCAAAATGAAACCCGATGGAATTATTGTGACTAACACTTCATCTTTAAGTGTGAATGAAATGCAGATAGCGCATCCCCATCCAGAATTTTTTGCGGGCATGCATTTTTTTAATCCCGTTCACAAAATGCCTTTGGTGGAAGTGATCCAAGGTCAGAAAACATCAGATCAAACCGTGATGACGATCTACGAGCTTTCAAAAAAAATGGGAAAGATGCCCGTCGTCGTGAAAGACGGTCCTGGATTTTTGGTCAACCGATTATTGCTTCCTTACATGGGCGAGGCCGCGTATCTGCTGCAAGACGGGATGAGCATCGAACAAGTCGACCGCATGTACACAAAAACCTTCGGAATGCCCATGGGGCCTTTCGCGTTGATGGACGAAGTGGGCTTGGATGTTTGCATCAAAGTTTTAAAAATTTTTAAAAAAGCTTTTGGAGATCGCATTCAAATGGCTCCATGTATGGAAAAATTAGCAACGACCGGCCGTTTGGGAAAGAAAAACTCAAAAGGTTTTTATCTGTATTCATCCGACAGAAACGTAAAGCCCGCGGTAGACCCAGTGATCTACGCCGAGTTAGGATTGCCTCAGCCCACGAATCCATTGGCAGAAACAGAATGTTTAGAGCGCGGAATTTTCGCGATGATCAACGAATGTTCTAGAGCGCTGCTAACAGATAAAATTGTCGACCATCCTCATGAAGTGGATTTAGCAATGATCATGGGCACAGGCTTCCCTCCGTTCCGCGGCGGCCTCTTGCGCTACGCCGATTCGTTAGGAGTCAAATACATCGCCGGCCAACTAGAAAAGTATTCGCAGAAAGCGCGAAGACTAAAACCGGCACCCGAACTTTTAGAGATCAATAAATTTTACCGGTAGAGTGTTTGGTGCCAGGCCCTACAAAACTCAAAGGAATTACTTTAAAAATGAAATGCGAGACCGCTGCTATCAATTCTTTTTTTTTAACATTGCCTAATTTCTAAATCGTCTTCAAAATTAAATTTTGAAGCTAAAAAATCCCGGAGGTCTTTGTTGATGTTAAAAATAATTCTTCTAGCATCCGTCGTCATTATCGCTGGATTTCTTGTGACCATCGCTTTGCAATCGCCGGAAATGTTTATTTCACGCGAGCTTTTGATTCGGGCGTCGCCAGAAGTTTTGTTTCCCTATATTAATAACTCGAAAAAAACCAATGAATGGATGCCGTGGTCGGAATCCGATCCGCAAGCAAAAATGATCTACAGCGGGCCCGACGAAGGCTTGGGTTCGATCTCAAATTGGGACAGTACTGGGAAAATGGGAACCGGGAGAGCCGAAGTTGTTGCCTCAGAGCCCAATCGAAGCGTGCAGACGCAATTGACCTACACAAAACCCATGGAGATGTCTCAGTTGGCCGAAGTGTCACTAACCCCCGCCGAGCAAGGCACATTAGTGCGATGGTCGGTCAGTGGGAAAAATACTTTTATGGGCCGCCTTTTTTGCGTTTTCGTCAACATGGACAAAATGGTCGGCGCCGAATTCGAAAAAGGCTTAAAGAATTTAAAAACTTTGGCAGAAAAAGGCCCACAGGGTTTATAAAATTTTTCGAAAAGTACTGTATCCCTTTTTACTTAGAAGGGCTAAGTAAAAAGGGACGACGCCGAAGTGGAAGTGAGTGTCTGACTTCAACAAACCCCACTCAGGAAGCAAGTCTCGTTAACTACAACTATTGTTGGCCACTGAAAATTTGGGAGCACTTCACAGGAACACCGCTTTTGCGTTCGCTTGGTCGGGCGATAATAACTTTCACTCTGTCTGAGGTCGATTTTACCGCATTAAAGCTGGATAAAGGTAGGCCCAACTTCCTCATTCCCAGCATCCATTTTATTGATGACTCAGGTGAAAGTCTTACTTTTTCACCTAACTTAATAAGTCGGTTCGCAGCTAAAACCCAGTGAACTGTTGAAAGAGGCACTTCAAACTCTGAACGAGAAATAGCCGAAGGAAGATGAACAAATACATCCATCCGATCAGCTTTCTCCAGCGCCTCAGCAATATCGCTTTGATTCATTGAAAATTTCTTGCCGCGTAACTGGATTGACTGAACAGTTCAGTGGCATAATCAAACACCGCCAATGTCATCCGTTCGGTTAAATGCGGTAGCAAAATTTCTAAATGAAATCTTGCCGGAATATTTAGGGCTCTTTTCTCACGAGAATAAAAGTTCTTAAAACTTTCTGGGCTGTATCCGTAAACCTTCAACAGATGGTTGCGCATTTCGGAGCCGACCGACCGCTTGCCATTTTCTATTTGGCTCAGAAGGCTCGGGGCACAATCAATCTCAGCGGCAACCGTCGAGATGCGCTTGCCAGCTTTTATTCTCAGATACTTCAAAATCGAACCGTCGTAGAGGATAGACTTGGCGTCCTCGTCCGGCTTTCGGCTTTGGGAGAGACAGGCGTGGATAAGCCGCTGGTGATCTTCGGCGTTGTAGAGCTCTGGAGTATCCTTTGGTACTCGGACTCTTTCAGCCGACAGGCTTGAGCTTCGTTCTCCACGCCACTGAGCCAGCCTACGCTTCGGCCAATCAGCTTGGCGGCTTCTTTAATTTTGAGGTTATTTCTTTCCCTCAGTTTTCTTAAAACCACTCCTGGGTTCTTCATTTTTCGCCTCCTTTTACGATTGGAAGGCTCTTTGAAAATTGAAATGGCTGAAAAGTTCACAACGGTTCAAGAAATTTGAACTTTTGTGAAATTTCACAAGTGAGGGGGATTGGTGGCAGGGAAATGGAAGGGATCAGCGGTCATTTGTGGGGGTCAGAAGGGACTTCCGACCGAAGAGTGAAATTCGCTTGCTAATGATTTTAAATACTTAGATTACTTACTGATTTGCTACGAGAGACTTGAAACTATATGAAAGATTGGTTGCGGGGGACTGTTGCGAACCTGCTGATTCTCTCGAAGGTATAAGTTCGCGGCGCAAATGACAACTCCATACCTATATAATATCGCGTGGCGTTTAAGCTCTTGGAATTAGAGAAGAAAGCTGAAAAATGCGGCCACTCTCAGGCCAATTCTGGCCCGAGAGGTCACAAACAAAGAGTCATTGCAGCTTTTTTGGTCTGGCTACAGACATAAATCCAGCTAGAGATTCACTGAAGAGACCGATGCGGTATGGGGAACTAATTAGCCCGAGGATTTAGCATGGAAAACATCGATTTAAAGGTCGCTTCACGACCGCCCCGAATTGCATTTGTCTATCGCACCCAAGCTCAGGTCGACAAAATCGTCGCGTACTGCACCAGGCTTTGGGGTGGACAATTCAATCTCATGTTCACAAAAAGTGAGTTCAAAAAAATTCACAATGAGTTGATTTTCGATTTTGTTGTTCCATTGGTAAAGCTCGACAGTGCAATAGAAAAACTGCATGAACACAAAACCATATCTGAGACTGAATTTTTCTTAACTACCCCTACGTTCGTCAGCAATCATGACATCCTTCCTGCCATTCAAAAGATGGAAGATCCAGTAAGAGATCTAAAAAATACTTTTAGAAATAAGGACAAACGCCGTGCATCTTTCTATTTTGGACATCTGGGAAATGATCAAGCCGATCTTGTTGAGTACGGAAAGCTAACGGATTTTAATACGATTTCTGGAGGACATTGGATTGTCGACGTGTTTGACCGCTCGTACCTCACTCCATTAAGCCTCATGGGGCTCGATCTCAAGTTTGCCTACGCAGAGCGACCTATGAACGTGAACAGTTTATTCGTTGTGCAGCGCCCGTTGAATATGGAAAAATTTGTCACAGCATGGAACCTGCGAGCTTGCGGGCATAGGCTTAATGTTGTGTACGAGGACGAGATTCCGACACTGGCTGCGATCATCAAAAAATTTGGTGAAACCAAGATCAACAGAGTCGGCGCGAATCAGGAATTTGTGATCAATCCCAATATTATTACTGACCGAGCGGACATTCAAAGAATTGCTCAGTCTGTTCAGGTAAGTGTTCAAGGTGTGCCATTCGTTTTTTGTGATACCAAGAGTGGGCTCGCAGAGGCGCTGCGGAAGTCTCTTTTTTCGATAACAAATTGGGAGAGTAAAACCGCATCCATCGATAATCGACTACTAAAGGTCGATTCCCCTTCGAGCAATTTGATATCGCAGATTGAATCTGATGGAAAAGTTGGCATTACCTTCAGGACACCGTTTGGTGCCGGTCACGGCCGCGATGTCCTCTTTCATCCGCCAGCAGTCCAACAGAAGGAACTCGCTTATCTTGGTATGTCTGCCCCGTCGGATATGGTCCGTATTCATGACGACTTTATAACAAAGTTCGAAAACTGCAACTATGGGAAGCTATTCCTCTCCTTCAATAACTTTTTCGATTTTTGGTCTCGATTTTTTAAGATCGAACACGGCCTAACATTGCAGATCAGTAAGCCTGGGAAAAACGTCCTAAAAATCATTTCGTCTCTAGGAGGCCTGCAGGGCGGATGCAGAATTTTAAAACTCCCGTCAACGAGAGCCCTCCTTCACAAGCTTCAAGGAGATAGACATTTAACAATTGCGGAAGCCAAACAAATTATTAATCAAAATTGGGGAGCTATAAACCCCGCCGGCCCAGGGCTACACTTTTTTAGCAAAACAAATCTGATTGATCAGCTTTGTACCCGAGGAATTGCGAAACAGGGATACGTGCTTCCATGTAAAGAATGCGAAAATTCAAAATGGTATGCTCTCGGCTCTGTTACTCAAACTTGGACTTGCGAATTTTGTGATTCGAATCAAAGAACCCCGTTACTCATTGATAAATACATTGGGATCAAGGCCAACGGCTTATTTCAAATTAAGGGTGGAGCTCAAGGTGCGCGGACGTCAGTGTTAACCCTTTGGCGCCTTAACGCCCACAATATGAATCCAATTTTCCTGCCGTCTTTCGTTCTAAAAAATGATCAAGGTCAAGAGGTTCTAGAATGTGATTTCATGGCTCTCCAAAATGGGCGTGGAGGAAAACCTGAAATCATCATAGGCGAATCGAAATCAAAGGGAGATCTGAAGGCCAAGGATTTTTCACAATTGGTAAAACTTAAAAAGTTGATGGGAGTCGAGGATGTCTATTTCTGTTTCGCGTTTCTGCATGACACTATTCAGGGCGGA
>JANYDD010000024.1 GCA_025359945.1 Bdellovibrio sp. | reverse complement strand
GCAAGCTATTTTCGAGTGGATCGAGACTTGGTACAATCGCCAACGACTTCATTCATCCTTGGGCTACATGAGTCCAGCTGAGTACGAAACCTTGGCGCTCGCAGCATGAATTTTGTGTCCGTCAAATTGGGGGAAGATCAAACATCACCCGCCACTTGCCAGAATCTTTGGGCTTTTCACTCACAAAGAAAAATCCTTTGCTCCGCAGAGTTGTATTCGGCGGGTTCGCATTGGGATTCACAGCCACAGGAGCTGATTTAAGCTTTTTACTTGTTTTAATTTTTGCATTCGTCGCCATCGTCTTCTCCATTGGTTAAATCGGAAAAAACGGGTGAGTTCTTTAGGGGTGGCACCTACACCACCGACCCGAAAAACCCCGACCAAATCTTGTAAGTTATGGATTTTACTAAGAAAATGGCTCAGGAGGAGGGACTCGAACCCCCGACCCAGCGGTTAACAGCCGCTTGCTCTACCGACTGAGCTACTCCTGATCGAATTTTTAGAAGTAGTTAAACTTGTTCCTGCTGTCAATGCGTGGATCCAAGAGACGAGAAAAAGCTTTGAGCCTTGCTTACAAAGTCAGCAGACTGAGTGTACGAAATGGCCCCGACAACAAAAAATAAAAGCACAACCAGACACGCCAAGCGAATTACATTTTGAATTTGATGCTTCGACATAGAAGAATTCTCCGCTAAAGTGCAATCAGCTGATCGTCGGAAAAATAAAATCGTCCCCAATAAATTCTTTGCGCTAAAGCCCAACCATTCATAAAAAGGGTCTTCACTTTAAACGATTTTCCGTCAGCAGTTTGAACAATTTCTGGCGCATGATGACCTTGGTAGTCAGTCACGCGTGGGACCAATTTGACCCAAGAAACAACAACGTTTCCTTGTGTTCCTATTGAACTCGAAAAAGACACTTCAATTTGGCCGTCGGTCCAAATATTTGAAATAAATCCCGGCAGGAAACTTTCAGCGACTTTTAATTTAGTAGGATTAACGATAATGAGCACCTGATCCGTGACGCAAAAACTAGTCGACGCCAGACAATTTGCACTTCTGCTTAACTTTTCCAAAGGAATCGGGATGGCAACATCAATTCCATAAAACTGAACCCAACCCAAACTCTTTTCATAATCTATTTTCTTCATGCGGCCGATGCCGTGCTGCCCAGACTTCACAGCTCCGCCGACACAAAAAATATTGTCGGGGCACACCGCCCGAGTTTCAAAATTTAAGAAAAGCAAAAAAATCCACGTTAGCAATCTATTTCCTTTCAAAGCGTTGCGACCGATCATAGGTCGAAAACTCATCCCACGTTCCTTCAAAAATTTGAAGCTCGTTTTTATCTAAGCGAAATACTTTCGTGGCAAGGGCCCGCAAAAAATAGCGGTCATGGCTGACGATCATCACCGTACCCTCGAAGGTCTGTAGCGCTTTTAATAAAACTTCGCGCGACTGAATATCCAAATGGTTGGTGGGCTCATCCAGAACTAAAAAATTAAGCGGCTTGGCCAACAGTGTCGCTAGGATCACCCTCGACTTTTCGCCGCCAGACAAAATTTTTATTTTTTTCTCGACGCTGTCGCCGCTAAATTTCAAGGCGCCCAACAAATTGCGGATATAGCCAATATTGGCAAGTGGGATGCGACTTTCTAATTCTTCAAGAATCGTTTTCTCGGGGTCCAACACATCCATTGAGTTCTGGCTGAAGTATCCCATTTGGATAGAAGGTCCAATCTGTGCCGTTCCGCCCGTGGCTTCGGTTTCTTGAGTGATAATCTTTAATAGCGTCGATTTACCCGCTCCGTTGACACCCACGACAGCAATACGGTCTTTGCGTTTCACCAGCGCATTGATATCTTTGAAAACCAATTTTTCTTTTTGTGGCGTCTTCCAAATTTTAGTTAGTCCGTTGATGCGAACCACTTCGTCGCCACCGCGAATGGGGGCGGGCCATTCAAACTGGATTTCTTTTTCTTCGGCGGGAATTTCGATGCGTTCGATTTTATCAATTTTTTTAACCCGTGATTGCACCTGCGCTGCGTGCGAAGCCCTAGCTTGAAACCGCGCAATAAATTCTTCTTCTTTTGCTAGCATATCTTCCTGCCGCTGTGCCTGTGCGTAGAGCTGAGTCAGTCGTATAGTTTTCTCGCGCTCGTAAAAATCATAGTTTCCTGAATAAACTGTTAGCGACTGATTGGCGACCTCGATAATTTTGGTGACCAGGCGATTCATAAAGTCGCGATCATGGCTGGTCATTAATATTGCTCCTGGAAACTGGCGAATCCATTCTTCAAGCCAAACGATAGATTCTAAATCCAAATGGTTCGTGGGCTCGTCCATCAATAAAACTTGTGGGTTTTGCGCCAACACTTTGGCCAGGGCAATTCGCATTTTCCAGCCGCCGCTAAAACTTTCAGTGGGACGGTTGTAATCTTCGGGGCCAATTCCCAAACCTGTTAAGATTTCTTGGCAGCGGGCTTCGCTTTGATAACCACCCAGGGCCTCGAATTGGGCTTGGGTTTCGCCATATTCTTCTAAGGCGTTGGTCATTTGGTCTTCTGACAAGTTTTCTGAAAGCTTGGTCTCTAAATGCAGTAGTTGCTTTTGAAGTTTTTGAAGTTCACCCAATGACGACATAACCTCTTGCAAAGCGGATTGCCCGTGCATGTCTTCGATATCTTGCGAAAAATAGCTGATGGATAGCTTATCGGGTTTAGTCACCGATCCTTGATCGGCGGATTCTTCTTGCATTAACAGTTTGAAGACGGTGGTTTTTCCAGCGCCGTTAGGGCCAACTAACCCGATTTTTTCGCCGGGATTGATTTGAAAGGACGCGTTTTTGTACAGGATTTTTGTGCCATACTGTTTAGTAACTTTGCCAAAATTTATCATTGGGGTGACCAGGGTTAAGAACAGTTATTATTTTCAAAACCTTCAACCCTAAATGACTTCCCTGCAGAGCTCAATAGTTTTGATTTATGAAAAGCGCCAATTGTTTTTCTCAAAAAAAAAGGCGGACATTTTATCCGCCTTTTTAAATTTTTCAGCTAGCTCTTTTATTTAAAAGAAAGCCGCTACGTTGAATCTTAAAGCATTGTAGCTGGTGATCGCATTTGTCGTTAGATTTTTAGAGGGTGAGTTATTGCTCAAAGTTCCCATCTCGTAAATCGCCGCGCCAAAAACTTTATCCTTTACGAAAACATAAGTAGGACCAACTGAAACTCGAGAAAGTACCGAGTCAGATCCGTTGGCTTTGCTAGGTCCCCACTGTCCATAATTCACGCCGCCAATACGGTCAGTAAAGTCCGTGTTTCCAGAAACAAATCGGATCCATGCGCCCCACTTTTCGGTAAGGTGACTATTTAGATGAACTGCATAACCAGCAGCGCTTAAGCTAAGGTCATTGCTTCCGTTTGAATTGACCCATGCAGCCGGAGCTCGAGGTGATCCAGTAAAACCAGAGCACGCCGCAGTTCCGCCTGAAGCAGCCGTCGAACAAGCCCCAGTCATCATTGCGTATTCAAGTAGAAAGTCGTAGTAAGAGTTTGTTTTGTACATGACCGCTAGACCAGCAGTTGAAACACCTTTTCTGTTAGTTCGAGAGTTATCCCCAGCTAACATATAGGTGGCATGCGCAGAAAAACCTTCCATGATTTGATAACCAAACATGGCGGTGTAGTTCATAGTGTTGTCTTGTTTTAGACCGTTGCCATCAAATCCATTTCCAGTGTGATAAAACAAGTCATATTGAAACTTGCCCAGGTCTCCACCCAAAGTTAAACCCTGTTCCCAGCGGTTAGTAAATCCACCGTCTTGAAGATAGATGGTGTAACCGTCAAGCCAGTTCATTCCCCATTTTGCTTCGACACGGCTCATGTAAGGGTTTCCTTGTTGCCCGAAAATTGTGTAAGACCCTTCGTGAAGCATATTTTTGCCACGGATAAAACCTCGGCGAAGCATAACCGTTGCAGGTTGGTTGTCGGAACCAGTTAAAGCCGTTGTCGTTGTCGTAGTTCCAGCAGTCGAAGTTGATGTAGAGGAAGCGCTTGGCGTATAAAAGCCGGCCCATCGACCGACGATAAAGCTCATCATCACGTCCCAGTCTTGATCGTATTTGTAGTTGAAGTCGAATTCAGCTTCGTCGACATCCAATCCGCGTTTGTTTAAAGCGCCGTTTCCGACAGTGGTTTCTTCGCGGTACATTGCCCATACCCAGCCAGTCACATCGAAATTGTCATTGATCTTAACCGCGCGCGCTTCTAGCGAAAGTGCGGCGCCGATCAAAATAAAAACTATTTTGGTAAGCCCTCTCATTGTTGGTTCTCCTTTGTTGTTTTGATTTACTCATGCTCTAGATGATTCGGTGAGCGAGATTTCTTGTCAAATAGGTATTTTGACCATACGCGAAATTCACTCCCAACAATTACGGTCAGTGGCCCGATTCAGCGCGCTCTAACAGATCCAGCTTTTCCATTTGCTGCATCAACTGCTCTTCCATCCAGCGGATCTCTAAGTTTAAGGCGTGTAGCTGCTTTGAAAGCTCGGCAACCTGTGGGCCTTTCTCTATGGTCAACTGATCGTTCAGAAACCGCAGTGACTGATTTTTCTCCAGCAAAGTTTTTTCAGTTTTGGCGATCTCGCGTTTGACTTCTTTTTTATCAGCTTGAAGCTTGCGAAAATTTTGACCCGTTTTAGACTGGTCTTTGGCTTGAGATTCCGAAAATGAAGTTGAGTCCGTTTTGTTATCCGATGATAGTTTTTTTTCTGGCGACCCTTGGAAGCGATCCTTCATAGCTCCCTTTTCAAGACTCCATAAATAATCATCGTAAGTGCCAGGGTAAATCTCGGCGCGTCCGTCTCGGATTTCCAAAATCTTAGTCGCAATTCGGCCGATAAAACCGCGGTCATGGCTGACCACAATCACCGAACCTTCGTAATCGCGCAATGCTTCTGTCAAAGCTTCGACGGTATCAAAATCAAGGTGATTGGTGGGTTCGTCCAGCAACAACAGTGGACTTTTTTTCAACAGAATTTGTCCCAAGGCCACTCGGGATTTTTCGCCGCCGGATAAAACACGAACGGGTTTTCTAAGGCCTTCACCGCTAAAAAGTAAAGACCCCGCCATTGCTAAAATTTCCTGCTGCATCACCGACGGATGCGCTGATTTTTCCAAACATTGAAGGACTGTTTCCTGGGGCTCAAGCTCCTCGGACACGTGTTGAGCGTAATACGACAAACTGACTTGGTAACCCAACTTCAATTGCCCCGACAAAAGCGGAAGTCTTCCGGCCAAAGATTTCAGAAATGTCGATTTCCCCGCGCCATTGAAACCAACCACGCCAAGGTGCGCGCCTTTTTCTAGCCGAAGTTCACAGTTGGAAAGAATTTTTTTCTCGGGGTATCCTAGGCTTGCATTTTCAAGAGCCAAAGTTTCCTTACCAGTATGAATCGGGGTGGGGATTTTAATGCGCGCTTTGATGGGCAGGTCTTTGATTTCAACCTTTTGCATTTTGGCTAGCATCTTCTGCCGGCTCTGAGCTTGTTTGGCTTTGGTGGCTTTGGCGCCGAACCGATCGATAAAGCTTTGCAGGTCTTTACGTTTACCTTCTTGGCGCTGCGCCTGGGATTCCAGCATAGTGCGCATCTGTGCTTTTTGTTCAAAGTAATCGTCGATATTGCCGGGGTATTTAGTGATCTCGCCGCCTTCAACTTCTAAAGTGTGATCCGTGGTGCGTTTCAGAAATTCGCGGTCGTGCGAGATCAGTAAAAAAGCGCCCGCATAATTTTGCATAAAAGATTCTAGGGCCAAGATGCTTTCTAAATCTAAAAAGTTGGTGGGCTCGTCAAGAAGCATCAGCTGGGGTTCTTGGCTAATAAGGGACAGCAACTTCATTCGCATTCGGTATCCGCCGCTTAGCTGGTGAAACGGCACTTCAAAATGTTTTTTTTCAAGACCAAGTTCTGCACCTAATTGTTTAATTTCCCAAATCGGCAGCGAACACGTGGCGATCAAGTGCTCTTCGGCGGAAATGTGCATAGGCTCGTGAGCTTCTTGTTCAAGATATCCAATCTTTAATTTCTGAGCCTGGACCAGATCGCCAGAATCCAGAGTTGCTTGGCCAACAATTATTTTAAAAAGTGTTGTCTTTCCCGCGCCGTTGGGCCCGATCACGCCAATATGTTCGCCCTCGTTGACAGCGAAAGAGGCCTCGTCAAAGAGAACTTTGTGGCCAAATTGCTTATTACCTTTTTGCAGCTGAAGTAGGTTCATGTTTTATTCCAAAAGAAAAATTTTTTCTGAGACTAGGACGAAGAGCCTTTAGACAACACGGACGGGTGCTCTGGCAAGAATCCTGTCGAATTTCTTGCTCTTCGGCTGAGCTTTCAGAGGTGATAGCAGAGAGTTCAGGGATGTAAGAGGGGAAACCTGTTTATCCGGTTTCTCCATTGGAGTAATTTATGATTTCAGGTGCAGATCTGACTTGAGGCTCAGAGTCCGTATTTGTTAAAAAAGATTTTATTTTGGAAGTTGTTTTCAGTAACCGGCAAAAAAAGACAGTTGACCTTTCAAGCCTGATGAAAAGTCCACCGCCTGTTTTCTCTTCGCTTCTCGATCAAAATGAATTTAGAAAAGTTTCTGTGAGCCCTGTTGGCGGCGGTCAGTGGGACTGTGGCGCCGATCTGAGTGCTGATTTTCTTTTTGCTGCTTAAGCTTGATTTCATACAGACATTTTTCTAAAAGATCTTTGGAGAACAAAATCAGAGAACAGAAATTAAATAAAGATCCCGGCTAAAGGATTAAGTTTAAACTTACGCACCAGAGATCACCATCGGCTAAATATTATCAAGTGGGAATAACCAAACAAAAATAAAATGACTAAAAAAAAATCAAAACAAAAATGGGCCCGAGAATTCCTCTTTATCGCCGCCGGTATTTTTTCGGCAGCGATAGGTCTTAAAGGGTTTTTATTGCCCAACGGATTTTTTGACGGTGGGGCCATGGGGATATCGCTGTTACTGAATCACTTTGTTCACACTAATCTTTCAATATTTATTGTGTTGGTGAATATTCCATTTGTCCTATTGGGGGTTCGACAGATCTCGTTGGAGTTTGCTTTAAAAAGTGCTCTAGCCATCTTTTTTTTGGCCCTGGTTGTCCATTGGATCGAAATTCCTGTTGTCACTTCAGACAAATTTTTAATTTCAATTTTTGGCGGCGCGTTTTTAGGCTTAGGTATCGGACTGACCATCCGCGGAGGGGCAGTGATTGACGGAACGGAAGTTCTAGCGATTCAAATCAGCCGGAAATCAAGTCTTAGCGTCGGGGATTTTATTGCCCTCTTCAATATGTGCCTATTTGCGGGCGTTGCGATTCTGATCAACTTAGAAACAGCGATGTATTCCATGCTAACCTACGTGGCTGCGTCCAAAAGCGTTGATTTTCTGCTCAGCGGAATCGAAGAATATATCGGGGTCACAATTATTTCGCCCGAATTCGAAAAAATTCGAAAAATGTTAGTGCACGACCTACAGCGCGGAGTCACCGTCTACAAAACCGAGGGCGGCTACGGAAAGATAGGCCATAGAACTGAGGAAAGAAAAGCCCTATTCTGCGCCGTAACCCGGCTGGAAGTCACAAAAATCCTAGCAGAAATCGATGTGATCGATCCCGACGCCTTTGTTCTACAACATTCCATCAAAGACACCCGCGGCGGAATGATCAAGCGCCGCCCGTTGCACTGATGTGAGGGTTTCGATTGCAAGGCTGACGTCAATCCCAATGGAGATAATTGGGTCAAGCGCTCTGTGGTCAATCAACTTCCAGTTCGTAGCCGGTCAGTGTTTTCGTATCCTAATTTGATCGAAAAATCCAAGACAAGTATTTCCTGTGGATCTCAAACGCCTGCCCACCTTCCAAGCCAACCGCCCCGAGTAAATCTGACGAAGTGGCCCGTAGGGCCAAGCTCTCGGGAGAAGCCCAGGGCCGACGCATTTGAAATCCAAATGATTTTAAATGCAAAAGAGCGGACCCTTTCCTAAAATATAGGCGAAAAAGGTACAGAGTTTTGTACTGCGCGCTTGCAGAGGAAATTTTAATGCGTCAGCCCTGGGGAGAAGCCGTTGAAGTCATCCTTAGGGCCAAGCTGATTGGTGAAGCTGTGGTTCTCCAGCGGACGTGTACTGGCTTAATTAAAACTATGAAAGGTTTCTTTCGTCAGAAGATCGACGGCATCAAATCGGTAAACTCAAAGCAAAAGCGTGCGCAAGTTGACCTATCGTGGATCTATTTTTGTAACTACTCACCTAAATTCCGCGAAAATTCGATTTTTACGAAATTTGCTTTTCAAAATAAAAATATAAGTTAGACTTTTATTCAGTCATGGATGACAAAAACGAAAAATCAAAATCTAGGGGACTTGCTTCTGAAAAT
>JANYDD010000023.1 GCA_025359945.1 Bdellovibrio sp. | reverse complement strand
ACTTAGCAAAGACTACGAACACTTCACCGATTCAAGTGAATCGATGATTTATATCGCCATGATACAGCTCATGCTGCACAGACTTGCTCGACACAACACTTCTTAAACACGCTCTTAGTCACTAAAATCCAATCCGAAGTCTTTAGCGAAGGTCCTTGTGCATCGGCCAATACAAAATTTTCAAGAGAAATTCTATGATGGGGCCAGATTAAAACTTCTGAATCTGAAGTCGGCGCAGCGCCCGCCAAGCGGCTATAGGCAAAGGCCAAAGCCAAACCCCATAAATTAAATTTAATCATCGTGCTGGGGAACTTAAACTAACTAAAAGTCGATTGAAACAAAATAATAACCAAAGGTCGACTTTTGGAAAATAAAAAGTCGACCATCGTTTTTAACTAAAGCCCAAAACTAAATTTTTGCGCGGGCGACAGGATTGGTGGGCTAACCAAAGCTTTCTCGTCAAATGGAAAATCCGACATAATTTTTTTGTTTTCGAAAAACCATCGGTAGGTTTGCCTCGAAAGCATTCTGGTTTCGGCAAACTGCGAAATCGGAAGTGTTAACCGGTCCAAGAAAAACTGATGCAATTTGTACGAAACATACTTTTTTTCAAAAAACCCCCAGGCCGCATTCTGAGACCTAGTTGGGTCCAGCAATTTGGCCGCATCTGATCTTAGGGTGAACGAGTTTTTAAAAGCGCTCAGTTTAACCTGCAGGGGTGGAAGTGGACTTGATGGGTTATTATAAGCGCCTGGATTTTCGACAAAAACCAAGCTTTCAGCATCCGTTGTCTGCGTTATGAAATTTTCCATATACTGCGCCAAAAACGCCGCAAAATCATCCGCCATTGGGTGATCCGCCAGCAAATCGATTTTGTCGTTAGGCCCGCCAAACATGGGCTGAGGATTTTTTCCTGCTAATACGCTTAAAAGCCCCTGATTGTAAAACTCTGCAAATTTACTAAAGTATTTTTCTGCGACTTGCGACAAGTAGGCGATCTCTTGTTCAGTCAGCTCGTAATTTTGCCCACTCAGTCCTTTTCCGGATCGGTATTCATTGTTGAGCAGTTGAATGGTTCGTTCGGTGGTTTTAGAAACAAAATCCGTGGGAATTTGCGAAAAGATTTTTTCAAATCCGCCCGTTTCTTTTATTTCTGTTTGGTTCAGGTTCAGCACTCGGCGACGATAGTTAGAAGCCTTTAGGTCAGTCATTTTTGCGTAAGTTTGTTCTACCTTAATAAGGCCGGCATCAATAGAGATACTTTTAACGATTTCAAATAAAGGTGCCACCGTACGAAGCGCATCTGCCTCGGCTGAAAAATTTAATTTTGAAAGAGTCACTGGAGACACTCCTTTGGCAGGGGCGATCTGGGCGACAACATGTAATACAAATTGAAGTGCAGCTTCACTCAATTTCTTTTGAACGGTTTCGACCGCTCCTTTAACAAACGAGGATCCCGAATCAAACATTTGGCAATCGTGGTAGCGGCCGACTTTTTCATCCGTGCAAAAAAGCGGAGTTTCATTCAAGGCATATGACTTTTCAAAATAAAGAGACTGGATGGCTTTCTGGTCATATTCCATGACCGCGCCCTGACCCATTTGATTTCCCGTCATAAATTCGTCGTGATCTTGGCCGTAATCCATAATCGACGCTGTTAAGACCAAGTTGGGATCAATGGTCTCTTCATCTAAATACTTTTTAAATGCGGCCGCTTTTTCTTGGGGTTCGAGTGTTGAAGCGACGGATCCTGCAAAATTATGTCGAAGTCCTAATGTGTGGCCAACCTCGTGCGCGACGACAAGGCGAACATAGTCCTGGGCGACTTTCAAGATACGCTGATCATCAGCGCCTTGGGCTCTCAAAGTTTGAAGTGTCTTGGCGATAGAATTATCCAGCGATTGAAATCGACAGCCATTTTCTGCCAAATCAAAACCCCGAAGTTGCAAACGAAGCCCCTTGGGATTTTTTAAAGACTTATCGGCTGCGGTTTGTGCTTCATTTGTGAAGACACTTGAAACAAAAATTTGCGCATGTTTGATCTGCCCATTCCTGGGATCGCTTTGTGCATCGGCGTAAGCAAATCGCATTACATCGGAATCTGTCCATTGGATCACGTTGTATTCGTAGCTGGGTGCGCTAACTCCGGGCGGAGCATCCACCACTTTTAAAATCTCTTGACCAAAAGCTTTGTTCCAGTAAAGCACCCCTTCAGTGATCGCTTGCTTGTATTGAGCCGGTGTATTTGCAGATAGGGCAAATACAACTGGTTCAGAAATATCAAACTTTGTTGATGGGACTTGCGCTTCCGAGGAATCAAATGTCAGAGGGTGCACCGAGAAAAAACCAAACTGCTTTTGATCTGGCGCAGGATTCACTTTAAAATCTAATTTTGGTTCATACGGCGCCAAATAATATTTAACCACCACGGGCAAATTAAAATTACTTCCGCCCATGGCGACCGAAAGTGATGAAACTTGTTCAACGATAGCTGCATTGTTTTTATATTCTAAGCTTGCGATAAAACTGTTTTTCAATACAAAGATTTGAAAATGTTGATTGTCTTCGTAGTGGCTGCCGACCTGAGCGCCATCCCAATCGGACAAAGCATAAAGATCCGACATTCCTTGACCGAAATCGATCACTAAATTTTGATCGGTTTCTTCAACCACAGGAAATTTAGCCAATAGCAATTTTTGATTCAAGTCGGGCACTGAATTGTGACCATAGCTAGATTCAAACATCACAACGTCTGGGCCAATCTGGCGAAAGTAAACGACTTTCGTTTTTAATCCGCCAAAAAGCGGTGCTGTGTCTTGCATGATAAGATTTGCACTCAGCATAAACTCTTGTCCTAAAGACGACTTGGCGACGCTGATTCCCAATTTTTGCGGAGCCGCCTTCTTATCTAATGGGATCGGAACAAAAACGGTTTCGATCTTTGCAGGTGGAGGATCGCTTTTGTCGTCTTTCTTTTGGCAAGCTATAAGTCCAACAATTGAAAGCGCTAGAAAACATTTAAACCATTTCATTCAAGGCCCCCCCCGGGTGTGAAGAATTTGTCGGGGCCGTGAAACCCCAGGGATTATCACACTCAGAATAAAAAGTGCTGTCAACGAGGGAAACTGGCCAAGATTTAACTTTCTTCTAAATATTTTTTGAGATTTTGTAATTGAGGGGCCGAAATGCTTTTAAATTTGACCGAGAACGTATGATCTTTAGAATTGATTCTAACAATTTGCGCTGATGTGGTGAACGTAGCCAAAGTGTGGGCCGTGACTGGATTGACTTCCATTTTCAATTCTTCACCTTCAAGTTCCGAAAGCTGATCGCAGTGGACCAACATGCCGGTCAAACTAATATCGCGACAAAAACCCATTCGTGGATTTCTCAATGTCCTATCATGTGATGTGAATTTGACCGATGCCAGCAGAGGAACTCGGCTTTGATTTCGACGATTTTTTTCGTTTTGGGGGGAAAGCTCGGGGATCATGTTTATCGCCTGCCATCGGTTTTCGCCTTTTTGTTTGGCGAAGATAGCACCATTAATCTTTCCGCTTAAAATGATCGATTGCGCTTCTTGGGTTGTGACTGGCCCAAACTGACTTCCCTGAATCTGTAAAAACCAAAGAGTCCTTCGAGCTGGTTGAGGCACAGCAGACGGCGATTCAGAAAAATTTTGGTGGGATTGTTTAATCTGATCAATCAAACTTTTGGGCGGGGGTGGTGGCATTTTTGCCTTTAGCTGAGGTAAATCGCAAAGCCTACGCCACAAAAATCCAGATTGTTCGTTCCAAACAAAGTCCACCCAACTGGCGGCGCCTTGATTTATCATTTGCAGGATCTTGGGTTCGGGAAAAGGCCCCGTCCAACTGTCGTTTTTACCAATATACCACTGGGGAAAAGTTTGGGGATTTTGGGCGTCTTTCATTTGGTCAGCCTCCACGCCGATCAGTGGTTGATTCAGTGGTTGATTTCAGGTTGTAAAGCCCTACAGGCTGTAGTTTATTTCTTGAAATGAATTTGATTCAAGCGCTGAAGCTGAAAAAACATGTCATCTGGGATTTTAACGGGACATTGGTCGATGACGTGGATTTGTGCGTGCAGATTATCAATCGGTTTTTGCAATCAAAAGGCCGAGCCCTCATCCATAGAGAGTATTACAGACAAGTTTTTGAATTTCCGGTAAGTAATTTCTATAAAAATTTGGGTTTTCAACTATCCCAGGAGGATTATCGCGAAATTGGTCATTCGTTTTGCATGGATTTCAAAGCGGGACTATCCGAGATCGATTTGCACCACATGATTCCAGAAACCTTGGGATATTTAAAAAATGAAAACATTGGTCAGTCGATTTTGTCGGCAACTAACCAGACCGACCTCATAGAACATCTGAGCCATTTTCGGATCGAACATTATTTCGATCGTGTCTTCGGCATTGAGAACCGGATCGCAGATTCAAAGCTGAAACGGGGTCACGAGCTTTTCGATCTGCTGCAGTTGGACCCTTCCGACGTGATTTTGGTGGGCGACACTTTACATGACCTTGAAGTGGGTAAATCCATTGGGATTGAGGTCCTGCTGGTGGGTCATGGCCATCAATGCGACAAGAAACTGAAAAACCACCACCACCAGGTGATTCCTGCCACTAAATTTTTTTCAAGCGGGGCTTGACAGTTCCTGGGGACCGTCCATATTGGTCAACGTCGAATCAATAAGTTTTAGTTATTGATTCAATAAATTCTAAAAAAACTAAAATGTCCTAAATATATATAAGGAGGATTCATGGCAAAAAGTGATTTGGGCGTAAGACCCTTACAAGATCGAATTTTGGTACGCAGAACCGCAGAGGAAGAAAAAACCGTCGGTGGTCTTTTTATTCCGGACACAGCAAAAGAAAAACCTTCAAAAGGTGAAATCGTAGCTTGTGGAAAAGGTAAAATCACCGAAGAAGGCAAAGTTTTGCCTCTAGAAGTGAAAGTCGGAGACCGAGTTTTATTCGGCAAGTATTCAGGTACCGAGCTGAAATTCAACGGCGAAGAGCTTTTGATGATGCGAGAAGAAGATATCTTGGGAATTATTAACTAATTTAAAATTTTTATAAGGAGTCAAAGTTATGTCTAAAGAATTGTTATTTGCTGAAAACGCTCGAAACAGCATTCTTAAAGGGGTTAATATTTTAGCCAACGCAGTGAAAGTCACTTTGGGCCCTAAAGGTCGCAACGTGGTTATCGAAAAGTCTTTTGGGTCACCATTGATTACTAAAGACGGCGTTACTGTTGCTAAAGAAATCGAACTTGAAAATAAGTTTGAAAATATGGGCGCGCAGATGGTTAAAGAGGTCGCCTCTAAAACCAACGATCAAGCCGGTGACGGAACCACAACTGCCACAGTTTTGGCTCAGGCTATTTACCGAGAAGGCGTTAAAATCGTGTCTGCCGGAAACAATCCTACTGCAGTTAAACGCGGTATCGATAAAGCCGTTGAAATTGTAATTGCTGAACTTAAAACTATGTCTAAGCCTGTAAAAGGTTCTCAGGAAGTTGCGCAAGTTGGAACGATCTCTGCCAACAACGACCAAGAAATCGGAAAAATGCTTTCCGATGCTATGGATAAAGTAGGTAAAGAAGGCGTCATTACTATCGAAGAAAGCAAAACTGCTAAAACTGAAGTGAACGTTGTTGAGGGGATGCAGTTTGACCGCGGTTATTTGTCTCCCTACTTCGTGACAAACGCTGAACGAATGGAAGCTGTTTTAGAAAACGCTTACGTTCTTGTCTACGACAAAAAGATTTCTTCTATGAAAGATATGATTGGGATTCTTGAAGGCGTTGCTAAATCTGGCCGTCCTTTGTTGATTATCGCTGAAGATGTTGACGGAGAAGCATTAGCTACTTTGGTTGTTAATAAACTTCGTGGCACCTTGCACGTTGTCGCTGTGAAAGCTCCGGGCTTTGGCGATCGACGAAAAGCGATGCTTGAAGACATTGCGATCTTAACCAATGCGAAAGTGATTTCTGAAGAAATCGGTCGCAAGTTAGAGCAAGCTACTGTTGCTGATCTGGGTGTTGCAAAACGAATTGTTGTTGATAAAGACAACACGACTGTCATCGACGGTTCTGGTAAAAAAGCAGATATCCAAGCTCGAGTTTCTCAAATCAAAGCACAAGTTGAAGAAACAACTTCTGATTATGATAAAGAAAAACTTCGCGAACGTTTGGCTAAACTTTCTGGTGGTGTTGCTGTTATTCACGTTGGCGCCCCTTCTGAAGTCGAGATGAAAGAGAAAAAATCTCGGGTTGAAGATGCTTTAAATGCGACTCGCGCTGCGGTTGAAGAGGGTATCGTTGCTGGTGGTGGAACTGCACTTTTGCGGGCTGCTCAGAAAGTCGATAAATCTAAATTTGCCGAAGACGAAGCTTTTGGTGCAACCATTATTCGCCGAGCTTGTGAAGAGCCTATTCGCCAAATCGCTGGCAACGCTGGTCTTGATGGCGCTATCGTTCTGAACAAAGTTTTAGAAGGCAAATCAGCTAACTTTGGTTACAACGCTTATTCTGACGAATACACTGATCTGATCAAAGACGGTGTTATTGATCCTGTGAAAGTGGTTCGATGTGCTTTGCAAAACGCGGCCTCTGTGGCTTCGTTGATGCTGACAACTGAAACCATGATCGCTGAAGCCCCTAAAAAAGAAGGTCGATCTGGCGGCGGTGCTGGTGGCCCTCCTGGAATGGGTGGCATGGGCGGAATGGGTGGCATGGACGACATGATGTAATTGTGTCGGACCTTTTGTCCTGACTGCTGGGAATAAATTTTATTCTGACTTCCAAAAAGGGGAACTGAACAAGTTCCCCTTTTTATTTTGGGTCAGATGGTTGATAAGGCAAAAACTAAAAGAGGGGGGCCTGGACTTCTTATTTGAAGCACGGCTCCTGCCTCGGGCAGCTTCTGGCCTTCGGCCAGAGGGGCGTCCGGCCCCCCCCGCTGAGGCTCCAAATAAAAATTCCAGGCCCCCCTCTTTTAGTTTTTTCATTTTTTAAATTAGGATGTGTTGTAACTACTCACCTAAATTCCGCGAAAATTCGATTTTTACGAAATTTGCTTTTCAAAATAAAAATATAAGTTAGACTTTTATTCAGTCATGGATGACAAAAACGAAAAATCAAAATCTAGGGGACTTGCTTCTGAAAAT
>JANYDD010000021.1 GCA_025359945.1 Bdellovibrio sp. | reverse complement strand
ATTTTCAGAAGCAAGTCCCCTAGATTTTGATTTTTCGTTTTTGTCATCCATGACTGAATAAAAGTCTAACTTATATTTTTATTTTGAAAAGCAAATTTCGTAAAAATCGAATTTTCGCGGAATTTAGGTGAGTAGTTACTTATATTGTTTACCACAAACTGGGCAGTAGATCAATGCAAATTGGGCAATGATATCTATTAAATTGGGCAGAGAAAAATAGATTTAGTTCTTTCGCACCAGGCCTTCTTTTTTAAAGCCGTTCTTTTCGATCGGGGGTTTTTTCAAAAATTCTTGGGATCGATACCTTTAGGGTCGAGGACCGCCTGTCTTAGGCTTTTGAAGGAGCTAGAAAAAGAAATTCCTTACCAAGGATTGCAGCTCGTTTTTTTTAGTAATCCAATGTAAGACCAGCACTCAACTGAGAAGAAGTAAAATTAATATCGCTGGCAAACGACTGGGCCGCGAGGGCCTCGAGAAACAACCAAAGATCGGAAAAACCATAATCGTTGGTCATAATAAATGAAGATCTTTGGCTGTATCGGGACAAACTGATCATCAAACCGCCGCCGCCCACCCAAGCCAGACTACCGCTCACAACCGGTCCCTTGCTGTCATTTCGTTTTTCGATCAAGCCGTAATAAGTCGTTCCAGCTAAAACGTAGGGCACAACCCACTGTCGGGCCCAGGTTTGTAGCCGCAATGAAACAAACAAATCCACCGGAATTACAAAAAGAGTATACACTTCTTTAGAAGATGTTCCTGTCGCGTCCCCCAAGACTCCTTCGCCCAACACTTGTCCAAAACCAAATCCGAATTGTACTGAAAGACTTTTGAAAGATTTAATCGGACTAAAATCATATAGGCCCGAGGCCGTTAAAATACTTTGGTTTTTATAAACGGACTTATACGTAGAATTAGTTTTTGGGTTTACAATTTCCGGAGGGCTAATCTGAGTTGCTTTAAAAAGCGCGGATTTACTTCTTTCTTTTAATTTAACTTTGTAAAGATAACCACCGTCTTTATTTGTCGAAATCAAATCTTTTTTTAAAGTTTCGTTGGCCGATAGACCCGAACCTGGGGAATTTGCGGGGGCACTTTCCGGAGCAGAATTAGAACTCACTTTTGGCGGGGGCCGCAAATTCTGCTTTGAATTTGGCAACCCAGAGTCGACGACTTCCCTGTCTGACGCTTTATCAAATCCTTGAGAAAGTTCTGCATCTAATTTGTTTTTAGAAGTCACTTGAGCGGAACCCAGATGACCCCAACAAATCATCAGCCCAATCAGAGAAAAAAATTTGTTCGCTGGAAAGCTCGGAAAAAAATTAATTTTTATCATTTGAGGTCCGGCCATTTTTTCTTTTTCATTCGAAGCACATAAAAATAAGCTGATCCCAGAACCCCAGCAATCAAGATTTTTTTAAATCCAACCATCAAAATCAACTTTATTAAAACCCAAATCGGCCAAAGCAAAATCAGCGAAATAATTCTAAGCACTTTTGATTGGCTGATTGTCTGCGCCCAATCCGGAGAAAACGTGTAATAGGTTTTAATAAATTTTCGACCCAGCCAAAAAGATCGCAAGTACTGATTTCTAAAGCTTCGAAAGTCTTGAACGTGGGGATCAAGTTCTGACCCAAACGCTGCTGTGGCGATAAAACATTTATTCGTTTCCAAAAGACCAGTAACTTTGCGTGGAATCGCCATTTGGCAATTTTCGTAAGGCGCCGTCACCGTCTTGCAAGTCGGCGACGTTGGGTTTATTATGTGCGTGACATTTCCGCCTTGATCAACGGTTGCAGTCAAAAAAACATAAGTCGCATTATTCTCAAGGCCACTGATCTTTCCGGTTTTAATACTGTTGTTATCGACGATGGGAATTTTTGTTTGCGCACTTTTTGGGGTAATGGCTTTGTAATCTGCGGACTGCTCGTAAAAAACCAAAAGCTCGCTATAACGGAGGCCACTAGCGTCCAGAGCTGTGGCCTGGGTCGCGCCCAATCCAGTAAGGTCACCCACCCTGAATGTGGTATCAATATTGGTTGAGCTGGGGTTTAAAATATAAACTTTTTCATCCCCCGGAAATACCGTATAATCGCAAAACCCCCCGTAAGGATCTGTGTCAGTACAACCCAAAGTTGTTAAAGCCGCATTTCCCACGTAACGAAATGAAACTGAAAAAGTGACGGACTCGGCCAGCGAAGTATAAGCAGTTCCAAAACCAATTTTCACCGGAGAATTTCCAAAGCTTGTCGTGCACAAGGAATCATTTCCGCTACTGCTTTTAGCGCAAATTTCGCTCCACGGAATATCAATTTGAATATTAGTGTTTACGGCCGCAGTCGTAGCGACATAATTATTAACCTGCAAATTGTTAACGACAACATACAAGGCATTTCCACTGGCCGTCAGATCTTTATTGTCGGTTTTTATCGTGACCGAAAAAAGCAGCGTTGGGCTAATCTGTTTGGTATTGCAAACTTTAGCAGAAGTTTTCCCAGAAGTGGTCCCCGGTGTATCAAAACTATCCAACAACGCACAAGAATCACAAGTGGCCGTAGTCGATTCCGTGCAAGTCGCCGACGTTCGCCCAGCAAAAATTTTTACGCTAGCCGGATCCGTAGAATCCAGAGAATAAGTGTACTTGGAATAATCCACTAAAGTCATCGCGGCTTGGGCCCACCCCAGCGGAAAAAAACCTAAAATAAATATAAGCTTTCGCATCTCTTTTAGTTTCAAGACTAATTATTCTCTAAGCAAGAAGAATATGCCTGTACGGCCTGCAGATTTAATCCTGATTATATTTCGAAAAAGAATCGTGCGCGTTCTTGAGCTCAGAAATGGCGCAAAATTTGAAGCGCGTTCCAGGCGGCGCCTCTTCGCAAATTGTCTGCGACAATCCACATTAGCCAAAGCTTTGGATCATCCATATCTTGATGTATGCGACCGACAAAAACTGAATTTTTGCCTCTGGCCTGGGTAGGCACGGTGAATTGATCCAAATCATCTTGCAATTCA
>JANYDD010000020.1 GCA_025359945.1 Bdellovibrio sp. | reverse complement strand
ATTTTCAGAAGCAAGTCCCCTAGATTTTGATTTTTCGTTTTTGTCATCCATGACTGAATAAAAGTCTAACTTATATTTTTATTTTGAAAAGCAAATTTCGTAAAAATCGAATTTTCGCGGAATTTAGGTGAGTAGTTACTTTAACTGACGCAGAGTGGGCAATAGTGGCCGTTTTCGTCTGAAGCGCACCGCCTAATTTTATGCAAGTGCACCATTCAATTGTTTCTCCGCTTGTTCCGGGCATCAAAGGCCGAACGCCGAAAAAAGAAATCATCATTGCGATCTTTTTCATTCTTCGCACGGGCAGCCAATGGCGGTATCTTCCTCATGATTTCCCTCAGTGGACAAATGTTTATGATTTTTTTAAAGGTTGGACTCGAACGAGGGGTATGGTTGCAAGTGAATCTAACTTTACGGGATGGTGTGGTCTTCCCCTAAGGGCAAGGTCAAATAATTCTTTTAAAAAAATAGCCAATTTTAAAAATTAAGCTGCTTTATCGAAGATACACTTTAGCTCCAGATGAGCATTTGCTGCTTTTAGCAGGCGAACAATAAGCATGAGCGAAGGCATTCGTTTGTCTGTTCCAAGTTCAAGCCTTGCAACAACTGCCTGAGTTGTGTCAGCCTTGATGGCGATTTCCCTTTGGCTAAAACCAGCAGATTCTCTGGCGGTTCGAACAAGTCTAGCAATTTCTGTTTTAGTTTTCTCTTCATCGAAAAGAACTTTAATAGTCTTATCTTTCAATTTTTTATCTAAATAAGAACGAGCAGGAGTTATGTTTTTATATTTCATCGTAAAACCTCTTTGAGTCGTTTCCTCGCAAGATCTAAATCCTGCTTCGGAGTTTTTTGTGTTTTTTTGACAAAGGCATGAAGCCAAATCATTAAATCTTTTTCAAGCATGACATAGAAAACTCTGTACCCAGAAGATTGTGTATTAAATTTAATCTCCCAAAGCTTCCCTTCAAGAGGTTTGAAAATAAGCCGTGAAGCACTCAAGCCATGCACTTCAATCTCGTCGATAATTTCCAAAAATCGAGCTTGGTCAGTTGGATGCAACCCATCAACAAATTTTTTGATGGGAGAGTTTCCTGCTGGAGTTTCGTAAAAATATATTTTCATTCAAACTAATGATATCCAAATGGGTATCATCAATCAATTGAAAAGACTAGGTCGCATATATTTGAATTGGCAGGTATTGTATACAGGCAGTTCTAAGCTCCTCAAGCTGGGCGCACCAGTTTGAACGCCGTAAGAACCCCCGACAGGGTGCTTCGAGCGGCAGAATAGTTTCCCATGTCCTTTTTTTCATCCAGAACTCCCTAAACATACTCGGGCGCCTTTCCGAAGACCTCGACATAGATACCATTTTCTTGCACGACAATTCCGCGAATTCGACCATTTCCCCGAACCGGATTTACCCACGAGTTTATGGCCACATTCGGCACACTCAATGAGACTGGAGTCCAAAAGGACCACATCGCTTTGCCCGCCCATCTAAAAATGACGAGCGGGCTCTTCAAAATTCAATTTACTTATTATCTATTTTATTTCTTTGCTCAATCGCATCGGTTTCAGCTTTGTCGATGACGTTATTTGCTTTGTTGACCATTTTGTCTTTAGCGCATTCGACTTTGCCGTTAACGGTAGGACACAACTTGTTCTTGGCACCCCGATAGGCTTTTTTGGTGGCATCGATGGCTCTATTTTTAGCGGTCTGAACTTTTTCGACATTGCTTTCTTCGGCCCAGCTAGAAAGCCCAGAAAGGGTTAAGCCGGTTGCTACGAGTAAGTATTTTAGTGTTTTTTTCATAAAATTTATTCCTTTTAAAAGTTGTTAATTAGTTCGTGCTAGAGGGTTCTGAAGTAATGATCACATCGATACGACGGTTTTGAGCTCTTCCTGATGGCGTTTTATTCGTTGCGATCGGTTTAGTGTAACCGTACCCTGCTGATTGAATGCGATCCGCAGTTACGGTCTTGTTTGCAATCAAATAAGATTGAACGGCCTCTGCTCTTTTTGCTGATAGCGCTTGGTTCAACGTCGGCCCGCCAGTGGAATCAGTGTGACCCTCGACAAAAACTTTGCTGGATCCCACATCGCCAATTACTTTTTGCACTTTGGCCAGAAGTGGAAAATTGTTTGAGCTAATACCGGACTTGTTATTCTCAAAAGACAAACCTTTGAGGCGAATCACCAAACGATTTCCCTGTTTATAAACTTCGGCTTCTTGGGGATCAAAATCTTTTCTAGCTTTTTCATACTCTTGATCCAACCAAACCTGTGATTTTAATTTATCGTTTTGCGCCGACGACACTGCCAACTGGCCTTGCGAGGTCTGAAGTTCTGCAGAAACCTTATTTATATCTTGGGCGGATTGCTGAGCAGCAATCTCGCTGGCTTCTTTTTGTTTTGCTAAGTCCTCGGGGTTTTTCGAAGTCGACCCTTTCGCAGACCGAACCATTTTGATTAGTCGCGCACTGGCCGCGTTGGCTTCACGTTGCGCCCGAGCGACTTCTCCGGCGTCATGTCGTTGAGCCGAAATCAATGCGTCGCTCTCGGCAAATTTTTGTTGAGCCCATGACAAAGTTTCAGGAGTGAGCTTTTTGGCATCTTCAGTGATGGCTTGTTTTATTTGCGCTTCGGCTGGACCCAATCTTTCTTTTTTTATCGCCTTGATTTCAATATCGCGATAGGTGGTCTCCAAAGCTAGCTTATGGTCATCAGCAGCGTTGGTGTCGCCTTTTTCGATGCGTCGTGTGTATCTCAAAAAGGTCTCGTCGGCGTCCTTCATGGCGTCTGGGCTGATACTGGGTGCTTTCGCGACCAATGCGTCATGTCTAGCATCGATGATAGGTTTGATCACAATACTGGAAGCTTTACCGGCTTTTTCGGCCTCATCCAAAAAAGATTGCGCAATGGCGATCCGATGAAGAACTGTCGCTTGATCCTTGTTACGGGTCCTTGCTTCGACGGCTTTGTCCCTAGCTTGAACGGCCTGATCAAAATTGTAAGGCGCTAAAATATCTAATTGGGCTTCTCGGCCGTCAGTAATTTGAGAATTAATTTTATCAAGTTCAACCTGAGGATCGGAAGTCCGACTTAATTCGGTGACCTTGGGGTCGGAACTGCAACTAGCTAATGAGAGCACAAGCAGTGCTGCTCCTAAAGCCTTAAGTGTTAGCCTTGGTGCGGGTGGTTCGAACGATGCTTTGACTGTTGTCATTTCGTAGCTCCTGTTAGGGTTGTTGTTGTTAAAAAAATTAAAACTAAAAGGACACCCGCCGATCTCAATCGATCCGGCGGGCGCTAAAGAGCCTACAGCCGGCTCTCGGCGGTAGGATTGGGGGGAGAGGTGATCCGAGTCATATCTGGAGGCTCGATGATCGGCGGTTGGGCGGTAAAAGGACGATGAGGTTCCGGAGTTTGCCAGGTCACTGCGGGTTCTTTTTCTTCCTCTTCTTTTTTGAATTCCTCTTCTCTAGTTTTCTGACCAGCTCGGCCGCCCAGTTTTTTTTCATTTTCGTCAAACATGTGAAACCTCCTAGAGGATTGAAAATTATAATTTTAAGCTCCTTTAGTATTCAGTAAGCAAAATGCCGACCAACAGGAATTCATGTCACCAAACTTTGCGAATACCAATGCAATTACCTAGCCGAAGACAGGGAAAAGGCCTGCCAAAGATATTTGAAATTACGGGTATTTATTAACCCACGGATTGAATTTCGGGTATTTTTTACCCGCTCTAAATCCGGGACATCAATCCTGAACAGATTTCAAATTCGGCACTTGGATTGCACCTCATCAGTTGTCGGTCAAATACGGTCGGCAACGTCTTCGACGGATTTCAAAGGAAACAAAGATGATACGAGCAGCAGTTCTTTTTTTTATTCTCGCCATCGTAGCGTACGCATTCGGTGCTTATGGGATCGCTGGGCTTTCTACAGATATCGGCAAGGTTTTGCTAGCCGTGTTCCTGGTTCTAGCCGTGATCTCCTTCTTGGGTGCATTGCTAACAGGTCGAAAAGCTAGAATCTTACCATAGTTTTTTATGTCGCAAACCAACAACAACAACGGAGGTCACAGATGGCAATAAACGAAAATACCCTTGGCGGAAAATGGCTAGAGATTAAAGGCGAAGTCCAGAAAGCCTGGGGAAACCTAAAAGATGACGACTTGGAAAAAACAAAGGGGGACTTCAAGGTCCTCTTGGGGCTGATCCAACAAAAGTACGGCGCAGCACAAGAGTCTTCCAGTAAGAAACTGACCGAAATTTTTCATAAATTTGCGGACCACGGTTTAGAAAAGAAAGATCAGACGATGAACCATCTCGAGAAAAAATTAAGAGAGTAAGCTGAAATCATTTGATCAACGCCCGGACTGCCCGCTGAAGTCCGGGCTTTAAATCGATTGACCCCGTGGTTTTCATCGCGTTCACTACTGCCATTAGGAAATAGCGGGTGGGGAATGGCCTTTTTTCTCGAAAAAATTGAAAATAAATTCAAAAAACATAAAAACAATTACAAGCTTCAAGGCCTTATCGTTTTTTCTGCTTTAGTGATTTGGGTGTTTGCCAAGGCTCTTTGGCCATCGGGCTTCAGGCACGAAAAAATTATTTTTCAAAAAACTTCTGCCAACCAGGTTCAGGCACAGGACCTTTCGCACCTAAAAATTGAGAAAGCCATTGAAAAGCCCTTTCCTAGATCCCTAGAAATTTCGGCTAAACTAACAATTCCCGATAAAGATATTTTTATTGTAAGCTCGCGGGTCACCGGCAGACTGGAAAGCTTGAAGGCGGCGGTAGGAGATTCGGTCACCGGCGGCGCCGCGCTTGGCACCATTTGGTCTCCGGATTTTGCAACAGCGGTCGAAGAGCTGACGATCGCGCAGGGGCAAAAAAATTCATCCTTGATTCAATTAACCGTTAAAAAAATAGATTCCATGGGTATCCGGATGGAGGATATAAAAAATGGCGCAACTACTGTGTTTCCTATTCGCAGTCCCATCAATGGTGTTGTGCTAGATCGAAAAATGAATGCCGGCGCATCCCTTCAAGTAGGTGATCAAATTTTAGTTTTGGGCCGACTGGGGGCGATGCAGCTGCAAGCAGATATTCTTTCCGAACAAAGTCTGCTGATTAAAAACGGAATGAAAGTCATGCTAGATGAATTTCCCGAGGCTGAAGCCCAAGTGGTTTCAGTCAGCCCGATTGTCGATGCCAATACGCGACTGATAAAATTAAAAGCCGATATCACAAAAAACTTTGCGCAAAAAGTTCCGCAAGAAACCCTGTTGAAAGCACGAGTAGTTTTAGAGATCAAAAATTCTTTAGTCCTGCCGTTGAAAGCGTTGATCCGAGATTCTGAAAATGAATTTATAATGGTTCAATCTAAATCAGACCCTTCGCTGTTTAGTAAAGTGAAAGTGGTCGTGCGCGATCGTCTGGCCGACGAGATGATGATTGACTCGAATCCCGACGTTGACGCCAACTCTATGGTGGTTTCAGAGGGAGCTCTACTTTTAGAAAGATACCTGTCGGACGAAGAGGCCGACTAAAATGCTAGAGTCTATTGTTAAATCATCGATCAAACAAAGACTAGTCGTACTCTTGGGCGTGGTCACCTTGCTAGCTTTGGGAATCAGTTCTTACTTGCACCTTCCGATTGAAGCATTTCCGGATGTCCTTAATCAGACAGTACAAGTGATCACTCAGTTTCCGGGACAATCAGCCGATGAGATCGAACGCAAAATTACCATTCCTTTAGAGCGAGAATTCACTGGCATACCGCGGGTTGCGCAGTCCAGATCGGTTTCGGAATTTGGTTTGTCCGTGATCTACCTTTATTTTGAAGACGGCGTAGATCGGTACTGGGCGCGCAGCCAGACAATTGAAAAAATCGGGACAGTAGAAATTCCTCCCGGAGTCCAGCCAAGCTTGGCCCCCCTAGCGTCAGTCACCGGCGAAGTTCTTCGTTACGAGGTGAAAGGAAGTGGGTTTAACACGACTCAGTTAAGAACGGTTCAGGATTGGATTCTTGAAAAACAGTTTAGAATGGTTCCAGGTGTTGCCGATGTCATTAGTTACGGTGGAAAAGTTCGCACGTGGGCCGTAATCATCGACCCATCGAAATTAGCTTACTACGGAATATCGCCCAAACAAATTGCCGAAGCCGTTACCGCCAGCAATCAAAATGCAGGGGGCGATTTGATCAATTGGCCCAATCAATCCTTTGTGGTTCGATCTCAGGGACAGTACTTGTCACTTGATGATTTGGGTCACGTCGGGATTGTAAAAAAAGGAAACACTTTAATTCGAGTCAAAGACGTCGCCACTGTCACTGAATCTTTCGCCCCCCAAAAAGGAATCGTGGGCCGAGACGACAAAGACGATATCGTTCAAGGCATCGTCTTACTTCGAAAAGGCGAAAATCCCGTCGAGGTCGGTCGCGCCATCGAGAAAAAAGTCCACGAACTAAAAACGACTTCGCTGTTACCGGCCGGAGTTAGCCTGCAAGTTTACTACAACCGACTTGAGCTTGTGACGCGAACCACTTCGACAGTAGGAAAAAATCTTCTTGAAGGTTTTTTATTAGTTTTGGTCGTTTTGTTTTTCTTTCTGCGAAGTTGGCCAGCCACACTTTTAGTTTCTTCGGTAGTCCCGCTTTCTTTATGTTTTGCATTCTGCATTATCTTGGCGACGGGCACGCCAGCCAATTTGATCAGTCTAGGAGCTATTGATTTTGGAATCATGGTCGACGGCGCAGTCATCATTGTTGAATACCTGCTAGAATATTACAGCGAAAAGCGCGCCGTCTTCGCGTCGATCCAAGATAAAATTATAGAAGTCGTTAAGCCCGTCTTTGTATCTATGGTGATCGTCATCGTGGCCTATTTGCCCATCTTTACTTTGCAAAGCGTGGAAGGAAAAATGTTTTCGCCACTGGCGTTTACCATCTCGTTTGCGCTGATTGGCGCCCTACTTTTGTCGCTAACGTTAATTCCGACCTTAATGCCTGCGGTGATTCGCCACACGATGGCTCACCCGCATGTCGACCCAGAGTGGCTGATCAAAACTAAAAATGGTTACCTTCATTTAATGGATCAGTTGCTTGAAAGCCCAAGAAGGGTCACATTTATTTTTGGGCCCGTTTTGGGTTTGGGAATTTTTGTTGCCATGATCAGTGGATCGGAATTTATTCCCGAACTTGATGAAGGGGCTTTGTGGATTAGGGCCTCGTACCCGCACTCGTTAAATTTTAAAGAGGGCGTCAAACTTTCGCACCAAATTCGAAAAGTTCTGCGCGAAAACGAAGAAGTCAAAACTGTGGTGTCGCAACTGGGTGGCCCCGAAGACGGTCAAGATCCCAACCTTTTTGATAACTGCGAATTTTTCGTGGACATTAAGCCACGTCCTGAATGGAAACGCTTCGGAAAAGACCGCGAACACTTCGCAGAACATATTCGCCAGCAACTCAAACAATTCCCGGGTGTTTTTTTTAACGTCTCCCAACCCATTGCCGATAACGTCGAAGAAGCGGTCAGCGGAGTTAAAGGTAAAAACGCGGTAAAAATTTACGGCGCTGATTTAAAAACTCTGGACGAGATCTCTGAAAAATTAGTTAAACTAATTCGGTCTGTGCCCGGAACGGTGGATGTCGCCCGCGCAGCAGTGATGCCAAAGATTCCGCATCTTACAATTAAAGTCGATCGGCAAAAAATTTCGCAGTTTGGACTAACTGCGCAGGATGTGAACGACTTGATCGAGCTTTCTGTGGGTGGAAAAAATTTAACTTTTGTCTTTGATGGCGAAATCAAAATCGATGTCTATATCCGCGCGCAAACTAATTTTCGTTCTCGAGTCGAAGATATTCAAGCCTTGCCGCTGGCCCTTGCCGGCGGAGCCCGCATTCGTTTGGATCAGATCGCTAAAGTCACTATGGAAGAGGCGCCTCAGGCGATCTACCGAGAAAATGGTTTCCGACGAATCGCTGTTAAATTTAATATTCAAGGACGAGATTTAGGCTCGACGATGAAAGAAATTCTAGCAGCAGCGAAAGACTTTCAAACGCCGCCAGGATATTTTTTAAAGTGGGATGGCGAGTATCAAAATCAAAAGCGGGCCACGGCTAGGCTTCAAATTGTTTTGCCCTCAACAGTTTTAATTATCGGAATTATTCTTTTTATTCTTTTTTCGGATTTAAGCTTAGTGGGTCTGATCCTTTTCACCTTGTTGGCCGCAGTTTCCGGAAGCATCATTTTACTCTATTTGCGTGATATTCCAATTTCTGTTTCAGCGGCAGTTGGATTATTGACATTATTTGGATTGGTCGCGCTGGACGATATTACTTTGGCCAGTAGCTTAGTTCGCGATCCCGAAAAACTAAAACTAGGAAATCTAAAAGCACATATTTTAGAAACATGCGGAAAACGGTTTCGCCCCGTCTTTATGAATTCAATCTTAGCAGCCCTGGGATTGTTGCCCGCGGCTCTTAGCCATGGCGTGGGTTCGGAAACTCAGCGACCACTCGCGACCGCAGTCATTGGGGGTATCTTGACTGGCGTTCCCGCTGTACTTTTGATGTTTCCGGTCGCCTTTTATTTGCTGACCAAATTTCGATTAGAAAAAAAGCTTACGAATTGAAAAACGTCTAGAAGCAACCGTGCGGTGTTTTTCTAGCGCTTAAATCACAACCTACTAGTTGGGTGATTTGATTATAACTGGAAGCCATTTCGACCAAATGTCCAAGACTATCCTTCTGTGCTTGCATCCAGCTTTGGCGAGCATCGGTTAAGCGAAGGTAATCGGCTTTTCCCAACATATACGATCTAAGAGTCAAATCGTAACTGGCCTTCACAGCCGGTAAAACCAAACCCAACGAATTGTCGTACAGACTTCGTGCGGATTTGTACTTCGAATAATTGGTTCGCAAATCTAAAAGCGCATTCAAACGTAAAGAGTCCTCGTTACTTTGTGCCGAAAGATAATCTCTTTTTGCGGCTCGATAGCCGGTCAGTTCAGAGAGTTGAAAAAATAAGGGGATCGAAATGGTCACACCAAAATTATAGTCGCGGAACTGATTGGCCACCGGAGTCGCCGACGGCAGGTTGTAGCTGTTGATTCCCACTGAAAACTGAAAATCCGGTAGAGCTGCCATCAGCGCATTCGAAACAGAAAGATCACTGGCCAAGGTTGTGTACTGAGCCGATTTCAAACTATGTCGATTCCTAGTCATGACCTCAGCCAAAGCTTCTGGGGTTAACATCATCTCGGGCACTTCAATTTCATCGGGGATCTTGGGTCGAAATCGCGTGACGTCTTTTTCTTTAATGTAGGAAAGAAATTGATTCATTAGAGTTTCTTTCTCGGAACGGGCGATCAGAATTTCGTGCTCGAGGTTAGCGATAAAAACTTTTGAGTTCAGCACATCAACTTGAGAAAGTTGGCCCAAGCTATATTTTTTTTCGGTGATTTTTAAAACATCCGAAGACTTTTTTTGTTCTTCTTCCAAAAGAAAAATTAATTTTCGATTGGCAGAAAGCCCCACAAAATTATTTGAAAGGGCTAAAAGAATGTCGATCTCCTTGGACAGAATGTCCTCGTGAAGTGCTAGTGCTTTTTTGTCAGTGATTCGGCTTTGCTGAATGGCCTTACCCGGAAAGCCTAAGGTGTAACCTAAAGTATAAGACTCAGAAGCCCCGGCTGAACCCAATGCTAAATTCGATACGTTATTCTTTGTATAGCTAATTGTTGGGTTGTTCGGGGCCAGCGATTGATCCGATCGAAATTTAAGAGCCTCGTTTTGATAGCGCAATGATTTAAGATCTGGATTGTTTTCCAGTGCAACTTGGGCGGCCTTATAAAAATCAAGCTCTTCAGCAAAAGCGAAGTTTGCGCTCAGGCTATGAAGAATCCAAAGAAGACTAAGGCTCATCATATTTTTTTTTGCAGCAAAAATTTAAACGATGAGACTGGCGACGACCAGTCGCAATCCAGCTTTTTTTTAATTTCAAGATACCGACACGATAAACTGATGCAACCCGATTGGTTGACACATTGAACGTGGGCCGACAAATCCCCGCTGGCAGCATCGTAAACCCCCTCTGACAGTGCGAACAGATAGGGTTTGGATTCTTTTTTCTCTTGAAAAGTAATATCTCCTAATAAAACGGGTTGAGGCACGGCCATGTCTCCGTGAAGTGTACTTACCACCCGCAATTTTAATGCGATCGATACAAAAACTGAGGTATCCGTGGGGGCTTTTTCGAATTCCCCTGAAACTTGATCGTAGTCTTTTTTTAGAACCTGCGCCATCTCGCGCTGGCGGTCTCGCTCTTTTTCCACGGTGGTGCCCGAATAATTTTTTCCACATCCGGTCGCAAAAAAAGAAAGGCCTAGGAAGAAAAAGAGCACGCGAGATGATTTCCAAGGCGCGCCAGATCCAGAAAACAGCGAGAATTGGCGGCTTAGGTAAAGATCCCAGAACCGTTTAAAATATGCGGCGGAGAAACCCGAATAGGAATTTATTTTATTGTTCAATTTTTTGCCCCACCTATTGAGACTCGATCTAAAACAAGTTAAAAACAACTGTCACTACAAAAATCTTGCTACATCTTATTAGCGGATGTTAGACCGCGAAAGGTAGTGGGGGTAATTATTTTCCGACATTTATCGAAGCTAGCTTTTTGCGCCGTGCAGCCGACAATTTCCGGGGCCCAGATTGATCGTCTGGTCCATGGATTACATGTGAAACTCCCTAGTTTGATCTTGCTCGCTAAAGTGACCCCTGCGGTTCTTTCAAAAAAACTTACTAAAACTTCAAATTTTTTGGTGGCTTTGGGCTTCGCTTTTGGCATGAATCAAGCATTTGCAGAGGGTGCCGGACCTCCCGGAGTCTCTCGACTGTCGCTTTCCGATTCAACGGACGATCGCAAATCAAATTCAGTCGCCGACGGCAACTATGTGGGCGCTTTGCCTACCTCGGTGCAATGGTACTATGAAAAAAATCACTCAATCATTGCAATAGGCTCGCAAACGTTGCAGCTCACTAGTGATGAACTATCTTCGGCGGATTATTCGATTCATTTAGATTCAAGACGACTGAATTATTTTAATTTCACGTATATGTCCCCACTTTTCAGATGGGATTCAATTTCGCAACAAAACGCATGGCACTCTTTTTTGGTGGCAATGAGTTTTAATTTTGGAATTGGCTCGGCGGACACTTCCGTTCGCGCGTCCAGTTTTACTACGACCCAAAGTTCTGCGATATCTAGTTTTTTTTCTTCAATGTTAGGGTTTGGGCTGCAACTGGAGTGGAGTTATTTAAACTATATTCAACCCTACGTGGGTTACCGGATTTTGGGGATTTGGTATCGCCACGCTTCAAGCCTGAGCGGTGCGGAATTTCAGGGCGACAGTTGGGGGGGCTCACCCACTTTTGGATTGATCACTCGTTTTGGAGATTCGCGGATCGCCGCATTTGCTGAGGCCTCGCAAGTTTCTTTTTTTAAAAAATCGGCGCGGATTGCACCTTCGAGTGAAATCAATTTGGGCGTCGGATTGGGGACAAGCTTTTAATGAAAATGGTTAAAAATAAACTCTTTCTTCTTCTAATTTTTTCCTTGATCCAGGGTTGTAAGAAAGATCAGGATCAAAATCAATCTTGGGATGGCAATTATGCAGTAAAGGTTCAGTCTCGAGATATTTCAAATGGCGAAAACCAATCAGCTCAGCTGGTGGTGTCATCTGAAGCTCGCCGATCAAAAAAAATCTATCAGTTGGAAATTTCTAACGGTCAAATTCACTGGGCAATGAAGCTGGCTTGGTCCTCGCCTGAAGAAATGGTTTTGCGTGGTACTCCCGATGGAGATTTCGCCCTAAAAAGGCGAAATGAAAATTGTTTCGAGGGAAACCAAGTCGGATCAACTGGCCATTTACTAACGCTTTGTTTTAGGGAACATCCTTTAATTCACAAACTTGATGTTTTTTCGATGGATATCCGGACTGACCAATTTTTCCTGTACAAGGTCAGCACACCCTACAAGATCATGTCTGAAATAGAAGCCCAACCTAAAGTTTACACTTTTCAAGAATTGCGAAAAAGAGCTTATGATCGAAGTTTCGACACACTTTTAGAAAGAGATTCTTTAAATCGAGCGCACAATATGGCTCAGTTTGCCGTCAAGCGACTAACTACAAGTTTAAGCTTGTCCTCATTTTTATCGGCGATGTCTTTGAATATTACAGGGATTCTAGCGGTTGCCGGTGACCTTGTGCCGTTTCTGCTTCCCAGCCGCTGGTCTTTCGCGGATGAAAAAAAATATTTATTCCAGGCCGAGCAGCTGGCATTTCGATTGACTCAAATCAACACGGCAAGTGCAGTTGAAATTTCAGAACTGTCCCTTCTTCGCGATCAAAAAATATTAAGTTCTTTAAATGAAAATTTGCAGCGGATGAAAATCGCCTATGACGAAATTGAGACTCGAACTCGATTTGGGCAGTATGAAAAAGGATCTGATAAATTTATTGAATTAAAAATGCTTGGCCTTCAACGCGCACTCAACGAGGTTGAAAAAACTGTAGCACTGGAGAAAATTGAGTTAGCAAGTGCTTGCGGTTTTTTAAACCCTGACGCTGTTATTAATCTTTCTGACGATGGCGCGGAGCCCTCTTACATTGATAATTTGGTTTGGCCCAAAAGCCCAAGTGAACAACAGCAGCTGAAGGCCGCGCTGAAAAGTAAAGTTGTGGAAATGTCCCGGGCGAATTCGCCAGAAGTTGAACAAATGCAATGGGTGATCGCAGCTTCTGAAAAGGTCTTGGAAGAAAACCGATGGGACTGGTTGGATCCCAGTGTGGACTCGACGTATTCTGCTTTGGGTATGGGACACTCTAACTATTTAAACATCAGCAAATCGAATATCGAAACTAATAGAAAACTAATGTATCAAATGCAGAAGTCTGTTGGCGAAAAAGCCGGAAAGCTTGCGCAAGTGATCTTTTCTGGACTTCAGACTTACGCGCTTGCAAAAGAGACCGTCGAAAAGACTGATGAGATCATCAAAGAAATGAACAAAAATTTTGAACTTGGCGGCACAATGAATATCGTCATTCTTACTGATATTCTTGTCTCTAAAGCACAAACGGATATTGATTTAATCCAAGCAGAATTTGATCGGCGTATGAATCAAAGCCAGATCAATCGATTATTCCAAGAAGGTTTTTACGGAAAGAAAGGCAACTAGAAGCCAAAAAGAATTTTTTTGGCCGCCAGGGTTCCATCAACACCGGGGTAACCTTCGTTGAACCACTGCCACCAAGCCACGACCATAATCAGATGCCCTAGAAATATAAAAAAGTGGCTCCACATTTCAACACGATCTGATTTTTCAGTCATATACCGATGCCAGTGCATGCCTTCATCGACCATCGAATAAAAAATACTTAATGCAATTAAAACCATAGCAGGAATTCTAAAAAATACCGGGGCATGATAGGCCAAACACAAAATCAAAACGCTGGTGATCCCTGCAAATATCGTCATATGGTGAACAAGGGCTTCCATTTTGAGCAGATACTCGCGGTAGATGGTTCGATGCCCGATCGTATCAAACGCAATGGCGGTGGAAAAAATAAAAATCCCAATGGGAATATTCCAAACGTACGCAGGGTACTGAACGCCCGCCTGATGCCCAATCATTAAAAAACCCGTGACCGCAGCGAACAGTCCATACATCATTCCAACCCAAGCCACATAAACTATCCAATCGGTCAAAGAAAATAATTTAACTCTACCGGCGTAAATGGCGATATCTTGCAAAAAAGAATTAGCATTAGATTTCATGATGAACTCCAGGTCATATCGATAGGTGTTTCTTTCCATTTCCTAAATAATCTAGATTTAAAATAATATGAAATTTTCACCGTGGTCTGAATCAGCAAAACCATTTTTTCAAGCAGTCCCACGTGGCACCGCTGATCCCACGCCAATTCTTTTCGGGCCAACACCTTATAGCCAATGCGAGAATAAAAACGCGCGGCGATACCCACCGCCCAAGCAGCGCGAAACGGCAGATACTGCAAGCCCTCTAAACCGGTTTGGTATTTTTGATCGGCTTCTAAAAGTAAACGATAACTAAGCTGAAACCATTTCATTCTATTCATTGGCAGTGCAAAGTTTTCAAATGAAAGGCCCTCTTGACGAAGCCACTGCGCCGGCAAATAAATTCGCCCCATTTTATAATCTTCTTCGATATCGCGACAAATATTTGTCATTTGCATGGCTTTGCCCAAAGAAACCGCATGGGCCAGGGCTTTTTGATTGGACACTCCCATCACGTGGCACATCATCAGCCCCACAACACCGGCGACGCAGTAACAGTAGTCCTCTAAATCCTGAAGGGTTTCATAATGGCGACCTTCGACGTCCATGCGCATGCCGCGCAGAAGATCCAAGGGATACTGAATGGGAATTTTATATTCGTGCACCAGCAATTGCAAAGATCGCATCGCTGGAATTTCCATCCACTCGTGGCGTTCGGATTTCAGAGTCATCGCCCCAAGATCTTCCAAACGTATTAACGCCACTTGTGAATTTGGAGCCAAGTCTATTTGGTCATCAACGTAACGGCACCACGAATACAAAAGCCAAGAACCCTGACGCTGCCGGCGATTGAAAAAAAACGAAGCCAATGAAAAGCTTTTTGATCCTTTAACAATATCTTTTTGGCTAAGCTCAATCAGCTTTTTTGTGGTCATCGGAAATCCTGGATGACCAAGCCCGCAGTGGCTTTCCCCGAATTAACGACACCAGGAACTCCGGCACCAGGATGAGTCCCAGCCCCTGCAAAGTATAAACCCTTAAGTTTTGAATCCTTGTTGTGCTGCCTAAAATAAGCACTTTGAGTCAACACGGGCTCAAGACTAAACGCGGCTCCAAGATGAGCGTTGAGTTCTGATTTAAAATCCTCAGGAGTAAAAATTCTTTGAGTGACAATACTTCCCTGCAAGCCAGGCATGTATTTTTCTTCCAAATAATTCAGAATTTTTTTTGCGTAAATCGGCCCTTCGCTCTTCCAGTTGACTTTTAATTTTCCAAGATGTGCCACCGGCGCCAACACGTAAAAAGACTCGCACCCAGGCGGCGCCAAATCCGGATCCGTTAACGACGGTGCATGCAGGTACAAAGAAAAATCATCGGGCAAAGTGCCATTAACGAAAATGTCCTCTAGCAAACCTTTGTACCTGGGACCAAAAATCACGTTATGATGAGAAATCTTTTCGAACTTCTTGCTGGTTCCAAAATAAATCAAAAAAAGTGACATCGAATACTTCATTTTTTCCAGGCGACGACTAGACGCCCTGGTCGCTTTGTTATTTTTCAGTAGGTCATTGTAGGTGTGGAAAACATCACCGTTGCTAACCACGGCGTCGCAGTGCCAAATCTGTTGCTGGCGCGTTTTGACGCCGGTGATGGCGCCGTCAGCAGAAATAATTTCTTCAATCTCGGATTGGTAAACGATCTCTCCGCCCAAATCCTGAAAATAGCGGACCAGTCCCTGGACCAATGCTCCAGTTCCACCTTTCGGAAAAAATACGCCCCAATTTCTTTCAAGGTAATGAATTAAAGTATAAATCGACGAAGACTGAAAAGGATTTCCGCCGACCAACAAAGAGTGAAAACTAAACGCCTGACGCAAATGCGGATCTTTGATGAACGAGGCCACGGTTTTAAAAACGCTCTTGTACGCGCCCAGCCTAAGAAGCTGCGGAGAAACTTTGACCATGCTCCAAATATTTAAAAAAGGAACGTGCGCAAGCTTTGTGTAACCTTCATTAAAAACTTCCTGCGAGTATTTCAGAAATTTTTTGTAGCCAGCAACATCCTCCGGAGATTTTTTTTGAATCTGAGGAAAAAGTTTTTCGTCTTCATTGGAATAATCAAAAATATAACCATCATCCCAAAGCAATCGGTAAAAGGGAAACACTGGAATCATTTGAACGTAATCACTCATTTTTTTATTTTTTAAAGCGAAAAGTTCTTCTAGACACTCGGGCGCAGTGATGACCGTAGGACCTGCATCAAAGGTAAATCCTTTGTCTTTATAGACGTAGGCGCGACCGCCGGGTAGGTCTCGCTTTTCAAAAATTTTGACTTGAAATCCCGCCGCCTGCAAACGAATGGCTGTAGCCAGCCCCCCAAAACCGCTGCCAATGATAGCCACTTTTTTCGATTTTTTTGAATTCATTCTTCCCTGTCAGACAAAATTTGATTACTTAATATTAAACACGCCTTATCACCGCAGCACAACTAGAACTGATTATTCTATTGATGGAATTTTCTTAATTTGTTCAAGCCACTCTGCCATCGCCACTTCCACCATGTACTGAATTTGACGCTCAGGAATTGAAGAGATGCCAGTTGGCAAAGAAATTTCCTTGGAAAAGTGATGCTCTTGAAAAATCAATTCCGCGCGGCCCTTGCCCATCTGTGAACTTAAAACTAATGAAAGCCCCTGATTCAATCGGGAATCCCAACCTCCATCAAAAGATTTCATTCCATTTTGCAAAAATTGAAAACGAATATTCTGCGCCGATTTTAAATTCTTAAAAAAGGGCAAACAGCGTCCCAACAAATAAGTTCCCGAAACCTGGTCGTCTAACGTTACCTCAGAAAATCGACCCAGTTGCTGGATCAACACTTCAGAAATATCAGACCCGTCTCGAGACAAAGCGATCGGCCCCAAAGCTTTTTCTAAGGCCTGCAAATAGGGCTGTGCTTGCGCCAATTGGGATTGATGGTAGGCCATTTTGACTTCGACATAAGGCAGGTGAACTCGGTAGCCAATTTCAAAGGGACAATCCCCCAAAGCTTGTTGGCAGAGGGTGGCTACTTCAGATTCGCCCAGGCCCAAAGTATCCCAAATTTTCACCCGAAGTGGATCGACTTGCAGATCGAAGCTTTCAAAAAGGGATTTAATCTCGCCGTTCCAGATCGCTTCGATCTCTATGGGCGGACCAGGAAGAACGAAAATTTTAACATCACCGTCGATAAAAAATCCGTGAGCCGTTCCCACCGGGTTTTTTAAAATTTTTGAATCTTTAGGAAACCAGCACTGCTGCTTTTGCATATCACGCACCGGAATGCCCCGCGATGACAGCTTGGCCTGAATTTCATTCCAGGTGTCGGGGTTATACAATAAATCCTGCTGGGCCCACTGCGCGACGACCTCGCGAGTAAAATCATCGGTGGTTGGCCCCAAACCCCCAGTGACAAAAACAAATTTCGAGTGTTTTCGAGCGATTTCCATGGATTCGATCATCAAAGGACGATCATCCGGAACCACCAAGTGGTAATCGGTAGCAAGACCCAAACGCAACAGTTGTTGCGAGATCCACTGACAATTTCGGTTAGTAATTTGGCCCAAAGTGATTTCGGTGCCAACGCTTATGATCGAGGCCGACAGTCTCATCGTTCTTTTACAACAAATTTTTTTTTTAATGTCTACGTATTAATTCTGCACGTGACTAAAGGGACCTTTTGTTTTTACGATCGTCAAACTGCAATTCATCAACTAAACACTGGAACGAAAAATTCTAAGGAGCTCTTTTTGAAAGTCTCGGATCACAACACTTCTGATTGGCCCGGCTGGAAAACTTTTGATCTTTTTAATCCTACCGAATCCCATTTGATGCTTCGAAAAACCGTCCGCCAGTTTGTCCTTCTCGAGGTCGAACCTCAGGCCCACACGATGGACAGGCAGGAGCAATTCAATTTGCCACTGTTTCGAAAATTGGGACCTTTAGGTCTTTTAGGAATCACTGTTGACGAAGATTTTGGTGGAAGCGGCTTGGACGCTTTGGCAGCGACAATTGTGCACGAAGAACTTTCTTTTTCCGACCCAGGCTTTTGTTTGGCCTATTTGGCGCATTCCATGCTGTTGGTGAATAATTTAAACTTCAACGGCAGCGAAGAACAAAAAAGGAAATTTTTACCGGCTCTTTGCGATGGCTCGTGGGTGGGAGGAATGGCCATGAGCGAGCCTCACGTGGGAACCGATGTTTTAGGAATGCAATCGATGGTGCAAAAAACAAATTATGGCTACAAACTGACCGGGCGAAAAATGTGGATCACCAATGGCACGACGGATGATCAGGCAACGCCCGCCGATTTAATTTTAGTTTACGCCCGTGCCAGTAACGACCCGAAAAATCCGATGATCTCATCATTTGTGGTTGAAAAAGGTTTCAAAGGTTTCTCTGTTGGTCAAAAAATAAAAGATAAATTGGGCATGCGGGCCTCGAACACCGCTGAACTTTTATTTGATCAGTGCGAAATTCCGGACAGCCATTTGATTGGAAAGCTTGGCGATTCATTGCTTCATATGATGAAGAATTTGGAAATTGAGCGTGTCACGTTGGCCGCGATGAGCCTTGGAATTGCCAAACGCGCTCTACAAATTATGAACAAATACGCCAAAGACCGCGAGTCCTTTGGAAAACCATTAAATCAATTTGGACAGATTCAGAAAATGATCTCGGAATCTTTTGCAGATTACCGCGCCAGTCGCAGTTATGTTTACGACGTGGCTAGAAAAATGAATTTAGCCACCCAGGGGCATCGAGCAGACTCTGACGGGGCCAAGCTTGTCGCAACAACCATGGCGAAAAATGTTTGCGATCGGGCGATTCAAGTTTTGGGCGGCTATGGCTACGTCGGCGAATACGTCGTTGAACGTCTGTGGCGGGATTCAAAACTGTTAGAAATTGGTGGCGGAACGCTGGAAGCACATCAGAAAAACATCACACGCGACCTTTCGAAAAACCCATCCGCCTTGGAAGAATAAAGTTTTTTTAGATGAAATTTGAAAAACTCTATCCGCACCCCATGATGGTCGAAGCTTTTCAGGTTTCGGCAAAAATGGTGATTGCTTCATTAAAATCTTTTTTGTCCGACGAACGTTTAGCGAAAATCGATCAGGTCGTTCAGCACCGAGTTTTCTCAATTCAGTTAGCTTTGGAAAATATTTACGACCGTGGCAACATTAGCGCCGTTCTGCGGTCTAGCGAGGCCCTGGGTTTGGGGGCGGCCCACGTGATCGAGGTCAATCAAAAATTTAAAAACTCGGACCGAGTTTCAAAAGGGGCGGAAAAATGGGTCAAAATTGAAAGATGGGGATCCACTTTGGAATGGGCCCAAGAAATGAAATCCCAAGGCTTTCAAATAGTGTCGACGCATTTATCTGCCAAGTCGGTGCCGATCAGTCAGGTGGATTTTTCCAAACCATCGGTCTTTGTCTTGGGAAATGAAAAGGACGGCATTTCTGCGCAAATGCAAAGCGTGTCTGATCATCAGGTGATTATTCCGATGATCGGTTTTGTTCAAAGTTTTAATATCTCGGTGGCAGGAGCCTTGGGTCTTTATCACATCACCCGCGATCGCCAAATGCATGCGCAAGTTCAGCACGGCGATTTGTCTTTAGAACAGCAAGACACATTGAAAGCTTACTACTATCTGAATTCGCTACCGTCGGGGAAAGAGTACCTGCACGAGGCCTTGCAACGGGAACGAGCTCGTTGATTTCAGTTTTACTTTTTCGCGCAAGTCGTTTAAGCCAATCCAGTATTTGGGCAAGTTTTTATTTGTTTTCAGAAGAAAGAAAATCGGGAATTGGGAAGAATAAATTTTACTATGTTTCTATGCCATTAGGTGAACCAGGCATTAGGCTTGAAGGGATTCAAAGGGAATGTTGAAACTAACGCCCAGCTGTCCACCCTCTGGGTCCAGGTTTGAAACCCAACGAAAATAAAATACATGCCAAAAGGGAGTTGAAATGAAGGTAGAAAAGAACACTGAAAAACTCTACGGAGAAATCGCCATCGAAGAAAATAAATTGGAAAAATTCGCCAATCGCACTTTGGCCAGAAAATATCTTATCGAATTCACTTGCCCAGAATTTACGTGCATTTGTCCACGCAGTGGATTTCCGGATTTCGCCACCATCAAAATTTCTTACGTCCCCGACCAGTGGTGTGTAGAACTAAAATCGCTCAAACTTTACATCAATCAATTTCGCAACGAAAAAATCTTTCACGAAGACGTCACGAATAGAATTTTGGACGAACTAGTGAATTTGATGGATCCGCACGAAATCAAAGTCGTCGGTGATTTCAGCGTGCGCGGAAATATTAAAACAGTGATCACATCTGAGCATAAAAAAAAGTCTTAGCCGCAAAGTCGCTGTTGAATCGAAATTAGAAAAATCCGCTTGGGATCTTCAGGCCAAATCGAATTTTGATTAAAAAGACGGGCGTACGAAAAACGTCGGATCGCCGACTATTTTTTTCTCGAAAAACCTTGAGCTAAAATCATCATTTGCCAATGGCAGCCCACTTTCTGTCGAAAAGTTCGTCAGAAAAAACGGCCAAAAACCCTGGTCTGGCTTTGCATTTGATATTAATAGGGCGAACTGATTCCCCCTGGGAGCTTTATGTTTAGAATGGTTTTCAGCTTTATACTTTTATTTCAAACTGGAATTACTTTTGCTGCCAATTATAATGATACCGCCAGAGCGACAAAGCCCAATCGCCGGGTAGCTCAGCCTACTAAAAAAATAAATGTAGGCGACACCCGATAGGTGTACTCGCTGTGTGTGCGAATGACCAGCGATGCTGGCGACGTAGAATTTGTAAATCTCGAATGGACAATCAGTAAAAAGGTTAAAAACGCGGATGGTACTTTGGGGTGTCAGTTCGACAAAAAGGACCGGGGAAAAGTTTTGGCATATTGGAAAGATCCGGTGGGATATGAATCTGGAATTGGAGCTGAGGTCACTCGGTTTATAAACGAGAAGAAATTAGATCCGAATATTTTGGCATTGAAGCCTCAAGTTTTCGGTCAGGCCGAGCAAGATTCTAATATTCAGTGTTTTGGAAATGGAAAGTACTTTCGCTACGGTGAAACTTCAGCAGGATTAACTTGCCGGGGTTATCGTGGCTGGATTTGCGAAGGTAATAATTGCGCCAAGGGACCAGACGCTCCAGATGGATGCGCGGTTAAGGCCAACTGCAATCCGAATCGGCTCAATCATCTATTGAAACAGTAAAGTCCGCGTTCATTCAATTCTTCAGTAGATTTAATGCACAATAACGCCAGAGAATTTAAGCTCAATTCCGCCCTGATGGATTTCGCTTCGAACGGTAGTGCTGCAGATTGAACGACCCGTAGGTTTTCTTGCGATACATTTCCACGGTCTCTTCGGTGAGATCTTGTTCCAGATCATCTAGGCTGGATTGGGGAACGTTTCCAAGTCTCATTAGAAAAAATATATATTCGGCGACGACGTTTTGAATCAGATCTTCTTCGGACTGATCCTTCATAGATTCGTCCTCTAGATATTTCAGTAAAATCTGATAAAGTTCATCTTGATCCACAGATTCTAAATCGGCTCAAATTGAGAAAACTTCAGCTCAGCTGGACATAATCGCGACCATTGGCTAGGCTTTAAAAACCAAAATGAAAAATTGCTACTTTGACTATCTTGCAACCACCCCGACTGACGCCCGAGTGATCGACGCGATGATGCCCTATTTTACTCAAACTTTTGGCAATAGCCAAAGCCAAACTCATTCCTATGGCTGGGAGGCCTCGAGAGCTATTCTGAAAGCACGCGAAAAAGTCAGCGAGATGTTGAACTGCAAACCTCAGGAAATTATTTTTACCTCGGGCGCCACCGAGAGCAACAACTGGGTCGTACGCTCGCTACTTGAAACTTGGCACGCAGAAGAATCTGCGACCAAAGTACACCTGATCACTTCGGCAGTTGAACACTCTTCGGTTTTCGAAGTTTTTAAATGGGCTGAAACTTTGTCGTTTGTCGAAGTCACATTTTTACCCGTTAATATTTACGGCCAAGTCGATCCGCAAAATCTGGTGAATCACTTAAAACCCAACACCCGCTTACTTAGCCTTATGTGGGTTAATAACGAGATTGCTTCGATCAACCCGATAATGCAACTGACCCAGATCTGCAAAGAAAAGCAAATTCTGTTTCACACCGACGCCACTCAGGCTCTGGGAAAAACTTTAATAGATTTGCAGAAGACTCCCGTCGATCTTCTATCGTTTTCAGCACACAAGCTTTACGGGCCCAAAGGGATCGGCGGTCTTTTTATCCGATCAGAGCATCCCAAAGTAAGCCTTCCGCCATTGCTTTTGGGCGGCAGTCACGAACGCGGCCTTCGATCTGGGACCTTGAACACCCCTGGAATCGTGGGACTTGGGGCGGCCTGTGAAATTTCGCAGAAAGAATTTTTTGCAGACTTTCAGCGTGCCCAAGGTTTTAGAACAGAAATTCTGAAGCAGCTACAAATTGCTTTTTCTGAATTGCAGGTCAATGGCCATCCCGTGGAAAGCGTGCCCCACGGCCTTTCGTTGACCTGGAAAAACGGCGTGGTTCCCCATCACTTCCCCTACTTGGCAATAAGCCGAGGTTCAGCCTGCCATAGCACCGAAAGCGGGCCATCAAGGGTTTTAACAGCTATCGGACACAATGAAGCTATGGCTCAAAATACATTGCGGATTTCTGTAGGTCGGCAGACGACTGAGGATGAAGTTGCGCAGCTGATAGAGTCGCTAAAAAAATCGATTCGCCCCGCCCGCGATCCAAATACGACTGACGGCGTTTTCACCTCTAGTTGATTCATTCCAACGCCGCAATTCCAGTGATCCCGACCTTGTTATCTTCGAATATTTTGGTTAAAGTAGGGTTCGAGGTTTTAAGTATGATTCAAATTTCACAAACTGCAGCAGAAAAAATTAAAAATCTTAAAGCTGAAGAAAAACGCGAGAATTCTGATTTTTTAAGAGTCGAAGTTAAAAAAGGCGGCTGTTCGGGATTATCTTACAAAATGAATTTCGACCACGACCTTAAGTCCACCGACAAAACATTTGAGCATTTTGGCGAACGCGTCGTGGTCGACCAGCAAAGCTTTATGTATCTTATTGGAATGACCCTGGATTACCAAGGCGGTCTGAACGGAAAAGGTTTTATCTTTCAAAATCCCAACGCTGCAAAAAATTGCGGCTGCGGCGCAAGCTTCAACGTTTAGCCTTTCATCGAAAAAGCTTTCGTCATTTGATAAATTTTTCCACTGCAGCAATGATCTGCGTGGGATTTGCCCGTCACTTATGGTAGTTCCTAAAATGAATTTTGTTTCCAACACTATAAAGCGGGAGGGCTTTTGATATCTAGGAACTTGACCTTAAAACTTTTTTCGGCGGCAATGACTTTCACAATTGGATTAACACCCATGGCAAAAGCGTGCACCCGCGATGAAGACGATGCCGGTTTTATTTTTAACAAAGCCGTAGAACTTTTTATATTTACTAGACCCAGCGAAATTCCAAAAAAATTTCCTGATTTTGATAAAAACACCATTCTAAAAGCGATTCTTCAAGCAGGCAAAGAATTGGGTATTGAATCTGAACCAGCTTACGCTGACTTGAAATTCTGTGTGGGTAACGGGAATTTAAAAATTAAAGCAGCTAGCAATTTGTTTAATATCGTGATTGCCCTAAAAGGCAAAGCCTACGAAGAATCTCGAAAGTCTCAAGGGCCAGGCTGGTGTGATCACGCTACAGATGCAGAACAAGAGATTCTCAATCGGACTGTAAAAATCTTCAGAGAAATTTCCAAATTAAAAACTTCGCGGGAAGACCAAAATACTTTGATTCAACAAGCGTTGATGGATGCAGGCGCAGAACTTAATATAAATCCTGTTCCCGCTTTTGCAGACATCAGCGGCTGCACAGGTAACGGCGATTTGAAGTTAAAAACCGCAACTCGTCTGTTTGACGGAATCGTTAAACTGTCGAAATAAAATTGAGTTAGTTGGCTTGCAAGATCCAGTTAACTTGATCACCCCCGAAATTAATGGCAGAGTCCCCAACCTATCGGGTGGCCGCTTGCAAACCCAATAAAACAAGAAAATGGGCTTGGCCCACGCTCTTGAAAAAACCAAAGAGCAATGACCGGCAAGAATAAACCTGAGCTCAAAAAGTTTAGATTTTTTGCAGGATTATTCCCAGGTGTTTGGACCCCCGGGGTCCCGCTAAAGAAGATAATCGACCCAGAACCTTCGCGACTTTCACGCTTCGTAAAAACGCTTTGACCGATTCTACGTGATGCAAAGACTTTAAATTTGCATTGAGCTGGAACCAAAGCCGATCATGAAATAAAAATCTTTCGACAAAAACAAAAGGACTGTCCAAAACTATTCGCAGATGAGCATCAAATTCTTTGGGGTGCAAATAATCAGTCAAAACTAAATATCCGCCAGGGCGCAAAACTCGCCAAGCCTGGCACAGAGCCTTTTTTTTCTGCTCCGTCGATAATTCCCAACCGATAAGACCGTCAGAAAATAATACAACCTGAAAACTGTTTTCAGAAAAAGGAATGTCCGTACCAGAACCCACAACCACCTGCGGAGCTCGCTGATTTTCTTTTAAGGTTATGCTTTGAATTTGCTGCTGACATTTGGCCACTGCAGAAGGGCTGACATCGATAGACGTTACCGACAAACCAGTCCGAACTAACCGGGCGGACAGCTGCCCAAAACTACATCCCACGTCCAAGACGCCCTGACGTTCAGGGTCCAAGCGATCCGCTTGGCTATTAACCCATTCGTGGCGCAAAATCTCGGCGGCCCGATCCGTGTAATTCCACGGTTCAATTTCGGTCGCGTGTTTAGATTCAAAATCGGTCAAATCACTTGGCATCAAAATCTCCCTGGTTCTATCGGAGAAATGACTTAAGTGTGGATAGTTGTCACTTTTTTTCTAAAAAAAAGATTGAACTTTGCTAATCCTCGCTGAAGTTAAAGTACATGTGGTAAAAAATTTGCGAAGTATTCACTAAGGAGGATCTTTGGGGTTATCAAAAACGAAGATTGGAAAAATTTTTGTCTTTCAATTTTTCTTTTCAAGTTTAGCTTTTGCGGGGCCCAAAGAAACTGCGGATTTATTTATCGACGTTGTTATGAAAAAAGCCACGGTTGATCACTTCACTAGGGTGACAGAAAATGACCACGAAATATCCCATGCAGGGCGTGGTTACCAGAACCGTTTTACTGAGGACAGAGATTACAAAGTCCAGATTCAAAAATTAGATTTATTGCAAGCACAAGTAGATAGGCTGAATTTAGGGCAAATTAAAGCTGGAATTGCGGAACTTCAAACTCGATTGACGGTCCTGAATGCACAAGGATCAAGCTATTGGGTAAAAAATCCCGGAGCCGGATTATCAATTCAAAGTACCTTGGAATGGGCTAGAATTTTGAAGGAACACCTGACCGAAGACCTGCGGCACCAAAGACATCTTCCCAAAGACGACAAGGCCATTCAAAAAGTTTTTTTGAGCGAGCTGGGTATGAAAAAAATCCCCGCGGGCCATGTGATTAACATTTCCAACTTCGGTCAAGAATGGCGTAACAAACGCTGGATTTTGCTTTACGAGGTCGTCCTTGTGCGTGAAGATTTCCACGGAGCCGCGGGCGAAAAAACACAAATGCTGTCACCCATAACAGTGATTGGATATGACCCAAAAACCGGCGCCGCTTCTACCACTCAGCCCGAAGTGCTTCCCGTCCGTTACGTGGTCTTTGGTCAGTATAAAAGTTATCGCGACCACACGGGGCTGCATCCTCGATTGGATTATTTTTTCGTGGCACCGATTGATCCCAAAAATAGCGAAGCCATTCTAAGCTTGCAGATCGCGGTTTCAGATCGTTCTTCGTGGGAGAGAAAGTTGTCGATCCAAGGGACGTCTCAGCCTGGAAACCTGAACAATGCTCCATGGCTGAATTGGCAATTCCATGACTTGATAGTTTCGAGCGAGTTGACCTCAAAACACAAAATTTACAACCCCGAGCAAGAACATCCTACACCCGAAGAACTCAAAATTCTTTCGCCAGAATTTCGATTTGAAAATTCTGAAACTTTTCCGATAACCGTTCGACCCATCGCGCTTTTAGCAGGCGACGGGCGTCTGTTAGTCGGTCAACTTAATTTAGGTGATTTAGATCGGGGACTTTTGAGAAAAAATTCGTGGGATATCAATCCCGAATCAAATCTTCATCGCCTACTGGGGTCTCCGTTTCAAACTACAACTAAAGATCAGATTTCAGCTGGAAAACAAATGGAAAAAGCCACTGGGAATATCTCTAAGCACCTGATAGGGACATCCGCCAAAAGCTGGATTTCCGCAAATGGGGTCACCCGCCCAGTTGTTGTGAATGCTGCTGATCCCCTGGTCTCTTGGCGTTATGACAGCGGAACCATAGGGGAATCGACAGGAGCTTATTTCAATCCCAATTTTAAGGATGTTTTTGATTTGCAAAGTCCAGAGGGCACGTTTTCAATTCGGATTTTAGTTCAAAACAATTTGCCCAATTTATTTTCAAGGCCTCTTGTTTTTAGAAATCTGTCTAGCGAAGGAGTGACTGACACCAATCCGGTGCAGATTTTTTTCAATGAAAGCTCGCAGTTCCCAAACCAGCTCGAGCGACGGTCGGCCGTCCTTCCTTTTAAAGTGGGCCAACTGGTGGACGAAGGATTTGTTCGGATCCATCGGATTGTTCGCGAAAAATCCACAAAGGCAATTGCTTCCTTTGAGTTAGAATTTAGTTTTCAGAATCCCAAACAAGCATCAAAAATTGAAGGTCAAATCACATATGAAAACCCGCAGTTCCCCTTCGTCAAATCGGTTCTAGCTTGCCGCTGAACTTTTTTACTGTCCCTGTCCCAGATCTTGAGACTTATTTAGAAAAAACAAACCTTTTTTTACGCAGCGGTAATTTCGAGACCCGCCCCGAAATCGACGCATTCTTAATCGAACCTGTACTGAGGCTCTTAGCTTATTTTGTAATTCAGAATAAAAATTTTTTCACGTCGTTGGTCTCTTGAAAAAGCTTCGTTAGGGAAGGGTCCAACTAGTGTCAACAAGCGTACGCGATTTTTAGCGATCGAATTTAAAAACAAAAGCGGGCGGCAAATTCAAGACGACTAGTTTTTTTTTCTCTACTTTGGCAAATCTAGATCTAGCCAGCTCTAAGAAATGTTTGGTTTTTTTAAAATTCACAGCTTGAAAGTAAACATAAGTCACCAAGCTAGATTTAGTCGCCATCATATCAAACAAAGAATCTAAGATTTGGCGTTGGGTGGTTTCGTCAATCACACTCCACGGCAAACTTGAAATGACCGAATCGAACTTCTGGTCGCCAATAATGTTTTTTAGATGGGCCGCAGACCCTACGCCAAATTGAAATCCGGGAAATTTATTTTGTAAAAAATTAATCATTTTGGAATTGATATCGACACCCCAATAATTTTTCTTCTGGGTGATTTCAGGCAACAGAATTTTGGTAATAGCGCCCGATCCAGGACCCAGTTCCAAAATTTTTGATTCGCTTCCAATGTCAGCTTCTTCAATCACCGCTCGGGCTAAAAATTTGCTGGCGGGAAATATCGCCGAGACCTCTTTGGGATTCGTGATAAGAGCTTTAAAGAAGGCGCGTAATTCTGAACTCATTTCTTTTTCTGATTTTCTTCCAAAACTAAAGTCGACGGATTTGCGGTGACATCCCGATGCTCGCCGCCCTTTTTGGATTTAAATCCTCGCATTTTTTGGCTAGGGTTTTCAATTCGGTGAATCTGCTCGGAAAGATCCACGGTTATTTCACCAAAGGCCCTGACCTGGCACGACAAGCGACGGCCATCTAAATAGTAATTATTTCCCAGCACCTGAAGCTCCTTAGCTGTTGGTGGGATAACATTGTATTCACCTTCTAAGATGTGCACGCGGCATTCAGCACAGCTAGGAACGCCTTTACAGACAGATTTTATTTGAATCCCATTCTTCACGCATTGCTGAAGCAAAGTTTCTAAAGGATTTAATTCAATTTCTTGGCCCGTAGGTTTAAATTTAATTTTCATTTTCTATTCCACTTTCACTTTGATAAATTTCTTTTTTCCAACCTTCAGAATAAAACTCTGTGATTGGACTAAATTTAATTTTATTTTTTCGTCCGACACTTTGACCTGATCGATCTCGACAGCTTTTTGCTGAATCAATCTTTTGGCTTCGCCGTTAGATGCGACCAACTGAAGCTGGGACAGCAGCTGAGTTAAAAAGATCTCTTGTGGTTTTAAAAAAACTTCGGGGACTTCATCTGGCAGGCCTTTTTGAACAAAAATTCTTTCAAATTCATCTTCGGCTTTTTCAGCCTCGGTAGAACTGTAAAATCGGGTCACTAAAAATTTTGCTAAATCTATTTTTACTTTTTTAGGATGCAAAGATCCCGAAGCCACATCGGCTTTCAATTTTTGAAGCTGCACGGGTCCGATATTCGTCAAAAGTTCGTACCACCGAAACATCAACGTGTCAGAAACTCGCAATGTTTTTCCAAACATGTCTTTGGGAGTTTCAACTACGGAAATATAATTGTCGTAGCTTTTGGACATTTTTTGAACTCCATCAAGACCCTCTAAAAGCGGAAGCGTGATCACACATTGTTGGTGTTTTTGTCCGTAGGATTTTTGCAGCTCTCGGCCGACCAACAGATTGAACTTTTGATCCGTTCCGCCCAATTCGATATCAGAACGCAAGTGAACCGAATCAAACCCTTGGCACAAAGGGTACAAAAATTCGTGAATTGAAATCGGTATGTGCTTTTGAAACCGCTGCGTAAAGTCTTCGCGCTCTAACATTCTTGCAACCGTGTACTGAGCCGCCAACTTTATTATTTGACTAGGTTTTAAATCATTCAGCCAAGCTGAATTAAAAATAATTTTAGCTTTAGATTCATCCAAGACCTTAAATACTTGTTCGGCATAGGTTTTTGCGTTGATCGCAATTTCCTCGGGCGAAAGAGGCGGTCGAGTTTCATTTCGACCCGAGGGATCCCCAATCAATGCTGTAAAATCACCGACAATGAAATCAACTTCATGACCCAAATCTTGAAATTGGCGCAATTTATTTAACACCACCGTATGGCCCAAATGCAGGTCAGCCCTGGTTGGGTCGGCACCAAATTTAATTCGTAAAGGTTTTTTTTCTTTAAAAGAATATTCAAGCTTGGCCAGGATTTCGGATTCAGAAATAAAATCCACAACCCCTAGTTGCAGTTGTTGCAGTTGAATTTTTGGAGATTCGAAAACCCTGGCAGCCATTATCTTGCGATATCCACGCTACGGGTTTCTCGCACAACCACTACGCGCACTTGTCCTAAATGCGGCATTTCGCGTTCGATTTTGCGAACAATATCGTGCGAAATCAATGACGACTGGCCGTCGGTCACCCGACTGGATTCAACAAAAACGCGCACTTCTTTACCGGCCTGCAGAGCGTAGCTTCTCAAAACACCGTCAAAGCTGTTGGCAATGCTTTCAAGTTCTTGCAGGCGATGAATAAAGTTATCCATTCCGGGACGCCGAGCCCCTGGTCTAGAGTTTGACAAAATATTTGCCGCTTGCACGATGTGCGCTAAAAGTGAATGCGGAAGTTCTTCGTTATGATGAGCCCTTATCGCGTGGCAAACTTCTTCGCTTTCACCGTATTTTTTGCAGTACTCGGCACCGACAAACGCGTGACTGCCTTCGACGGTGTGTTCGATCGCTTTTCCAATATCGTGAAACAGTCCTGCTCGCCTTGCGATCTTGACGTTTAAACCCATTTCAGAGGCCATATTGCCGGCCAAGTAAGCCACTTCCAACGAATGAAAAAGCAAATTCTGAGTGTGCGACTGGCGGTATTTTAAACTACCCAAAGTTTTAATCAGCTCGATATGAACATTGGGAAGGCCCAGTTCCAAACAGGCTTTTTCGCCCTCTTCTTGAATCGACTTCGCTAAATCAATGCGAACTTTGTCCACGACTTCTTCGATTCTGGCGGGGTGAACGCGGCCGTCTTCCATCAGTTTTGCGATCGTACGCCGGGCCATTTCTCTTCGAACGGCATCAAACCCTGAAATGACAACGGCTTCCGGAGTGTCATCAACAATCAAATCCACACCGCACAAAGCTTCAAGGGTCCGAATATTTCGACCCTCGCGGCCGATAATTTTCCCCTTCATCTCTTCGCTATCTAGGGCCATCACACTGACCGTTTTTTCAGACGTATACTCGGAAGCAAATCGAGCAATGGCTGTTGCCAATATTTTTTTAGATTTAGTTTCAGCTTCTTTTTCGGCTTCTTTTTCGATCTTTTCGATTTTCACCGCGGATTCTTTTCGGACATCGGCCTCAAGAGCGTCGGTCAAAGTTCGCTTGGCTTCGTCGGTGGTCATCTGGGCGACACGCTCTAACTTGGTTTTTAATTCGCCCAAGTGATCTTGCAGTTTGTGTTCGTTTTCTTTGATACGATTTTCAGTGATCTGCAATTTTTCTTGAGTGTTTTTTATTTTTTGTAATTCGCGGTCACTTTCTTGAGCTTTGCTCTTTTGGATTTCATCCAACTCGCGCAATCGACGCTCTAACTGGGTTTCTTTATTTTTTAGTTGCGACCTTTGTTTTTGAATCTCGACCTCGGCATTTTTTCGAGCACGGGCTTCGAAATCTTTGGCGCGCGCTTTCGAATCTTTATCGATTTTTGCAGATTCAGCTTTAGCTCGATTCAAAATCCGTTCAGCTTCAAGGCTTGCGGATTTTTTTTGAGCGTCATCCTGAATTTTTTTGAAAATAAAAACTCCGATGCCTCCTAATAAAAGGCCGCCGATGACAGCGATAATTAATTCCATATTTACCTCTCTATCTCTTTCTCTGATGGGTGATGTGTGTCTTTTTTTCAGTCAGAACCAGATCCACTTTCTGGTCCCATGCGTCTACGGCGGTCGCAGGAAAGTGCTCAAGCCTTTGCAGCTCAAAACAAACACCGACTTTTTCGCCATTAAACTGTGCTAAAAAACGATCGAAAAAACCTTTGCCCCGCCCCAGTCGAAAGCCTTCTGAATCAAAGGCCAATCCTGGCACGAAAACCCCTTGCAGCTGACTTGCGACTTCACTTTCATTGGGATCCGGTTCACGAATATTGAATTGATTTACTCTATATTTTTTTGAACGTGAAATTCGATAGCTCAAGTGGTTTCCATCAATACAGGGAAAGGCCCATTGCACGGAAGCCTGATTGGATTCGTGCATCGAAAAAACCTGCGGTTCAAATTGATCCGGGGAAAAGGCGCCCCAATTGCCCGAGCGGGTTTTTAAAAGCTCAGCAATTTGGGCTTGCATTGCACGTGTGGCCGCTTCACCCGACGGAGTCCCTAAAAACTGTAGAATTTCACTTTTAAAGTGAGTTCTTAATGTCGATTTTGTCTGGATCATTCCAGAGGTCTCCTCAAAATAACTAAAAAATTCCAGTAATTAAATTACGGAACTATTTTCAGTTTTATTTTTTTGAGGCTTAGAATTTTCAATTTGATCAGATAGGGTTTTTAACTTTCTCTCAAGCTGGTCTAGTTCTTTCCATGCCGTTTTTTTAAGCAAAATAAGCTCTTCGGCGATATTCAACGCCGCCAAAACTGCAGCGTTTTGGTAAGAGCCGCTTCTAACAGCTGATAATGACTGATGCATTTTATTGTCTACATACTGAGCCAATTCAAAAACTGTGCTTTCATCATGTGACGAGCGAAGTTTAAATGGCAGTCCACCGAAATTCAGATCGTAAGTTTTTTTTTCGGCTTTTGGATTCGGAGATGAAATCATTTGGTCGTTACCCTTAATCAAATTGAGGTTTCAGGCCTCAACTTCTGCTCAGAGCATATGCTTTTTCTGCCCAAGGTTCAAAGAAAAAGGGATTCCACAAATTCCGAAGCTGAAAAGACTTTAAGATCCGAAACCTTTTCGCCGATTCCGACAAAGACAATTGGAAGCTTAAGTTCTTCGACCACGCCCAAGGTAACTCCGCCTTTGGCTGAACCATCCAACTTGGTCACGATGACACCCGTCAGTTGCAAACTTTGATGGAATTCCCGCGCTTGGCTAAGTGCATTTTGACCAGAATTCGCGTCCAAAACGATCCAGGTTTCTTGCGGAGCTTCAGGGATCACCTTCTTCATCACTCGCTTTACTTTTTTAAGTTCTTCCATCAAATGATTTTGGGTGTGCAAACGCCCCGCAGTATCAATAATGACGACATCGTAGTTTTTTGCTTTTTGCAAAGCTTCGAAAGCCACCGCACCGGGATCTTTTGTTTGGGGAGCTTCAAAAAACTCTACGGGATAAAGGCCGGCCTGCGATCGATGGGTCCAAGCTTTCAATTGCTGGGACGCGGCCGCTCTAAATGTGTCGCCGGCAGCAACAAGTACTTTTAAATTTTGTTCAGCTAAGAATGCTGAAAGTTTTCCGATCGTAGTGGTCTTGCCCGCGCCATTGACCCCTACAATCATCAAAACCAAAGGCTTATTTTGCTGAACCAAATCAAAGATTTTTTTGGGTGGTGGATCTGAAAAAATCTCTAAGAATTCTTGCTTAAGATATTTTTGAATCGATTCAAAAGAATTCTTTTCTTTGAAATTTAAATTTTTTGATAATTTTGAAAGCATTCTTTCGACAGTCTTTGGACCCAAGTCGCTGGTGTATAAAATTTCTTCAATCTGTTCCAGGGCTGGGCTACTATCCCCCCCTACAAAAAGCGAACGGATTCTTCCTAAAAAATTTTTCTCGGTTTTCTCTAAAGCCCGCTGAAGCGAATTCGGGGAACTGAGATTCTCTTTTTGATCTTCCAGAGAGGCCCGATTGATTTCAGAGGTTTGATTCTTTATTTTTTTTTGATTTCTAAAAATCAAAATCGAGAGAATTAGAAAAATAATTCCAAAGACTGAAATAATGAGCAACATCAAGAAAGGTTCCAAGCGCAGGTCTCCTTACAAACTGGTCTTCACAAACTGGTCTTCAGCCAGATACAGGACTACAAGTCCTGCAAATTAACTGACACCATTGTGGAAACACCTTTTTCCTGCATTGTCACACCGTAAAGCTTCCCGGCCACTTCCATGGTGTGCTTGTTGTGTGTGACTACAATAATCTGTGAACGCTTGGCCATTTCTCGAACCAAATCGTTAAAGCGAAAAACATTGGCATCGTCCAAGGGCGCATCGACCTCATCCAGTAAACAGTAGGGGGATGGCCTGACTAGGAAAATCGAAAACACCAGCGACACGGCGGTCAATGCTTTCTCGCCACCCGAAAGCAAAGAAATATTTTGCATTTTTTTGCCCGGAGGTTTGGCGATAATATCGATTCCTAATTCTCCACGCTCTTGGTCTTCGTGAAGCTCTAAGTGAGCTTCGCCGCCGCCAAATAGCACGGGAAAAACTTTTTTAAAGCGGTCGTTTACTAACTCAAATGTTTCTTTGAATCGCTTAGCGCAAATTTTATTGATACGATCAATCACCTTGCTAAGCTGAGATTTCGCCTGCACAAGATCATTTTGTTGCTTTAATAAAAACTCATAGCGCTCGTTCGACTGCTGATACTCTTCGATCGCCGACAAATTCACTTCGCCGATTTTAGATACTTTTTCTTTAAGATCCTTTAGCTCGACCTCGGATTTTTCCAAGTCACCATCAATTTCGGATCGCTGACTATAAATTTCTTCTAGGTTCAGCATGTAGCGTTCGCGGACTTGCTCGATCAAGTATGTTTCTTTCATCCTGGCTTGCTCTAGTTTAATCTGCGCATCGGTCATTTGAACTTGCAGAGCATTTGATTTTTGCGAACCCGCGTTCACTTCGGATTCTAAAGTTCTTACTTCCAATGACAGCTGATCAAAATCACTGCGCTGATGACTTAAAACGCTTCGGCCACTTTCGATCGCTTCTTTGATCTTTTCAAAATCCAGTTTGGCTTGTTCGTGATTCATTGCACTTTCGGAAAGCTGTGTGCTGTTTTTTTCGGTCTCGGTTGAGATTTTTTCAATCTGTTGATCCAGCCCTGAAATTTGTTTTTGCAGACTGGCCACGTGTTGAGAATCATTCTGGTCTTTTTGTTTTTTTGAAGCCAAACGCAACTGCAAGTCCATCACTTGGGACTGCAGCGATTCAAAACCCATTTTCGAGTTTTGTAAATCCATGCCCTTATCGTTCACGGTTTCTTCTAGCTGCTTTCGTTTCTCTTGAGTTTCAGAGAGATGCAGACCCAGTTGCTGACGTTTTAGTTTTTGCTGCTCATAAACTTCGCGCAAACGATGAATCTCTTTTTCTTGGCGGATGAGAATATTCTTCGCATTGAAAAGTTCGTTCTCAGCTCGCTCAAGATCTTTACGCAATTCGGTCAGCTTTATTTCTTGCTCGATTTTTCTTTTTTGCGCGGATTCAAACTCGGCGATGGCGTGATCCAACTGAGTTTCACATTTCTTTAAACTCGATTGTGCCAGGGCTAACTTTCCTGCCCATTCCGATTTTTGAACGCTCAGTTCTTTCATCTCTCGTCGGCGTTTCAAGACGCCGGATTCCATATCATCGTTGGATCCTGCGGTTAGAACTCCGTCCGAAGATAAAACATCCCCGTCCCTAGTGACAAAAGTCCACTGCGGGTTTTCGGCTCTAAGCTTTAGGGCGTGTCGGATATTTTCAACGACAGCAACCTGAGATAAAATACGATGGACTGAATTTTTAAACCGCTCGGGCGCTTGGATAAAATCTTTTAAGTAAACCGGAGCAATGTCCGAATGATTGCTTAAAGTCGAGGCTATTTCAGCGTTTTGAACACCACTTGAATCTGCTAAAAAGCTGGATCGCCCTTTTTTCTCGGCTTTTAAAAAATCCACGGCCTTTAAAGTTTTTTCGCCATCTTCCGAAAGCAGCAGCTGCAGGCGCGATCCAAGCGCCGCTTCCATCGCCAATTCAAATTCGGCGGGAACTTCAACGGCCTCGGAAACCGGTTGAAACCAATCATGAACCGCCACTTGGTGCCCATCGGCATCTAAAGTCCCTGCGGATGCCGCTTGGCCTTCTTGAGCATATTTTTTCTGCCAAAGCATGACGGACTTAACGCCTTCATCAAAACCTTCAAAACTTTGCTGCAAATTTTCTAAGCCATAAAGACGACTTGATACCTGGTTCAGCTGATCTTTGAACTGGTCGACCTCGATTTTTTTGCTGTAAATTTCAGTCTGCAAAGATTTCTTGTTTGCTTCAAAAGTCTCGACGTCGTTCAGTAAACTCAGTTGCAATTGTTTCTCGCCGTCTTGTTCGGTGGTCAGGCGGTTTTTTCTTTGTTCAAATTCTGCATACTTTTTTTGAAGCTCTTCAAAAACCAAGCCTTCATTTTCGGATTTTTGTTCGACATCAGAAATCTGTTGATCCAGCGACTGAACCTGTGCGGACAAGGTCGCTTCAGACTGGCCCAACGCGAAAAATTCCCGGCGTAAAACTGTTAAGTCCTCGTCCAATTCGGAAATCCGGACTTGAGTTTCTTCAAAGGTCAATTTTTGCAAAGAATAATCTGATTCAAGCTGTTGAATTTCTGATTTAAGATTCTGATCGACCGATAAAAAACTTTGCAATTCTTGAGCTAAAAGCCCGCGTCGAGCGACCTGCTCGCGAATCAAAACGTTTTTCATTTGCTCGTCACGTTTGACCTGTTCGATCCTGAATTTCAGCTCTTGAACTTCAAGTTCTTTTTTCTGAATTCGATTCTGCAATTCCAACAGAGCACTTTGATGCTGATCCAAAACTTTTTCTTGTTCTAAAAGCTTTAATTTTTTCTCTTCTAGGTGAACTCGCAGTTCAGCCAACTGTGTGGTTGACTGAACTTGCCCGACCTCGGCCTGCTGAAAGTTCGAATGTGCTTGTTCGGCAACCTCGCGAAGATTTTTAAATTGCCGACTGCAAGTCCAAAGCTCGATCTCTTCAATTTGTTTTTTTAAATTTCGATAGCGTTCCGCTCGCTGCGACTGGCGCTGCAAACTTTCGATCTGGCGTTTAAGCTCGCCGACAATATCCTGCAACCGAAGTAGATTTTGTTCCGTTGATTCTAGTTTTCTTTGAGACTCGCGCTTTCGAGCTTTGAATTTGGTAATCCCCGCGGCTTCCTCGATCAACATGCGGCGATCTTCGGGTTTAGCGGTGATAATTCGTCCGATCATACCTTGCTGAATTATGGAGAAACCTTTGGATCCAGCTCCTGTGTCCATAAAAATTTCTTGGATATCGCGCAGTCTGGCGGGTTCTTTGTTGATCAAATATTCCGAATCACCACTGCGATGCAAACGCCTGGTGACCATAATTTCTGAAAATTTCAAATACTGCGCGGGGAACGGCCCACCGTCGTTTTCAAGAGTTAATGAAACTTCCGCCATACCGGCGGCCGGATAATCCTCGCTGCCTGCAAAAATCACATCTGACATCGAAGCGCCGCGAAGGTCTTTGGCCGACATTTCGCCCATAACCCATAGCAGGGCATCGACGATATTAGATTTTCCACAGCCGTTGGGGCCCACGACGCCGGTGATGCCAGCGTCGAATTGAATGACTGTTCTGTCCTTAAAGGATTTGAAACCGATAAGTTCTATTTTTTTAATTCTCAAAGCCAGTCGCCTTTTTTTAGATCGAAGTTCCTATTTGGCGGGGCTTAGAAGCTCCGCGCGGGCGGCTGCCAGTCTGGCAATAGGAACGCGAAAGGGCGAACAACTGACATAATTGAGTCCCACTCGATGGAAAAACTCGATGCTGTCGGGATCTCCTCCGTGTTCTCCACAAACACCCATCTTTAAATCTGGCTTTGTTTTTCGACCTAAGTCAACTGCGGTTTTGACCAGAAGTCCCACACCTTTTTGATCGATGCTAACAAAAGGATCTTTCGCAAAAATTCCTTGGTTAACGTAACTTCCCAAAAATCTTCCCGAGTCATCTCTTGAAAGACCCAAAGTGGTCTGAGTGAGATCATTAGTTCCAAAACTAAAAAAATCCGCATGATCGGCAATCAAATCAGCAGTCACCGCGGCCCGGGGAAGTTCGATCATCGTGCCAATCGTGTACGAAAAGTAATTTTTACTTTTCACTTGCACGTCTTTAACAACGGCATCGGCTTGTTCTCGTAGAATTTGTAACTCGCGCTCGACACCTACCAAAGGAATCATAATTTCCGGTTCAACTTTTACGCCTTCTTTGGTCAACAAAACAACGGCTTCGGCGATGGCCTGCACTTGCATTTTGTAAATCTCGGGGTAGGTGATCGCCAATCGGCAGCCTCGATGACCCAACATCGGATTAAATTCGTGCAGCGATTTAATTTGGGCGCGCAATTGGTTGAATTCGACTTTAATTCTTTCGGAAAGACTTTTGATTTCCTCGTCTGTATGTGGCACGAATTCATGCAGCGGCGGATCCAACAATCGGATCGTCACAGGGTAACCTTGCATGATTTTAAAAATTTCATAAAAATCTTGTCTTTGCATGGGCAAAAGTTTTTGCAGGGCTTTCTCGCGGTCCGAAGTGCTATCGGCAACAATCATTTCGCGGACGGCATCAATGCGATCGGCACCAAAAAACATATGTTCGGTTCGGCACAGGCCAATACCCTCGGCGCCAAATTTTCTGGCCTGCTGAGCATCTTTTGGTGTGTCGGCATTTGTTCGAATTTTTAATTTTCTTTTTCGGTCTGCTAAAGCCATTATTCGATCAAAAGAATCACTGAGTTCTGGCGGCAGCGTTTTTACTTCTCCAAGAAAAACCTCACCGGTCGAACCGTCCAGGGTAATCACGTCGCCCTCTTTCAAAACGTAGCCCTTGGCTTTTAGAGTCTTTAATTTTTCATCTACAAAAATTTCACCACAACCAGCGACACAACATTTTCCCATCCCACGTGCCACCACCGCGGCGTGCGAAGTCATCCCACCCCGAGTCGTTAAAATTCCCTGCGCGGCCACCATTCCAGCGATATCTTCCGGAGAAGTTTCCACCCGAACTAAGATCACTTTTTTGCCAAGCTCTTTCCATTTAACGGCGTCTTCACTTTCGAAAACGATTTGTCCGGAAACGCCGCCGGGGCTGGCAGGAAGTCCCTTAGCCAAAACCGTTTTGCTGGCGTCGGGATCTAATCGGGGATGCAGAAGTTGATCAAGACTTGCGGGATCGATTCTTAAGATAGCTTCATTTTCGGTGATCAATTTTTCGTCCATCATCTCGCAAGCGATTCGAAGCGCCGCTTTCGCAGTTCTTTTTCCATTGCGAGTTTGCAACATCCAAAGTTTGCCTTTTTCAACGGTGAACTCAATGTCTTGAATGTCTTTATAGTGCTTTTCTAACTTTTGATAAATTTCGACAAGCTCTTGGTAGGCTTGGGGTAGTACTTTTTCCATTTGATCGATGGGCACCGGAGTTCTGACCCCTGCGACCACGTCTTCGCCTTGAGCATTAACTAAAAATTCTCCGTAAAACTTTTTCTCGCCCGTGCTGGGATTTCTGGTGAAGGCCACGCCCGTGGCGCAATCGTCTCCCCGATTACCAAACACCATCGCCTGCACATTTACTGCGGTTCCCCAACTGGCCGGAATACCGTGCAGGTCCCGATAAGTGATCGCCCTTGCCGTGTTCCAGCTTTTGAACACGGCGTGAATGGCACCCCACAGTTGAGCCATGGGATCCGTTGGAAACGCTCGACCGGACATCGAGGAAACAATATTTTTAAATTTTTGCACCAAGGATTTTAGATCAGCTTCGGACATTTCAGTATCGGAATGATATTTTTTGTCTTCTTTTAAATCCTCGATGGCCACTTCGAACAGACTGCCGTTAATATTTAAGACGACGTCGGAATACATTTGGATAAATCTTCGGTAAGAATCCCAAGCAAATCTGGCATTCCCGGATTTGCTGGCTAAACCTTCGACGGTTTCATCATTCAGGCCCAAGTTTAAAATCGTGTCCATCATTCCGGGCATCGATGCTCGAGCCCCGGATCGAACACTGACCAACAAGGGATCAGAAATATCGCCAAATTTTTTGCCCATGCGACTTTCGACTTTTTTTAACGCCTGGATCACGGCGGGCTTAACCCACTCGGGCAGTTGGCCGCCAATCTGGTAAAAATGGGTACAGATTTCGGTAGAGATCGTAAATCCTGGTGGGACCGGAATTTTCAGCGAAGTCATCTCGGCTAAATTTGCGCCCTTGCCTCCGAGAAGATTTTTAAAGGACGCGTTTCCATCAGTTTCTTGATCCGAAAAAAAATAAACAAACTTTTCTGGTGGAGTCAGCGATCCGCCAGCCAAACCCGGTGAATTTTTCTGCAAAGACGTTGTTTCCATATTCAGCATTTCCTTCTTCAGTTCTTTCTAGTTACTTAAGTGCGTTGCATTTCTTTCTGATTCATTGCCGTTTTAGAAATTTTTTAAAAGCATTGGCAGTCGTTCGGCCAAAGACACTAAACTTATTCTTTCTTGTTTCATCGTATCACGGTGTCTTAGCGTGACGGCCTGATCTTGAAGAGTATCAAAATCAATGGTCACGCAATAGGGCGTTCCGATTTCATCTTGTCGGCGGTAGCGCTTTCCAATCGATGCGCTTTCGTCATAAGCGCATTCGACAACCTCGCTAAGATCAGACCGCAGTTTTTCGGCGATCTCTTGAAGTTCGGGTTTCTTTGATAGCGGCAGAATAGCCGCTTTCACCGGTGCCAGTTCGGGATGCAGGCGCAAAACCACTCGCACTTCGCCAGCTTCGTCTAACTTTTCTTCGTGGTAAGCATCGCACAAAAAAGCCAAAATCAGGCGATCGCAGCCCACGGCGGTTTCGATAACGTACGGGATAAATTTTTCTTTGGCGGCCTCGTCAAAATACTCCAAGGATTTTCCAGAAAATTTCATATGCTGAGTGAGATCAAAATCGCCTCGATTGTGAACACCTTCAAGCTCGGACCACCCCATCGGAAATAAATATTGAACGTCGACGGCGGCCTTGGCGTAGTGGGCCAGTTCGGTTGGCCCATGAGGATGGAATCTTAGGTTTTCTTTTTTAATTCCAAACTTGTGATAAAAATTCAGTCTGGTGTTTTTCCATTCTTCGTAATATTTTTGATCGCTTCCGGGTTTAACAAAGTACTGCATTTCCATTTGTTCAAACTCGCGCGTTCTAAAAATAAAATTTCCTGGCGTGATTTCGTTTCGAAAGGATTTTCCGATCTGGGCGATTCCAAATGGGACTTTCATCCTAGTCGTCACCTGGCAGTTCAAAAAATTCACAAAAATTCCTTGGGCCGTTTCTGGGCGAAGGTAAACCGCCGATCCCGAGTCCTCGACTGGACCCATGTGAGTTTTAAACATTAAATTAAAATTGCGGGGCTCGGAAAGTTGGGTCGATCCACATTGCGGGCATTTTTTATGTTGCAAATAACTTTCGGTATTATCGGCCCGAAAACGGGTTTGACAGTTTTTGCAATCAACCAAGGGATCCGAAAAACCGTCGATATGTCCCGAAGCCTTCCAAACCATGGGCGCCATTAAAATTGCGGCATCCAATCCACAGATATCGGATCGACGAGTCATCGCATTCCACCAAATTTTTTTAACATTCATTTTCAGCTGCGAACCCAAGGGGCCATAGTCCCAACACGAGCCCAGTCCCCCATAAATCTCACTGCTGGGGAATACGAATCCGCGTCTTTTACTTAGCGAAACAATTTGCGCCAAATCCATCAGCTCTCCAGCGACAGGGGGTCAGTTTTATTCGGGTCAAACTGATTGGTAACAAGCCCATGAAAATCAGTCAATCAAAAGCCCTTGCGATTGATCGCTTGGGATCGCTAGAATACCAAATATGAAATGTTTTTTTTCGTCTCTGATTTTTTCTTCTGAAAAAAAAATAAGTCTTTTGGCGATGGGATTGGCCTTTGCTATTTCGCTCAACTCAAGCTTCGTCGCTTTAGCGGAATCTCCAGAAGCCATCAAAGAAAACGACGAGCGCATGCTGAAGCAAATGCAAAGCATCTCTCAACAACTTGGTGTGACCTGCACCGCCTGCCATATTGCTTCAAATTTTGCATCTGACGAAAAACCAGAATTTAAAAAATCACTGAAGCATTTGAAAACGACTCAACTTCTAATCGACAATGGATTCAGTGGCAAAAACGGCGAATCCAAGGCCAGTTGTTACATGTGCCACCGCGAAAAACTGATTCCGGATTCCGAGCAAAAAACGGATCCACTTTTATACAAGAATTTCAAAAAATAATTACGAGACCGCTCGCTGATTTTTGATCGACTCCCAGGCCATTTGCAGGAAGGCGCGAGAGTTTGGGTCGGTGCGGGCAATGGCTTCTTTGTAAGCGGCCTCGCAGGCACTTAATGGTGATCCCGCAGGCAAACCCAAAACTTCATAAGCATCAAAACTGTGTCCGTTAAACATAAAAATCACATTTAAATTTTTTAAATCTCGGGACTGGCGCATTTCCTCAAGCGTTGAATAATCCAACCGCGACATCTGGGGTTGACTCGTCAGGTCGGTAGCCGTTTTTTTTAAGTTCAACGGTCCATCAGGATGATCGAACTTTCGTCGCGATCGAAAATACGTCACCCAAAGCACGACCACGCCCATGAGGATTTGGAAAATCCACTTGGCCGAGTGAGCAGAATTAAAGTCGAAATTTAGCAGATTATCCATTTCATCCTTGCTAGCTCATTATAATTTTTTTACAGATGTGAAAGCAAATTTGGACTAAAAATGCAGCGACTAAAGACTAGAAAAAAATCAAGTTAACTTCGCAAAAAAGAATTTTAAAGACTTCAGAAATACAGACTTCAGAAAAAGGACACTAAACATGGCAACAACCCAATCCCCTCATTCTCCTGCGAACCCTTTTGAACAGCAAAAACCCATTCCAGGCGTTGGTAAAATCATCGCGGTAAGTTCGGGAAAAGGAGGCGTGGGCAAAAGTACCGTCGCCGTCAACCTGGCCCTAAGCCTTGCCAAACGATACCGAGTAGGTCTTCTGGACGCCGACATATACGGCCCCAGCCTTCCCAGACTGATGGGTGCGGTCAACCAAAAAGTTCAGGTCACGCCAGAACAAAAAATTCTTCCGCTCATCAGATATAATTTAAAGTTAATGAGTATCGGATTTTTGATCGACGAGACCGCCGCCGTAGTCTGGCGCGGGCCGATGTTGTTCAAAGCCATGGACCAGTTTTTTAGGGATGTCGTTTGGGGCGAGCTTGATTATCTGATCATCGATCTACCCCCGGGCACCGGAGATATCCATCTTTCGCTGGCGCAGAAAGTTCCGATGTTTGGCGCCATCGTGGTGTCGACTCCGCAAAATTTGGCTTTAGCGGATGTAAAAAAAGCCATCGATATGTGGAAGCGAGTCAACATTCCTGTCCTGGGCGCCGTAATTAATATGTCCTACCTGCGAACGACCGGATCCGAGGAACGAATCGCGCTGTTCCCGCGCGGTGAAATCGACGCGTATCTGGCTGCACAACGTATTCCGATTTTAGCAGAGCTTCCTTTTCACCCCAGCGTCAGCATAGCTAGCGAAGCGGGTGTGCCGGTGGTCGAAAGCTACCCCGATTCTCCGGAAGCCCAAGCCATCGATAAAGTTTCAGAAAAAATCGCGAGCCTTAGTTCAAACCATGATTTAGCAATTGATCAGCTCAGATAATTTTATCGATAGAGTTCAACAGCTCTTAAGTGGAGTACGCGAGATTTTAAGGAAGTTCGGACGGGATAAAAAAAGATCACCCGTAAGGAAGATTTTGGGGATGAGCCTTACGGGTGAGAGGGAATTTTACTAATATGTTTTTTCGTACCTTCCATCGCCTTTGTCCCATATGGCTAATGACGTTTTCATGTCCTCTGGTAACTGGCTGACTCGCTTTATGGTCTTCCGTGGCCTCGAGTCCCTGTAGCTTTGCGTCCTTAGATCACTCTAAGTTTGCCTTGAGCAAAGGAAGGATACTTAATCCTTTTAACTGTTAACTCGCCTTATGGACCTCCTTTGTTGATACTTCTAAAGTACGCCTAGATGAAAGGCTTGGCGAAAAAAAAGCCATGCATGTTTCAAAGGTGAGCTTTCGCCAAACCCTGTGGATCAAAATGAGATACCGAAATTAAGACTGTCTTTAGCTGTTATTTTCGACTTTTTTTGGATTTTTTTGTGTCGCTTGCCGGAGCGCCACCTGATTTCTGAGCGTCCGATGCATTGCCCATTCTGGCGGTTTCCAGTTTAATTTTTTCAGATTCGATCTTTATTTTTTCAGCTTCTAACTCTGAAACCAGAGTGTCCTTCTTTAGAGATTGGGTCTCTAGAGATTGCTTGGCCCTGTCGACCTGCTCTTTTAGTTTGTCCCGTTCAGCCCTGGCTTTTTCAATATCTGATTTTAATTTTAAAGATTCGGTCTCGACCCGCTTTTGATCATTTTCGTACTGCGATAGATTTTTCTTCAAAGCCGCGATTTCGGTGTTGAACTGAGCCAGCTCTTGGGTATTTTTAGCGCGTTCTTTTTCGAATTCGTTTTTAATTTTTAAAGTCGCCTGGCGGGCTTTGTCTTCGTCTTTTTTTAAATCCTGAAGATTCTTCCGTTGATCATCTAAGTTTTTCTGAACTTCTTTGATTTGGGCTGCGGTTTTTTTCTCTTCATCCTGCAATGCCGAAATCTCGCCCTTCGATTTTTCTTCTTGAGCTTTTAGTCGAACAATTTCTGCTTCAGCTTTTGCTTTTTCAGCCTCGCTTCTAGCTTTCTCGGCCTGTGATTTTTCTTTTGTAGCATCGGCCAAGGCCACTTGTCTTTGTGTGGCCGCCTTTGTTTGTTCAAGTTGTTTTAAGCTTTGGGTCTCTTTTGACTTGGCATCTTGAAATGCCTTTTGAGCTTCGTCTGAATCTTTTTGTGCTGCCTTTGCCTTTTGCACAAGATCCTTCATTTCGTCTTCGACTTTTTTCTCGGCGGCTTCAGAAACTTTTTTCTTGGCCAAAGAATCTTCACGCAAAGACTGCAGCTTTTTTACTTTGTCTTGAGTCGCTAGGATTTGTTGATTTAAGTTTTTGGTTTTTTCTTCTGCTAACCGGCGCTGTTTTTCAAATTCGATGGTCTCTTGTTTGAATCTTTCTGAATCTTTGTCGGCCTGAACTTGTTCTTCTTTTGCTTTCTTTTCTTGGGCCCGCGCCTGGGTCACGGCGGTGTTGGATTCACTCTGTGCGACGTCTCGTTTTCGCTTATCGTCGTCAGCTTTTTTTCTAGATTCCTTGGCGTCAGCCTGAGCGGTTTCGGCATCGGCTCTGGCCTCTTCGGCATCGATCTGAGAGTTTGAAACTGCGATGGCATAATGAGGCAATGCCATAAATGCCATAACTACGGCGACCCCATAAAAAATTTTAAAACTCTTTTGATTCATTAAAGCTCTCCTTCAGTTTGCATCCCACATTCTATTTCGATTTCAAGATGGGTCAGAAGCAACCTTTAAATGGAAATTTCTGGGCTTTAGTCCGGAGCAAACCAGCGAGACAACACTTCAGATGTAACAACCCCTAAATTCCACGGAGTCGTATTGACTGCAAAATCTTGCAGGCAACTTAACTGGGCTTCTTTTAATTGCGAAAATTCACTGGTGTGAAGTTTCTGGCAGGCTGGCGAAATTTCTTTTGGGATTTCTTTTTTGGGCCATTGGCTCAATCCCATCGAAGGACTTAAATTGATGGCCGCATTTTCCAAAGCGGTCTCGGACAATTGCAAGTTGGCCGATGGTAGTTTTCGTTGCGAGTAAACTTCGCGAAGACAAGTTTGCTCGAGCGATTTGTAGCTAGTCACCCCCGCGGCAATAAGACCGCCTGCGCGCCCTGGGCTTAGTTTCAAACGTAGAAACCTAGCGACCGACAAGGCCTTGGGGATTTTCGTCAATACTTTGACCAATGCTGTACCCCCTACAGTCACTGTGGTTGTCGAAAGCAGCTCTCCTAGCGCCGAAGACTGATACCTGGCTAGAACGCATTTGTATCCGGGATTTTCTAATAAATTCAATTCTACTGCCGCGGCGCCGGCGGTTCCATCATTGAAAATAAAGTCGCGAAGTTCTTCATTACGTGTCGAAATTTTTGCAGGTCCTACGATCTCATCTTGAATTCTTTTTTCAATTTTCTGTCGAGACAAAATGGTGCCACCAATGAATCCCTTGAAATCTTCTACAAATGGTTTTGAGAAAACAATCGGCGCTTTTCCCTTGCCAGACGAGTTGCCAGGCGAGTGGGCAGGCACCGCTGAAAAGTCCAGATTAAAAATATCTTGATCAGTGACTGGCTTTCCGGTTTGGGCCAAGATCAGCTCGGCGCGATGCCGTTCGATCAATTCAAGGGCAGACTGTGCCTGCAAAATGGGCAAGGTTAAAAGCAACACCTGATCCGCTGACATCAATGCCTTGAATCGATCATGATCAAGGCACTGATTAATAAAATCCTCGCTTAGCGATTCCAGCGACGACAGCGACCGACCGGCCTCGCTAACTTTTTTTTTGGCCTGCAAAAAAACCTCAAAAGCTTTTTCAGTTGTCGTGTCTGGGCTTAAGCGTAAAGGGCCTCGGATCTTGCTTTCGCATTTGTCCTGTGAAATCAAAATTTTTCTAAATTGCAGCCAACGCAAAGTCAGCTGGTGAAGATCTTTTTGGTCTCCGGATTTTATTCGATTTTCCATCAATTGAAGTTGGTCAATCAGACAATTGTTTTTCAAACTTTGAATTTCACCAGCCTTGCGGAAAAATAAACTTTCAAAGGCGTCTTGACTGGTTAAAAGATAAAGCGAATTTTTTTGGCCCCGGTCTAGCAGCATGCCCTCGGGAAATTTTTCACATGGCGACACAGATTGTAGGCTAGAATAAAGGACCGAGGAACAAAATTCACCATCTCTGGTTTCGTTCCACCGGGTGACGATGGGATCATTGTTGGCGATGGTTTGAAATCCCATCAAAATTAAGTGCAAGAGCATTTTAACGGGTCGGATGAATCAACATCCGACCCAGCGGCATAAAAGCCTAGATTACAGGTCGAAAGGAAAAGAAACGCTGGCCACCCACGAGTTATTTTGAAGGCTAACGCTATCAAATGTACTGGTACCAGTAAATGGTCCAGCTTGCTCTAACTGGGCCTGTCCGTATTTGATCTGTTGATATTCCAAATTCAGACTGACTATAGAGATTCTATATCCAGCCCCTAGACGATAACCTGAAGCGTTTTGAAATTTCACATCCAAAAGTCCGCTTTTTTCAGGGTTCACTTCACCACCCAAGATATAAGACGCCCAAACTCTAAGTCCCACAACGGGCACTTGCATTCCAACGAAAAGACCCCAATTGCTGGAGGTTGATTTTGCATCGTAATTTGTGGACGAATCTTTGAACTGTGGATACGCCAAGCGCAAATCCAGACCTGCGAAAAAGGTCTCGGCAATGTGGACTCCGAAACGACCACCCAACCCGATGCCTTCGACTTTTCCCGACGAGTTGCTCAAAGGCGATGGATAATTCACACCCGAGTTTCCCATTTCGTAAGTGATCATGGGCTCGACAAACGCGCCCGCTAGAAATTCTGCGGCAGAAACTTTGCCCGCTGAAATCAGCGCGATCGTGACGATCACCCTGCGAGCCCATCGGCCCTGACTGAAACTGAATGTGTTCATGTTTTTTCCTTTGTAATAAGCTTCAACAATTACGGACTCCCCACAAGGAATCCATAAATCGTCGAAGACGTTTGACTGAATTGAAGTTGCCAAACCGATGCCAACGACGGCAGCCACCCAAAGAGTTCTCACGGCCTGGTGCGCGCGAAAAATTTTCCAAATGTACTTTTTACGAACGTTCTCTTGTGGATTATTTGAACTGATGTTACGGTGCATCCACTTTCGCCCCGGCCGATCCAGGAGACTTTTATGCTACCAACTTCACCTACCTATGCACATGACGCCAGCAAATTCGCCTTGTCGAATATTGTCGACTTGAATGCGCTCCAGTCGAACACGACAGGTAGGTGGCGTCATGTGCATACGTAAGCAACTTCAGCTAAGAAGAAATCAAAAATCGTAATCGTCGATGATGACCTAGATATTCACGATCTGATTTCTGCGTATTTCAAACCCAAAGGCTTTGAGGTCATCGCATTTGGCTCGGCAGAAGAGGCCCTAGATGCCTGCCCCATCAGTGGATCTGAATGGGATGTTCTTTTGACAGACTTAAAACTTCCGAAAATGTCTGGGGTTGAATTGACTCAGAATTTGAAAAAAATATTTCCCGATTTACCGGTCACCTTGATCACCACTTCTCAGTCAGCTGAAATGGCTGTCCAGGCGATTCAAAAAGGCGCCTACGATTTTATCGTCAAGCCGATCCATTTTCCACAACTTCAAATTTCTGTAGAGCGAGCTCTTCATTTTAAAAATCTCAACAAGGATCTCTCGCAACTTCGAGAAATAGTGCGATCGGGCGGTCAGTCGCACGGGCAAATCGTGGGCAGAAGCCCAAAGTTTGTTGCAGCCCTTGACGTTGCCAAACGCGTGGCCCGCAGTACGGCGAATATTTTTATCACCGGTGAATGCGGAACTGGGAAAGAAGTTTTCGCACGATTTATCCATCGTGAAAGTAAACGGGCTGTAGGTCCCTTTGTGGCGATCAATTGCTCGGCGATTCCGGAAAATCTTTTGGAATCAGAATTATTTGGTCACGCCAAAGGGTCTTTCACCGGAGCGCAGGAAAAAAGAATTGGATTATTCGAAGAAGCTGAAGATGGAACGCTTTTTTTAGACGAAATAGGTGACCTTAGCTTACCCCTGCAAGCCAAACTTTTAAGAGTCCTTCAAGAAAAAAAAATAAAGCGCGTCGGTGAAAACCAGCAACGCGCCATTAATTGTCGGATTATTTCTGCGACTCATAAGGATCTTGCCACCGAAGTTCGAGAGGCGCGATTTCGCGAAGATCTTTATTTTCGCCTGAACGTTATTCCTATTGCTATTCCGGCGTTAAGGGACAGGGCTGAAGATATTCTTCCATTGGCAGAAGCCTTTTTGAGAAAATTCTCGCTAGAAAATGGGTCGCTGGCGAAAACTTTTTCCAAAGAAGCCATAAAATTTATTTTAGAAAATAGTTGGCGAGGTAACGTACGCGAGTTAGAAAATTACGTCGAAAGGGCCGTGGTCCTCAGCGAACAAGCCGAAATCTCGCAAGATCATTTTCTGCCTTTGGCATCGGGATTAAGCGCAGAAAGTCAAGTCGACTCCTTCGAACCCAATGACCATACTTTTTATGTACGATTTGGAAACCAGTTGCCGACTTTGGATGAAGTCATTCACAAATACATTGAATTTGCGGTCTTGAAAAAGGGTGGAGCGCGGGACAAAACCGCAAAAGAAATTGGGATCGATCGAAAGACCCTCTACAAAAGACTTCGCGTCGACGATCCCAACCCTGAAACTAAAATGAATTAATGAACAGAATGCTTTACGGCCTCGAGCGCTTTGGCCGCCATTTCCTTCTTGCGACTTTTGGAAAAGCCAACATAAGCAGCGCCCAAGAGAGCTCCACCCAAGGCGGCCAAGCCAATGCCGATAAGCGGTCTAGAGCGAACTAGCGCGCGACTTTTGGTCACAGATGCCGACGCCGAGTCGGCGATTTCTTGCGATCGTTTTGAAACCCGACCGAAAAACTTTTCCACCTTTCTTGGCCACTTCGTTGTGGCATCAGAAATAAATCCATCCGCCTTTGATAAAATTCCAGTTGACGTATTTGCCATACAAAACCTCCTTCAAGTTTTGGCTGTTGAGATAAAATAAAACAGTCGCAATGAACGATTTAATTGGCGAAATAAAGCGATAGAAACCTAGGGAGATCTTTTTTGACCAACACTTCGACCAAGTTAAAATTATGAAGTTTGTACTCTGGATTTAATTTTATTGGGTTTCCCGACATAATCACGACAGGAACAGAAATTGCAAATCTCCCGGATTCTGCAATCAATGGATCGCTATCGACGTTCTCGTCAACCTGAGAAAGAACTTCATCACCAAACATTCCTGGAAGTCTTTGATCCACAAAAACAAAATCATAGGGCCGATCGCTGAGCGCCAGTGAACCCTCATAAGCGTCTTCGATGACTTCGCAAAGACTAGAGCCATAGGATTCTACGATGTATTTGATGGCTTCAGCGGTCTGTCTATCGTCGTCGATGATTAAGACTCGTCGGGTGGCTTTAGCCCATTGACGTAAATCGGCCGCAGAATTTTCTGAGGTTTCAGGATCAGGATCAACTTCTTTGTTCTCGAATGAAGATAAAAACACGGTAGTCCTCTTTTATGAAGGTTTGCTGAAGGGTTGTGACTGCTCAGAAGATATTGCAATTCTAGGGCCCTTTTTTAAAATTGCAGAATGCCCTTGTGAATTTGCCCTGGTTAACAGGATTAAATAAAGCTCTAAGCCGGGGCAATTTTGGATTCTTGCAACCGGTTTTTGAACGCCGACAGTTGATTCGAGAAAACTCATTTGCAAAAAATAAAAAGTCAGTTTAGCCAAGGCTATGTTTTTACTGCCTCCGGAAATGTTAAAAGCTTATTTGCAGAGAAGATATTACGACCTGCAAGCGTTACAACAAGGCCTAAATGACAACTCTGCAGAACCTTTCCATCGGATCGGTCACCAACTATCGGGAAGCGCAAAAAATTATGGATTTGAGTCTTTAGAAGTGCTGGCTAAAAAATTTGAGGATTTGAAATCCTCTGAACTTCTAAAATTAGGACCCCAACTGATCGAAGAATTTTCTGCGTGGATTGACTCCAACAGTAAAAAAAATCTTAACATTACAAAATAATTTCTCGCAGGTTTTTCCAGAGTGGCTTTGCTCTTGCAGTGATGCTTTTTCAAAAGCTGTTTCGACGACGACTTGAAAAACAAAACCAAAGTAAAGATCACATAGAGGATCACATAGAGGAGAAACAATGAAAGCAAAAAAGAAAAAAACAAGTCAAAAAAGAAAACCATCAAAGGCATCGCTACGGTTAGCCTCTGGACCGAATGTCCAACCTAAAAACCCTTTCGAGACCCACTTAAAAGTAAATTCAAAAACAAACACCAGAGGCCCAACTACACTTTACATTGATTCCGACTGGGCAGCGTCGACAAGTTCCCTGTATAATGAATATGACTTCGAAAGATTTCCAGCCATTGTGATGACAGAATAGCTTCGCCGACGACCCGCCGTGAAAAAAATTTAAGTGGACTCCGAAGACGTTAGCCAACAAACTCGTGTTCTAATGTCTGATTTTTTATTTCTGGATAAAATTTTAAATAAATTTCTAAATAAATTTCTAAATAAATTTAAGTCGCGTGAATTTTTATTTCTCTCTGGCATGATCCTTTTTAATATGGCCTTAAGAATTCCCGCCATTCTTCAAGACCTTCCACTCTTTGATTTTTGTGACGAATCTTTAATTGCGGGAACAGCTTACGGTTTGGCGGCACCCGGCGCTTGGTTGCACACTGACTTTCTGTACGGTGGAATGAATTATTATTTACCCGCGTTGATCGCAAAATTCTTAAGGCTTTTTGGAATTGAATTTAGACATTCCATCAATGACTTCACATTGTATGTCCGAGTTCTTTTTTGCGTAGTGCTTTCCAGTTTTGCACTTCCGTTTATTTATTTTAGCGTCAGGTCTTTGTTTACGAATGTCAACTTGGCCATTTTAACAGTATGTGTTTTTACCCTATCACCCATGGCGTTGGGCTTAAGTCAGATCGCATATCCCGACCATTACATTGTTTTTTTTTCGGCGGCCGTCTTGTTTTTTTGCTCCAAGATCGTGCAGGAAAGCGAAACTTCCCCAGGCAAGGTCCGTCTTCGCTGGTACTTGTTAGCAGGGTTATTTATCGGATTTTCGATGGGAGTAAAATATTACAGTGCTTACTTGTTTTTTACTTTAGCACTTGCGCACCAAGGCTCAATATCCAAACAAAGAGCCAAAACTTTTCCCTATTTAAAAAATTTATTTTTGAATCGTAAAATATGGTTGGGAGGAATAGCCGCTGTGCTTGGCCTGTGGGCCTGTTCACCAGCACTTCCATTTTATTTTTCGAGATTTCTGGTCGATATGCAAAATCACCTGCTCCATTACAAAGGGGGACACCCCGGGATTGAATCTGATCACGCCGCAATATTTTACGCTTCTATTTTGGGGTTTACTTCGTTTGGTGTTCTGGGATTCGTATTAGCTTTGACAGGAACTTCGGTCGTCTTGAGAAAAAATCTGAAAGTCGCGTTTCTTTTCATGGTGCCATTATTATTTGTCATCCTACTAGGCAGGTACAAAGTTGCGGTGGCTCGGAACATGGCACCGATGATGCCTTATCTTTTTATTCTACAGTCGCTGGGCCTTTGGACTTTTTTGCAATGGGAAAAAATCCGAAAGAACAAAAACCTGCAAGCATTAGTGGTTTTGCTTTTTTTCGCAGAGCCCGCATTTAAAAGCCTGTACAGCTATGTCCACGACTTTTTTCCCGACGCACGCAAAGCTTCAGTAGAATGGACGTCTGCAAATATTCCTGCGAAAGCTCCGATAGGAGTAGCCTATGCGTGCTGGGGCTTAGCCGTCCGAGAAGGTAATCTTAGACTGCAAACGATCCCCACCCAATTGGCGCCAGGTGAATGCTTGGATTATTATGTGATGGACGAATGGTTTTATGAGCAAAGAAGTGCCGGAAAAAACATGGTGATGGTGCCGATCTACAACCATCTCATGTTCGTTAACCCCACCCGGCAAGATTACAGTAGCGAGCGCAAAATACAGGATAAATTCTTGGAAGATTTTGAACTGTACAAGCAATTCTCTCGAGGCTATCACGGCCCTGCCATTTGGATCTACAAAGCTAAAAAACTTTGCGATCCAAATCACATCCAGCCACCCAAGCGCGCCTTCGGCTGGTTTGGACATTTGTACGTGAAATAGCTATTCGGGAAATGGTGAAAGGTCCCCGGAACGAAAACGAACCTAAAAAAATGAACCATACCAGGAACAGTACACAAACAATTACCATTACTTCCGGCAAATATGTCGCTGATGTCCCAAAGTTCTCTAAAGTTCTCTAAAAACGACCCCTAAAAAATTGGACGCGAATTGAGGCTCTGATTAAAATTTGGTCGTGGTTTTCTAGACCATTGCTTTTAAAAAAATCGCAATGCCCACGGTTTTCTTAAGACTTTTTTTATACTTAGACGTCTTCCCGCGCACGCCCCAGAAGTTGGTCTGGGATTTGCTTTAGCTTATTTGTACCTCCCCTATAGCGATCTGGTTGCCCCCCCTCCAGGTCGCTTTTTTTTCCTTCTGGACTCTCTATTCCTTCAAAGTTTTTCTAAACTGGGAAGATGTTGATTCGCTTTTTGTGCGCCACAAGTATTTTTATCACTGCACGTGTTTTAGCAGCCGTGAATTCCGCACCTCTTCACGTTTTTGTTGATCCTGGACACGGCGGTTCGGACCACGGCGCGGTTTACGGCGACGCTCGCGAAGCTAGTTTGGTTCTGTCGATTTCGCTGAAACTAAAGCAGCGTTTAAAAAGCGATTCGCGTTTTAAGTTGACCCTTTCGCGCGAGGACGACAAGACCCTTAGCTTGACGGACCGAGTGAATATGGCCGAGAACTCGAAAGCCGATATTCTAATATCAATCCATGCCAATGCGGCGTCGGACCAACGAGTCCATGGCGCGGAAATTTACTTTCAAAATCATTTGCCACCGGATGAAGAGTCCCTGTTTCTAGCGAATCTAGAAAACCAAAAGCAAAAAGAACTGGCGCCAACTAAAGTGGGGGGCGAAAAGCAAAACTTAAGCAAAAAGGGCGACGTTTTGTCGATCGTCGAGGACCTGAAAAGACAAAAGCGCATGCAAGAAAGCTTTCAACTGAGCCGATTATTTCTGGAATTTTTTAGAAAGCCCGCCAGCATCAAGCAAGCGCCCTTCCAAATGGTGGTGAGAACCAGCATTCCGTCGATTTTAATCGAACTTGGCTTTCTGACCAACCCGCAAGAGGCTGAAAAAATGCTTCAAACCAAAGAGCAAAACGAGATCGCCGAAAAACTGGCGTCATCGCTGATCAAATACAAAGAAATATTAGACAATAAGCAAAGCGCTCATCTACAGTGATCGACTATGCAAAAACTTCGAAAAGATGGGCGATCCTTAGATCAGCTTCGCAAAATTAAAATAACTCCGCACGTGTCTGAATACGCTGAAGGTAGCGTCATGGTCGAATTTGGCAAAACCAAAGTTTTGTGCACGGCCAGTTACGAAGAACAAACGCCTAAGTGGTTGCAAAATTCTGGCAAAGGTTGGATCACCGCCGAGTACGGAATGCTTCCCAGGGCGACGCACTCGCGAGTGAAACGCGAAAAAAATATTTCTAGCGGAAGAACTCTTGAAATCGCCCGCCTGATTGGCCGCAGTCTTCGAGCCGCAGTTGATTTAAAAAAATTGAACGAGCGTCAGTTGATTGTCGATTGCGATGTCCTTTTAGCCGACGGTGGAACACGCACGGCCGCAGTCACGGGCGGATTTGTTGCTTTGGCCTTGGCCTTAAAAAAATTAAAAGACGTTGGCGAAATTAAAGAGAACCCTTTGATCCAGTATGTTTCCGCGGTCAGTGTGGGATTTTCGAAAGATTCCTATTTTTTAGATTTAGACTACGACGAAGATTCTAACGTTGGCGCCGATATGAATTTTGTAATGACCAGCTCTCAACAGTTTGTAGAAATTCAAGGCACCGCAGAAACCCAGCTTTTTGGAAAATCTGATTTTATGGGAATGATGGATCTGGCTGAACGGGCGGGCCAAACTTTATTTGAATTGCAGGCGGAAATCGTCGGTAGTTTTTTTCCTCTTTCAAAAACTTAAAGGCGGGTAAAAATTGTCCCAACTGTGGATCGCAACAACAAATAAGGGAAAGCTTTCCGAGTTCCGATTGCTTGCGGAAAAATTGGCACCTCAAATTACTATCTGTGGCATTGACGATTTGCCGGTTTACTCGCAGCCCCCCGAAACCGGGAAAACCTTCCTAGAAAACGCTCAGATCAAAGCGCGCAGTCTTCGTGCTATGAAACCCACTGATTACGTCATGGCTGAGGATTCTGGCTTAGAAGTCGAGGGCTTAAATCAGCTGCCAGGGGTTCATTCCGCTCGATACGCCGGAGAAAAAGCACGCGACATTGAAAATAACGCCAAGATTTTGAAGATGCTGCAAATTCGTTCACCCTTAAACCGCACGGCTAGATTCTTTTGCCAGATTGTTTTATTCACTCCCGCCTCAGAAAAAAAAGAACTGCATTTTGACGGCGAACTGCGGGGAGAAATCGCAAAGGACCTGCGGGGAACGTCGGGCTTTGGATATGACCCTTTGTTTGTTCCTTCAGGTGAATCAAAAACTTTGGCAGAATTAGGTTTGGCTTACAAAAATTTAAACTCTCATAGATCGATCGCATTTCGAAAAGTTTTAGAGAATTTCGAAAGTGGTAGCCAAGTTTAGTCTTTTCAAGTAGAAAATTCGGACCATGGCTGGCCTAAAAATATTTTCCGGAAATTCAAACCCCGAGCTTGCAAAAAAAATTGCTGATGCAGCCGGAGTTCATTTAGGTTTTTGCCAGCTGGGCAAATTTTCGGACGGCGAAATTCAAATCGAAATCCACGAAAGTGTCCGAGGCGAAGATGTTTTTATTGTGCAAAGCACGTGTCCGCCCACAAATCAAAACTACATGGAACTTTTTGTGATAATGGATGCCCTTCGGCGCGCGTCTGCGGCGTCAATCACCGCTGTGATTCCCTATTATGGTTACGCCAGGCAAGACCGAAAAGTGGCTCCACGAGCGCCGATTTCAGCCAAACTAATGGCCGATCTTTTAACCACAGCCGGGGCAACCAGGGTGGTGTCTTTAGATCTGCACGCGGCCCAGATTCAAGGATTTTTTAACGTTCCCGTCGATCATTTATTTGCCATTCCAACTTTGGCGCGATCGTGGAGGGAAAAACATGGCTCGGGGTCAGAATTTGTAGCGATCAGTCCCGACGCCGGCGGCGTGGAAAGAACCCGCGCGTTTGCAAAAAGGGTCGACTGTTCGCTGGCGATTATCGATAAGCGAAGGTCCGGTCCCAACGAAGCTCGCGCCTTTCATTTAATCGGAGACGTCAAAGACAAGACCGCGATCATTATCGATGATATCGTCGACACGGCCGGAACGTTAACCCAAGCTGTTGACAGTCTGATAAAGAATGGGGCAAAGAAAGTGTTTGCGGTAGTCACGCACCCTGTGCTTTCCGGACCTGCCTTGCAGAGACTTCAAGAAAGTCCGCTTCAGGCGATCTGGGTAACGGATACCATTCCTTTAAGCCCAGCAGCGCAAGTGCTGCAAAAAAATGGAAAAATAGAAGTGATTTCGGTTTCGAGCCTTTTGGCTGAAGCCATTAAAAGAATTCACGGAAATGATTCTGTAAGCTCTTTGTTTGATTAGTTTTAAAAAGTTTTTAACGGGAAGGAAAAATTTATGGCGACACAAAGATTTGATCTGCAAGTAGAACCCCGAGAAATCGGAAAACATTTTTCGCGAAAATTGCGCCGGGAAAAAAAGATTCCTGCTGTGGTTTACGGATCAGTATCCAACAAAAATATTTTCCTTGAAGAAAACGTCGTTCTTAAATTTAATACCCGCGCCCATGAGAACGCTTTGTTTAACGTAAAAAGTTCTGACAAAGACCTTAACAACGTCGTTGTTATGATGAAAGACGTGGTCGTTCACCCCGTTAGTCGCCGTCCCGAGCACGTTGACCTTTTCGCGTTGGATTTAAAAAAGGCCGTTCGTATTTCTGTCGAAATTCGTTTTGACGGAAAGCCCATCGGTTTGGCCGAGGGCGGACTTTTAAATATCGTCAATCGCCAGGTCGAGATTGAGTGTCTTCCAACTCAAATTCCAGAAAATTTTTCGATCGATATTTCGGCCTTAAGCGTGGGCGATGCTTTGCACGTGTCTGACCTGAAACTTCCGCCAGAAATCAAATTAATTTCGGCTCCTGAACTGACATTGGCTGTTGTTAACTTGATCGAAGAAGAGGCTGCCGCAACTCCAGCGGTTGAGGCTGCTGCCGCAACTCCTGCTGCTGCTGGAGCCCCTGCTGCGCCTGGAGCAGCGCCTGCTGCTGCCGGAGCAAAAGCTGATCCAAAAGCTGCCGCTGCTAAACCTGCTGCCGGCGCCAAACCAGCAGCCGCTGCAAAAGACAAAAAGTAAGCCCCTGTGCCTAGTGGGGCTAGTACTTGGCTAGTTGTGGGCCTGGGAAATCCAGGCAAAAAGTACGCTTTTAATCGCCACAATATCGGATTTATGGCGCTGGATTTTTTGGCGCGTTCTTTAAAGTCCGAAAACTGGAAAAACTCCTTTCAATCAGAATATTTAAAACTCGATTGGGCGGGGCAAACGGTCTTCTTACAAAAACCACAAACGTTTATGAATTTGTCGGGTCAAGCGGTTGTCGAGCTGATGCAGTTTTATAAAATTTCACCCGAAAACCTGATCGTTTTGCATGACGAAATTGATTTGCCCTGCCAAAAACTTAAAATACAAAAAAATCGAGGAGCTGGCGGGCACAACGGTCTGAAAGACATTCACCAAAAGCTGGGTACCGCTGATTACATCCGTTTTCGGATGGGCGTAGGAAAACCCCTTCACCCCGGACAAGCTATCGTAGACTATGTTTTACAAAATTTTTCAGATGATGAGATGACAGCAATTCCCGCATTTATCGAAATAACTTTGGACGCGGTTGAAACCTTGCTGAAAGACGGATTACAAAAGGCTTCGACCAAATATAATCAAACTGGGGAGTAAATCATGGCACTTCAAATTGGAATCGTAGGCTTACCCAATGTCGGAAAAAGTACGCTGTTTAATGCGTTAACATCGGCAAAGGCCGAAGCTGCTAACTACCCGTTTTGCACTATTGATCCCAATGTCGGTGTGGTCACTGTGCCCGATCCAAGGCTTGATATGATCACGCATTTTATTAAACCTCAGAGAGTCATTCCTACGACGATCGAGTTTGTAGATATCGCGGGTTTGGTCAAGGGCGCGTCACAGGGCGAGGGGCTTGGAAATCAATTCTTGTCCCACATTCGTCAAACGGATGCGATCGTACATGTGGTTCGCTGTTTTGAAGATCCCAACGTGGTCCACGTTGCTGGAAGTGTTGATCCGCTTCGCGACATCGATATCATTAATACTGAACTTCTGCTGGCGGACTTTGATTCGGTCGATAAACGTCTGAAGCGAATTGAAAAGCAGGCCAAGACGACTCAAGATAAAAAATTAAAAATGGAATTTGAAGTCACGCTAAAAACTCATGAAGCTATTTCAAAAGGTCAACCGGCGCGGGCTTTGGAATGGTCTGATCTAGAAAAGCCCTTTGTTCACGAACTTCATTTGCTGACGGCAAAGCCGGTACTTTACGTTTGCAACGTTTCAGATACTGATTTTTCGGCAGGCGGAAACCAATGGACAAAACAAGTTGAATCCAAAGCGGCCGCTGAAAATAACAAGTCCCTTTTAATTTGCTCGTCGTTAGAAGCTGAAATTTCTCAGTTGCCCGTGAACGAGCGCGCAGAGTTTTTAGCTTCCTTAGGATCCGATGAACCTGGGCTGAATCGATTGATCTTAGCTGGTTACCTTTTGCTGGGATTGGACACTTACTTCACTGCAGGAGAAAAAGAAGTGCGCGCATGGACTATTCCCCGAGGCACAAAAGCTCCTCAGGCCGCAGGCGTGATCCACACCGATTTTGAAAAAGGTTTTATCCGAGCAGAGACTTATTCTAGCGAAGATCTTTTTAAATACAAATCCGAGCCCGCGGTAAAAGAAGCCGGCAAATACCGCAGCGAAGGCAAAGACTATGTTGTTAAAGATGGGGATATCTTGTTTTTCAGATTTAACGTTTAGAATTTCTGAATTTTTTCAAAGCCTTTACAAACGGATTTTTGAAGAATCGTACAGCTAACGATATAAAGTTCTGCCACACTTTAAATATCCCAATTCAGATGCCAGAAGATTTATCTTTTAGATGAAAGCTCAAATTCGTTTAAACTGTTTCAAATTAAGACACTTTGGTCCTGATGAAAAAATATTAATTTGGATTTCATTTCGGCCTCACATTTTTAGTTTATTCTGGACTCACTTCCAAAGGAGGAATGTATGAAAACACGAATTGCAATGTTAAGTCTTGGGCTGGCTCTGATCGGAACTTTAGCTTTAGCAGAAGGCGAAAATATGCCTAAAGTTGAAGACATTAAGGGCGATGTACAAAAACTGAAAGTGGATGAGGCGAAAAAAGAATCGCTGAAAAAAGAACTTGCGGACAAACGCATGCAGCGGGATCAATCTCAGCAAAAAGTTATGGCCGAGAAAGAAAAGCTGCGTAATGATATTAAAGCAGGGGCTTCAAAAGATGTGATCGCTGCCGATCGCAAAGAAGTTCAAGAAACTAAAGAAGCTCGAAACAAAGCTCAAAATGAAGTTAAAGAAAAACGACAAGCTTTAAATAGAGAGCGCGCCGAAATTCATGGCGATAAAAAAGAAATTCGAAACGAACGCCACGAAAGACGAGAGCGCCGAGAACGCAAGTAAGCTTAGAGTTTAGGAACGCAAAAGGGCGAACTTAGAAATAGGTTTGCCCTTTTTCTTTTGCCCCGAAGTTCGCAAATAAAAAACATATCTATTGACCACAAGCTATCAAAAATAAAAAATCAATAGGAATGATGGGGACAGGCGCATTGAAATCAAAAAATAGAAAAATTTGGCGTTATGGCCCTTGCTTATTTTCTGCCCTGATTGTTACTTTTGCGATATTTGTTCCGTCGCCCTGTGCTTGGCCCTTGGGATTAACTTTTGATAGCTCGCAGAGCAGCTCTACAAAATCAAACACGCTGTCCGCTAACGGCCAGTTGGGGGATCAGCCCGCGGAATCCATCACTTACAACTGGAATGGATTAATCACTAAATCCACAACCACTTCAACGGATTCTTCTGGCAACACTGCATTGGATACGACAACCGAACTGGGCGCAGGCGTAGGACTTGAAACTTCTAACTTAATATATTCCAATTTGGATTACAGTTATTCGAGCATCCCAGAAGAAAACCTTAAAGTGGCAGGGCCCGCTATGTCCCTAGGCTATACTTACAAATGGGCCGGTGAAAGGCCTGCAAATTTGGGCGCGGATGTTAGTTACGGATTTTCCAGTTACGACCAAACTTTTGAAACAACGGTCACACGTCGGCGGGGTTCCGTCACAAGACCGGTCGTAGGCTCTAACCAGATTAAACAAACCGTTACTTCTTTCACGATACGCGGTCGACCCTTTCCGTGGATCTCGGCCAAAGTTTCATGGTCCAAGTACAGCTACAGCAAAGATATCAACTCGTTTTTGCAATTCTTGGATAATCAAACTTTTCTTAATTCCTCATCCAGCGGATTGTCGAATACCATCAACGGCTTTTACGAAGACTCTGTGAAAATCGCTTTTAGCTTCTACTTTTTGACTAGATTTGAATTATACGTTTCGTCGGCAAATTCAAAAGTAGCCTCCGATGGAAGCTCCGTGGCCTTAAAAAAATTTATGCTTTATTACGATTTACTAGAATCTTGGAAAGTGGGCTTGGGGGCAGAATCAAGCCTTTCTTCTGTGCCAGGAAGCGACGCAAACAGATACGCAGATCTAAGCCTGGGTTATAACTTCTAGAAGTCTGTTCGTCGACTTTTTCAGAAGTAACAGCACAGTCAATAAACATACCGCCGGAAGAAAAAAAAGATGTGGATAGAACATCATCATCTTCCAACCATCCTGAATCAGCAGTCCCAAACTCGTGTCTGGATATTTGATTCCAAAACCAAAAAAAGAAATCACGCTTTCGAAAATAAAAAACTGCGGAAGCAAATAGATTAAATACACAAACAGCGGTTGTCGCAAATCCACCCACGCGTGTCGGGCTGCAAGCTGCCATCGACTAGCACCCAAAGCCACAGAAGCTTCAACATAGTTTTTTTGCTGCAACTTGCGGGTCATCAACCTGGTGGTTCTAGCTACTGGCATCCAGGAAGTCGCAGCCAACGCCATCGTCAGTTGAAAATAAGGGCTCAAAAAATCACCCCATTGCTTTTGAATTATTAGAATATATATAAAACAAAGAAAAAGTTGCGGAACACTTTGAAGCAGATCCAGAACTAAAATAAATGATTTATCTACTTTACCGTTCGGATTTTGAAACCCAATCACACATCCCAAGAAGCCACCGATGAATCCACCTAACAAAAGACTGAAAAGCCCAATCGACAAAGTATTTTCTAAGCCAATCAAAATACGAAACAAGAAATCTCGGCCCAGCATATCTGTTCCGAAAATATGGCCGTGCAAAGCGCTTGAAACCGATGGCGCTTGCAAAACATTTTCAATGTCGTAGGTCCAAAGCAACTGCTGCTTTACCCACTTAAAAATACCTAGCAGCAACAAAATTACTAAAGGAAAAATGAAAAGGTTATTTCGTTTCTTCAATATTCATCCCTAGGATTTTTTTTCAAAATATAATCCGATAAATTTTGGAATAAAAAATAACCAAGGCTGGTCAAATAAAAAAGAACCATCAACGTCACTGAATCTCTTAGCAACAAAGATTGTAAAAGTAAAAATCCAAGGCCCTGAATTTGAAAAAGACTTTCCACAAAAACAGATCCCATAAAAAGCGATACCAAAAGCCCAGGCAAAAAAGCCAAATTAGAAGTCCAAGTTTGGCGATAGGACCAAAATAACTTTAATTGCCGCCTTGAAAATCCAAGCCCCAAAAAAAACTTAAACCAGGGACGATGCGATTCTTTTTCGACGCCCAAAAGTTGCCAATTGAGAAATAAAAAAATAGGCCGAAACGCCAACGCCGCGCACGGCATGATCCAAGACGTCCAATGCTCAGTTTGCACAATCGAAAAGTGAAACTGAAATCCAAAAATAAAAATCAAAATTGGCACTAAAATAAAAACCGGAACGGTTACTGCCATTCGGCCGAAATTTCTAAATTCTATTTCTAGTTCAAGTCCGACAGCGATCAGGAAAAGAATTTGCGAAATGACCAGGATCAAAGCCATCGACCCCAAAAACAAAGTCCAAGTAGGTGCAAGTGCCTGAACGACTACATCAATGACTGTCTTTTGCGGTGATCTCACGGAAATGCCAAAATCAAAACTTAAAAAGTTTTTCAGAAAAATATTAAATTTTTCGAAAAAAGCACCCTTAGGTAAGTCCCCGCCGAAATGATGAGATAGACTGGCAAATACTTTGGGACTTAATTGTTCGCTTTCTTCAAAGGGATTTCCAGGTAAAAAGTGAAGCAAACTGAAACAAAAAAAAAGAACCATTAATGTTCGGACGGCAAAGCGCGCCAAAAAATAATCCATAGGGAATCAAGTTATCTTCGAAACCAAGGCAGGGGTCAAATCTCTTCCCAGGTCTCTTTACCAGGGTCCGGAGAAAAGAACTTCACTCGTACCGGCGCCGCTAGATTTACGCCCAAGCTTGACAGACCGTCGCGCCCGGGAAAATAGAGTTCGTTATAAATGGCGGCGTTGGACAAAACCTTTTTGACGTAGTTTCTGGTTTCTAAAAACGGGATATGCTCGACAAATTCGTCCAAATCCAAGTTTCCAAATTGACTGACCCAGCTGATGACCCGGTGAGGTCCAGCATTGTATCCAGCGGAAATAAAAACCAGATCCCCTTGAAATTTTTTAGAAAGCCTTTGCAAATAGGCCGTGCCGATCAGCAGAGCAGAACTAGGTCGCAACAAGTCCGAGGCTTGAAAATCTTTCTCGCCCAATAGGTAAGCCATTCTGATTCCCGTCTGAGGCATCACCTGCATTAACCCCAATGCCCCCACCGGGGATCTGGCTTCTTTCCGAAATAAACTTTCCGCGCGCATAATGGCCCAAATCAGCGACTGAGGCACATCAAACCTTCGACTTGTTTTTTCGACCTCATCTTTGTAGGCGGCAGGATACGCGGACTCCCACAAGCTTCGATTGCCATCGATGCCGAAATTAGCGCGTTGAGATGAAAAAAAATTCTGCGAAATTCCTGCGCTTCGTTGAAACACACCGATCTTTTCGTACTCGGCCATCAATGTTTTCAAATAATCTTTGTTTCTGGTTTTTTTTTCGATTTCATAAAGTTCCCATTTAGCCCAGTCTTGAAATCCCAGCAGAGCGGCTTCTTTGGCTTTTTCAAAACGCTTCACCAGCTTGGGGTCCGAGAACTCTTCTATGATCGAACCCTTTTCGGCCACTGTCGAGTTGTCAGCCTCTTCCGGATCAACATCCTCTGGATCGGCAGATTCTTCGCCCGTGGCCAACGTGGCGTCTGCGATGTTTTCGTCTTCGTTTTCAGCAGGATCCGATGACTTCTGAGGCCATGACGGCAATGTCGCCAATGTAACCACAGTCGGGATTTGATCATCTATCGGAAATAGGCTCTCGGTCAGAAAGAGACTATTCATTGATTCTTGTTTAAAAAACGAGTTTGGTCGGCTACTTTTCAAAGCATTTAAGCGTTGAGCAGCCGCAACAGTATAGTAAGTGCGTAATTTATTTTGTGAAAGCTGCAAAAAAAGATCGCGCGCTTTTGGAATTTGGCCCAATTTTAAGTAAGACATCGCCGCCCAATACTTACTTCGTTCCTGCGGTGCACTTTTAGATTTCAAAAAAGATTTCAGACTGGATTCATAGTCTTCTCGTAAATAACTGATCCAAGAGATCTGCCATTCTGCGTCCCTTGCCATCGTTGCATTGGGAAACTTTTTTACTAGTTCAAGAAATTTTTTGTAGGCTCCGTCGTAATCTTTAAACTGATAACTTAAAAATGCAGCTTGAAATAAAGCCTTTCGGCCCTGCTTGGTCTGAGGCGTGCGTTGGTAAAGTCGATAGTAAAGCCCCACCGCTGCTTGGTACTCTCCGGCTTTGGCCAAGTTTCCAGCCATTAAAAAAAGAAAATGCGGATCGTTCTTTTTGCCTTCAAAGTATTTTTTTAAAAGAGAAATGGCCTTCTCGGGCTCTTGCTCTTGCATCAAATACTGGGCTTCTAGTTGATCTATTTCGAAAGGGTCTACTTTGGGAATTTTATTTTTAAGCGATTGAATTTCTACACGCGCACGATTGGGCAAACCTTCCGACTGCCAACGCTGAATTCGTTTTTTCAAATCCTCTAAACCGACGGCACATTGGGTGGGCTCGCCAAAAAACAAATTCGACGGCAGATCCGGTCCCCAATCCTGAATTTCGGGAAACTGCGGAAAGTGAGTAAATAATTTTCGGATGCGATCGCAGAAAAGTTTTTTCTGGCCCAATGCTTTTTCGATGTGAGCCAACTGAAAATAGTAATGAGGTTCTTTTTCCTCGTGTCGAATTCGCTTCTGCAATTTCAGCAGGGCGTTCTTCGCCTGCTGATAATTTTTTTTCTTAAAAAAAGAATCCGATGTGCTCAGTAGAATTTCTTGAGTAAGCTTTGCATGAGGTTCGGCTTTTAAACTTTTTTCTAAAAAACTTTGCGAAAGGTCTGTGTTTTTCTGAGCATCGTAGACTTGCGAAAGATAATAATAAACGTAGTCATTCAAAATAAAAGCCTCAGGCACGGACTTCAAAAACAATTCGGCCTCAGCATTATGACTTAAATAAAAATTCGATACTCCACGCAAAAATTGCACACGATCTTTGTCTTTTGGCGGCAATTGCTGAACGACTATGGGGTTCAGCAAATCAATCACTTTTTGAAACTGATTGGCTTGGACCGTTTTTCGGATTTCAACCCACGGAATGTCCGGCTGAGTCTTTTCACTGGCCGCTGCATGGACTAGCTGAAACACCATTGTGATTTGGACCCAAAAAAGAAGATGAGATTTATGCATAATAAATGACCTTTGCTGGGACCTGTTATTGTAAGATGACTTTTTAGTGGCTTTACAAACTGTGTTTGTTAAATCATGAACTATGGCAAAGAAAAATAAAACTGTTTTCAGTTGTCAGAATTGCGGAGCTCAACGATCGCGTTGGGAAGGAAAATGTTCGGACTGCAATTCTTGGAATACTTTTGTTGAGGAGTCCGTCACATCAATGGCCTCGCCAACCACTGGAAAAACAATTTCATCAACGGCCACATTTCGCCTGGACCAAAGCCTAGATGAGGTCACCTTCGAAAGAATGAGTACAGGCTTGCAAGAATTAAACCGCGTGCTGGGCGGCGGATTAGTCGAGGGTAGTTTTGTTCTGTTGGGCGGAGCCCCTGGAGTTGGAAAAAGCACCTTGTTGATTCAAACCGCCGCGGGTTTAACTCAAAGTAAAAACCAAACTGTTTTGTATATCTCGGGTGAAGAAAGCGTGGCACAGACAGCCAATCGGGCCCAGCGGCTAGGCCTGCGATCTGCTCAGTGTGAAATTGGTTCGGAGAATAATTTAAATGAAATTTTAGCGCTGGCACGAGCTAAAAAACCATCCGTTCTGATCGTGGATTCTATCCAAACAGTTTATCTGCCGGAACTTGAATCAGCCCCAGGAAGTGTTTCACAGGTTCGAGAGTGCGCAGGAAAGTTAATGATGTTGGCAAAAAATGAAAACATCAGCGTGATTTTAATTGGTCACATCACCAAAGACGGAAGTTTGGCCGGCCCCAAAGTTTTAGAGCACATGGTCGACTGCGTTTTATCCTTCGAAGGCGATTCGGGGTATCCTTACCGACTGCTTCGTTCGCTCAAAAATCGATTTGGTGCGGCTCAGGAACTTGGAGTTTTTGAAATGAACTCTTTAGGATTACGAGAAGTGCTAAATCCATCAGAGTTTTTTTTGCAAGATCGTAAAGCGTCTAGCTTAGGATCATCGGTATTTGCGGCGCTTGAGGGATCCAGACCTTTATTATGTGAAATCCAAGCCTTGACCTTGGCATCGCAAATGCCCATGCCAAGAAGAACTTCCGTAGGCATCGAACTGCAAAGACTGAATATGATTTCGGCTGTTTTGGAACGGCACTTAGGAGTCAAATTAGGTTTTAGCGAAATCTACATTAACGTTGCGGGCGGACTAAAACTTTCGGACCCGGCCTCGGATTTGGCCGTAGCCGCCGCATTGCTTTCGACGGATTGGCAAACCCCTTTACCAGCACTTTCCGTTTTTATTGGCGAACTAGGTTTGACTGGCGAGATCAGATCGTCGCCTTTTATCGATCAAAGAATTAAAGAGGCTCTGCGGTTGGGGTTCGAGATTTTTTATATTTCCGAGCAACATCAAAAAAATCTAAAAGACTGGGGCCTTGATTTAAAAGGCAAAAAAATCGTCTTTTTAAAAAACGTCTACGATCTTAAACGAGAAATCCTGCAGTCCAAAAAACCTATTGATCAAAAAAGGACTTTGGAAAATCCATCTGCAATTTTTTGATAGACGGATGAATCAACCTGAATTGAAATAGAATTTGGGCCAATTATAAAACTTAAGGGGCGTCTGTTGCGGGTGCACGGAATATCGCAAAAGCTAAAAATAATTTATCTTAAAAGACATTGCAAAAAATTTTTGAGTGTTTATTTTTCAAAAGGAGTTTTTCTTGGAGACCTCGAACGAAATTTTAAAAATTAGGGTTAAGCCCGGTCAAATTATTTTTGCCGAGGGCGACGACGACTTGGATTTTTATATTATCGAGAAAGGGCAAGTTCAGATTTACGTCACCAGCCCGCAAAAAAAGAAAATCGAACTAATGACTATTGGCGAAGGTGAATCCTTTGGTGAATTTGCCTTGTTGGACAAACAACCCCGAAGCGCTTCGGCTATGGCCGTGACCGAAGGGATGCTAATCAAGGTTTCGCAGGCGGGTTACAATCAACTTTTAGGTGAGCTTCCGATTTGGGCAAGCTCGATGCTAAGATCTTTTTCAAAGCGATTGCGATTGATGAACGAAAAAGTACGATCTAACGCCGCCAAGTAATTAAGTTATTTTACGGCCGTCCTTTTCACGGCCCTTAACCATTCTTGATGCTTTTTTTGACGATCTTTGTGCGAAATCTTCGGTTGAAAAACACGATCGGCCGTTTGGATTTTTTTAAGATCTGAAATCTCGCTCCAAATTCCCGCTCCCAAGCCCGCCAACAAGGCGGCGCCTAGCGAAGTGCTCTCGACGTTTTTGGGGCGTTCGATTTCGCAGCCCAAAAAATCAGCCTGAAGCTGCATCAGCAAAGCATTTTGAGTCGCGCCACCGTCGACCTTCAAAGTTTTTAATTTTTTTCCCAAATCTTTTTCCATAGCCAACAAAATATCGACGTTTTGCAAGGCCATGGCTTCAAGAGTTGCAAACGCAATGTGAGCCGCCGTCGATCCACGGGTCAATCCGCTGAGCTGACCCCGGGCTTCACTGACCCAATAGGGCGCGCCTAAACCTGAAAAGGCCGGAACAAAACTGACGCCCTGGGCACTTTGAACAGTCATGGCCAAACTTTCGACTTCGTGGCTGGCATTAATAATTCCTAAACCGTCGCGCAGCCACTGAACGGCAGCGCCGCAAATATAGGCGCCACCTTCCAGCGCATAAATGGCTTTCTGACTTCGAATCTTCCATGCCACAGTAGTTAAAAGTTTTGATCCCGAGTAAACAATCTTGGGCCCAGTATTGAAAAGAATAAAACTTCCAGTACCAAAAGTGCATTTGGATTCTCCGACGCTGAAACACCCTTGGCCGAACAAAGCGGCTTGCTGATCTCCGACCATGGCAAAAATTGGAATTCCATTGGGTAAGCCTTCCACTGATTCGGTGACGCCAAAAGAATCAACGGTCGACTTTATTGTGGGTAAACAATCGATGGCAATTTTAAATAATTTTAAAAGATCGGCGTCCCACGAAAGTGTTTTTAAATTCATCAGCGAAGTTCGAGACGCATTAGAAACATCCGTAGCAAAAGATTTTCCGTTAGTGAGCTTGAAAAGCAAAAAAGAATCGATGGTTCCAAAACAAACACTTTTTTTGGATACCGCAGACTTCACAGCGGCTACGTTTTCGATCAGCCAATGAATTTTTGTTGCCGAAAAATAAGGGTCTACCAACAAGCCCGTTTTGGAATGGATTTTTTTCTCCCATTTTTTTTTCTTAAGGTCGTCGCAAATCTTTTGCGTTCGTCGACATTGCCAGACAATGGCAGGATACAATGACCTGCCTGTTTGGCGATCCCAAGCGACCACGGTCTCGCGCTGATTGGTGATGCCGATCCCAACGATCTGATGCGCAGAAACTTTTGAATCAAAAAGAACTTTTCCAACACTTCGCAAGACTGTTTGCCAGATTTCTTCAGGATTGTGTTCGACCCAGCCAGGTCTAGGAAAGTGCTGGTGGAAATCTTTATCGGCTTGAAAGACGATTTGCCCCAGCTGATCGACCAGACTAATCGTTGTACCGGTAGTTCCTTGATCCACTGACATGATATATTTCATAGATAATCCTTTTTGATTTTCTGGTATGATTTTCTGGTATGATTTCCTATTTTAAAAAGAGAACAGAAAAACTTTTCAACCTCAAGAACCTGGATCGTGACACTTTACTGTATCGAGTGGTTCCGTATTTTGCGATGGAAATCTTGCGCAAGTATTTTCGTCTTGAAATTGAAGGCCTTGAGAATATTCCTAAAAAAGGGCCGGTTCTGATGGCTCCAAACCATTCAGGCTTTTCGGGTTTTGATGCCCTAATCATTGCGCATATTCTTCACCAAGAAAAAAAAAGAGTTCCCAGAGTATTGTCGCACCATCTGTGGTTCCTTAGCAGCACAACTTCAGTTCCAGCAAAAAAATTAGGGTTTACTGAAGCTACTTATGAAAACGGACTTCGTCTTTTAAAAAAAAATAATCTGATCGTTCTATTTCCCGAAGGTGAATCCGGAAATTTCAAACCTTCGTCAGAGATGTATCAACTTCAAGAATTTAAGCGCGGTTTTGTCAGAATGGCGCTGAAGACTTCGGCGCCCATTGTGCCCACACTAGTGATTGGTGCCGAAGAAACCCATATCAACCTCAGCCAACTTAAATTCACCAAATTTCTTCGAGGCACAGTTTTGCCATTGCCCTTAAATTTTTTGCCCCTGCCCGTAAAATGGAAAATCAAATTTTTGCCGGCGATTTACCTACCCTACAAGCCCAGCCAAGCCGAGAACCGCGAGCTGGTCGTAGAAATCTCGGAAGACATCCAAGAAACCATGCAAGAAGCCCTGAATTTAGAAATTAAGAAGCGGAAAAAACTTTTTTAAGGTATCAAACCGCCTGCCACTATAAGCTTTTTTTCATTCGGCTCGTAAATAAGTACAAAATTTTCTCAAAATCGAATAGCCTCTGCGCTCATCAAAATTTTCGTCGCTGGAGACTTATACTTTGGTCACTCAACCTCGCCTGATTTTATCGTTTGCCGCTTTATTTTTGTTTTCATTTCCGCATGTCTCAGACGCAAATTCTTGCAGACGTCCACAATTAAAAACTGAAATAAGCAGCCCGGCTGCAAGTCCGCATTTTATTGAAGTCAATCGAGTGGGCAAAAATTGGGTCTCTCAAGCTAATGTGGATCCCACCAACATGATTCAGCTACTGGGACCTGCACGTGCCAGCACCCTTTATTTTTCTCTGGAAACAAAAGCTCGTTTACGTGTTCCCACGCTCAGTGGACTTATCGATGCCACACTACGAATCAATCAAGACCTGGTTAACCACGGTCAAGAAATTTTGCCGGTCAATTTTTATCCTAACTTGCATTCCAATAATGTTTTTATCGACCAGTTTTGCAAAGGCGTCGCAACCCCTATTTTCGACGATCGGGTTCACTCGATTAGGGCTGGCGTGCCAGCATTTAATCGCTATGATGTTAATCGCGGTAGCATGCCCGGCCTAAGCCCCATTTTAAAAAATGTAAGTTCCTTTCCTGGATCTATTTTTCTGGCTCCCAAAATTGTTCAGAATGCTCAAGCCAGAATGTCTGTTTTATGGGAAGCAGTAGATTACCTTGAAATGATTTACCAGGGGGCCTTGTTCAAAGATTCAACCGAGTTAAAATTGGCTCAGAGAAAAATTCGAAATATTCGTAAAACACTGGTTTTCAAATTAGAGAAGCTTCTTTCTCATCCCTTGCAAAAAGGTTTAAAAGAAATGGCCAGGCAGAATAAAAAAGATGCCAAGTTATTAGATCTTTCAAAACTTGCCGCAGAAGAAATTGAAATCGTGAATTCAATGAACTTAGCATTATTAGGTTCTGACCTGTTTTCTCTGCTTCCCGCTGAGCTTCAGAATAGTCTCGGGCCATTTATAGCGGACTACGAAAAGCGGAATCAAATTGCTTTCCGGCCAGTAGACTTCGAAGACATTCTTCTTTACGCGGACATCAAGCGACGCTTTTTAGATATTTTAGAAACTTTAGATCGAATGTCACCTCGATCGTAAAGCGCTATTTACGGCTGAAAAAAGGTCCCGGTGAAAACTTGATGCCCGGTTGCTTCGTCAACAATTGCAAAGATAAAGGGTCGATTAAAATTTACCAAATCTTTCGCCGGCGGATGAATTGCCGAGGTCACACTGACGCCTCCGACGACAGAAGCTGCGACCGCGCTGACGCCGTTTTCATCAAGGTCGATCGCAGTCTTTTGACGAATCAGTCGCACTTGAACCCGGACATTGGGATCTGCGGACATCAAGGACAAGTTCATTTCGGGAGCAAAAAGCCAATCTAAACCCAGTAGGCTTCCTCTAGTCTCGATAGTTTCTTCGGTCACATCCAACCCATCTTCAAATTTAAATATTGGCATCTGAAAACTGACATTTGTGTTTTCGTCTTTTCTTTTTTGAGCAAGAGTCTGAATCCCCTTGATCAATACACTTTCTGACATATCATCAAAATTTTGAAATGGCGGCATAATCGCATAGAGAGAATATTTGCCTCCACGAAATGGCAAAACAATTCCGGCTTCGCCGTTGGGCCTAATATAGTATCCAGTGTAAAGTTCAGCCGCGACGGCCTGTACTTTTTTAAATTTTTTATGATCGTTACGACCACCACTATAAAATTTTAAATCAGAAAAGCGATGGGATTTAAAGCCCCACTTTCCGCTAAAATAAGCGGTGTTCATTATAAGCCAATCTAAATTCTGCAATGTAGCTAGATCAATGACTGCGGGTATTAAATCTTTAACCGACTGATTAATTTCTGAAACGCCAGCCTCTGTTGCAAAGTCCACAGAACTAATATTTGCATCAAATCCAGAAATGATTTCGTCTTTAAACGCGGTCGAAAACCGAAAACTTTTTTCCTTCGAGCTCCAAGCGCTATTGATCATCACAAGCCTGGCGTCATCTGGGTTTCCGGGTTCTGCGATCGATTGTCGAAGTGAATCCAGCAAAGTTTCAAATTTTAAGGTAGAGCCTTGGGTTAAATAATTCTCAAACAAAGATTTTGAAGAATCTTTTGCAGCGGATTCAAGCATGGCTAACGCCGCAGCCATTGAAACCCCGGAGACCAAATGATTACTGTACGGCTTTAAAGCTAAAGCACCATTGGCTAATAATTTTCCTGGAAGTTTTAATTGGCTAGCATCAATCACGCCAGTTGTACTCTCCAGCGGCTGCCACTTTTTGATAGAATTAGCCTGATCCAGACTCTTCGCCCCACTTGAAAGCGCGTTAAGAGTTAAAAGCAAAACTGATAGGATTTTCATATTTACTCCTCAAAATAGTAATTTAAAGTCCTGGTCTTGGGGTGTGACTAGCGCCGTTTGTGTGAAATGGCCAGAAAGTTTAACCATTTTAGAAATAATTTTTTTGTCAATGCTGATTAGGATCGTCGGTTGCGATAAACTGAAGGATCTTTTGCCATTTTGCGATCAGCGCACCGGGATTGTTGGGATCGCGGCGAACCAACTGATTGGTAATTAAAAGTCCAATGGAAATCGCAAGTGTAAACAAAAGCAAGTATTCAACAGCAACTTGCCCGTAAGAATTGGAAGTTAACTTAGATTTGTGCGGTAGCTGTGGCTTCGACATTCGTATCTTCGGGCGGAAGTTCCACCCATGCATCGATGGCGTTTTCGATTCCGCGCAAGACCGCTTCTAGTTGTTGATCGTCGAAAGGGCCGTTGACTCCCATCAGATCATCGTTATCCAAAGTTTCCAAAGCCAACAATTGATTTTTATTTTCAAACGACAAACTAAAACTTTCACTATTTGGATAAATCAGAACCAAAACATTTTTACCTGTGGCTTCGTGGATGTTCTTAACGCGGGCAAATTTCTCGGCCAGTTTTTGTTGAATCGAAAAATAAATTTTTAAGGCCAAAAATTCGTGAGCTTGAGAAAAATAAATTCGTAAAGGGCCATCAAACAATGCCGCATTAAACGCAGGATTAAAATATTTAGAATGGACTAGGCTCGTGTAGGTGGACTTATCCATGGCTTAAAAACTCCTTCATGGTGTTTTGTAAATCGTCAAATTGTTGCTCGAAATTGATTTTAATGCGGCACAAAAAAGCGCCCAATTGCCCCTCACTCTTAGCCTAGGAAACAAAATAGAGGGAATGCAAAAGGAATTTGTAAGGTCATGACAGAAATGGACCTTTCTAACGCGCTTTATAAAATTTGGCCTGAGCGATAAATTTCCAAAGGCATGATTTCACCGACGCGATAAAAAAGCTCTCGCCATTCTTTTTCTAAAACTAAAAAGTCCGCTCGGTGACCGGCTATTAGCGCGCCAACTTCATTTTGCAATCCCAAAGCAAAGGCCGCACCTACAGTGTACGCGCTGATCACTTCGGGCAAAGACATTTTCATCTCTAGACGAGCTAGAATTCCAACAAAACTTAAATCTTGAGTGGGCGAACTGCCCGGATTGTAATCCGTTGCCAAGGCTACTCGAACACCGGCATCAATCATTTTTCGGGCTTTGGGAAAAGCGCACTGCAGGTAAAAATCAGCACTTGGCAAAAGAACGGCTGTTGTTTCGCTTTTAGCTAGTGCCTGGATTTCAGGGTCCATCACTTGCAAAACATGGTCGCACGAGATCGCGCCAATTTCGCACGCCAGTTTTGTGCCTCCGTTCAAAGTGATTTGATCAGCATGAATGACAATGTCGAATCCCATTTTTTTTCCCGCCAACAAATATTTTTTTGCGGCATCGAAAGAAAAAAAACCACTTTCAATAAAAATATCCAAACGTTTGGAAAGATTCCTTTTTTTTATTTGCGGGATTACTTGTTGTTCTAAAAATTTCAGGTATTGCTCTTGGTTTTTGGCATCAGGAGGAATCGCATGCGCGCCCAAAAATGTGGGCACAATTTGTGGTCCGGAAAGTTGGCCGATGACTTCCAAAGACTTCATCTCGTTTTTTAAATCCAGCGCATATCCTGATTTAACTTCCAAAGTGGTCACACCTTGCTGAACAAATCGGTCTACTTTTTTTTGCGTTTGTTGCAGTAGATCCTTCGCACTGGCGGCCCTGGTTTTTCGCACGGTGGACACAATCCCACCACCAGCGGCGGCGATATCTAAATACCCCAGGCCTTTATTTTTCATTTCCAATTCATCGGCTCGATGTCCCGAAAATAAGGTGTGCGTGTGACACTCGACAAACCCAGGCAAAAGAGTTCGTCCCATCAGATTGATTTCTTTTTGCACTTTGATCTTTGGAGTTTTTTTATCTGGGCCTATCCACACGATTCGACCGTCTTCGACCAGCATCGACTGTTTTTTTTCAAAACCTAAATCGGCCTCTTGAATTTTTCGAGACTGCTTTTCAAAAGCTCCTGCCATTGTTAAGACTTCGCCGATATTTCGAAATAAGAAAGATTTTTTCTTCATATTTTTCGGGATCTCCAAAACGGCAAAGACCAAAAATACGCACCCACAACAAATGAAAATATCACCACGAAAAATGCCGGTCGCAATCCGCCAAAATAATCCGATAAAAAGCCCACAAATTCGGGCGACCACAGGTCACCAAAAAGATGAATCGCAAAAATCGAGGCTGCCATCCCAGTGGCTCGCATCGAAGCCGGAACGCTTTCCAACAGCACCGAATTGACGGGACCGGTTGACAGAAAAAGGCAAAAAAGGCTCATAAAAAATCCAAGTTTTACCAAAACTACATCGCTGGAGAAAATCGCCAAAAGTGTCCATGGAATCGATAACAAGATCGAGCTCATCAAAATAAAATGGTAACTCAGTGGATATTTTTTTCTTAAATGGGTCGCTAAAAATCCCCCGCATAAAGTTCCGACCAATCCGGTGACGACCGCAACGGCACCAAAGAAAAAAGTCGCGTCGGCATTTGTCTGATGATGATATCTCTGCAAAAAAATCGGCGCCCAAACACTCATCGCACCCATCGAAAAAGTATAGGCCACGTAACCCCAAATACAGTTGGAAAAATCTGGAATTCTAAAAACACGAAAAATATTTTTAAGCGAAGGCGTTACCACAGATTCGTTGGACGTAGTTGGTGCGCGAGGCACCTCTTCGAACGGCTGCAAGGCAAAGGTGACAAGTACACTTAAAAGGCCGATCCAAAAAAAACCTTGGCGCCAACCCATCGCTTGGTGAAATTGACCGCCAAGAATGTATCCTAGAGCCGCACCCACTGGTAAAGCTGTATAAAAAATTGTCAGCGCGTTGTTTCTTTTTTCCGGCAAAAATTTATCTGATAAAAGTCCCGGGCTGATTGTGGCATAGCTGGCTTCACCCAGGCCCACAAATACGCGCGTAATCAACAACGCAAAATAAGTTGTCGCCGACCCCGTTAGCAATGTCGCCAACCCTCCGACGCCAACGCCAAAGGCGATTAATTTTTTGCGAGACCAAAAATCTCCTAGATAACCAAAAAACGGAGCCGTTAGAAAATATCCCAACATGAACACCGTGTTCAGACGCCCCAGTTGGGCGTCGGTCAGCCCAAATTCCTGCTGAAGGGGAACCAAAACTCCGTTCAGTAGATAGCGATCGACGTAATTCAACAGATTCAGCCCAGTTAAAAGTGCTAGTAGGGTCGTCGAGCTAAGATGGTAATTTCCAAATTTTTTCATGAATCAAAGTTTGGCGGTGACCTAGAACTTTCGTCAACTTGAAATGGATTTTGTATTGATGTTTAATTTTATTTTTACTTTAATGTGAAACTATGAAATCCACATCCCGCGCTACAAAAAAAGTATCTCCTGTTTTATTAGACCAATCTACTAGCGGAAAAATTCCTGTGAGTCCGATCCGAAAACCAAAGCGCGAATCAGTTAAAAACTTATCGGCAATAACAAAGACTTTTGGAAAAGCGTTTGCGCTTGATGGAAAAAATGTTGACTTCGAAAATCTTAGCGAAATTGTGAATTTAAAAGTGCCGTTGAAGCTTTCGAAATCCGCAAGATCGCAGATTGAAAGATCCAGGCGTTTCATAGAGAAAAAAATGTCTAGTGGCGAAGCTATTTACGGCGTCAACACTGGGTTTGGGTCGTTTTCTAGTGTGCGCATTTCAGAATCTCAACTGCAACAGCTGCAGGTTAATTTGATTCGATCGCATTCTTGTGGGATCGGTCAACCGTTTGACCCCAACCAAACGCGGGCTTTGATGATTCTTCGGGCTAACACCTTGGCTCGGGGGCATAGTGGAGTTCGCGTCCAGGTCGTGGAAAAAATTTTAGAATTTCTTAATCATCACGTGATCCCCGTCGTGCCCAGTCAGGGAAGCGTTGGTGCTAGCGGCGATCTTGCTCCGTTATCGCATTTGGCTTTGTCCTTGATTGGCGAGGGCCAGGTTTGGGATTTAAAAAGTCCTTATCCAAAATTTATTTCGACAAAACGTTTGCTGAAATCATTGCGCATTCAGCCCTTGGCGTTGCAAGCTAAAGAGGGTTTGTCGCTCATTAATGGCTGCCAAGTGATGACTGCGATCGGACTTTTGGATTTAAAAAAATACTCGGATCTTCTAGATCTTTTCGATGTTGCTGCCAGTCTTTCATTGGAATCTCTTCGGGGATCCAGAAAAGCCTTTCACCCATTGATCACGCGGGCCCGACCGCACGCTGGAGAAATAAAAACTGCTGCCAGGCTTCGCACTTTTTTGGGACGCTCTTCAAGCATCGGCGACAGTCATGCTAGCTGCGGCCGAGTGCAGGACGCGTATTCATTGCGATGTATTCCCGCCGTTCATGGCGCCGCCCGCAATGCCATGGAGTACGCGAAACAAATTCTTGAAACCGAGGCCAACAGTTCCACCGACAACCCACTGGTATTCGCAGATGAAAATTTAATTGTGTCCTGCGGAAATTTTCACGGCATGCCGGTGGCCCAAGCCTTGGATCTGTTGGCCATTTCAGCCACAAGCTTGTCCAGCATTTCAGAACAAAGAATTTCAAAACTAGTCAACACACACATGAGTGACCTCCCCGCCTTCCTGACCCGCAACGGTGGACTGCAATCAGGCCACATGATCGTCCACGTGGCGGCAGCCTCGCTAGTCAGCGAAAACAAGGTTTTATCTCACCCCGCCAGCGTGGATAGCATCCCAACCTCGGCCGACAAGGAAGATCACGTTAGCATGGGAACCATCGCCGCTCGAAAATTTCACCAGGTGATTCAAAATTTAGAAAATGTTTTATGCATGGAATTTTTATCCGCGTGCCAAGCCATTGATTTTTTGCGACCCTTAAAAACTACTACCATCTTAGAAGAAGTCCATGCGTTGGTGCGCACTGAAGTCCCCTTCGCCAGCAAAGACCGCATTTTCTCTGATGACTTGAAAGCACTAAAACAAGTTCTACCTAAAATTTTAACGCTGACTAAAAATAAAATTTAGCTTTTCGCAGGTGCATCCCTTTTTACGTAACGCCACTACTCGCAGGTACCGCATCCCTTTTTTGCAGAACGCCACGGCGACCTCCTGTCGAACCAAGAATTCCCGATTCACCAAAAAAGGGAAAATGCGGTGTTAATTCAATTTTTTTTGTCACTTTAAAAAACAAATAAAACTCCAGAAGAAAAAACCTACTCATCTTAAGTCGCGCTCTTGCGCGGGTGTCATTAAAATATATTCGACGAATCGTTACGCGAAAAAAGGGATGCGGTACCTAAAGGGGAATTATTTGGATTTGCCCCGGCAGGAATTGATTGCGTTGGTGCCGGATTCTTTTTTGGGCTTGGTTAGATAGTTGAGGCGTACTTCGTTGGCTGCTATGGCCGTTCGATAGGAAAGCAGGGCTCCGGCGCGTTCGATTTTATCCCATATTTGTTTTGAAACTTCGACAGCATCTTCTATGACATAAGACACTGGTTTATTGAATTCTTGCCAAATTGGTATGATTACTTTTTTTACTCCACTTGCGGTGGCTTTTAATACTGGTTTTAAATAAAATCCTGGAAATCGCGACAGGGTGAACGCGGGCACCATTAGATTACGGACCACAAAGTCGGTGGCGTGAATTGCGCCCCTAAAACCCCCGGAAACTATTTCTACAGCGGGTCCCACCCAGCGGTAAGTTCTGACTTTCAAACCGACCAGACCGTCGTCACTGTGGTCCTGCCTAAGTTCCACAAAGTGATTGATCTTGTTGCCAACAGCATCCATGCCATTCAAAAGATATTCGCTATTCAGATATTTTTTTCCGACATCCCAAATATCCACATTCAAAGCGATATGGCTTTGCATAAAATAATCTATATTTTTGATCCCAACTGTCATCAAACCCATCGCCAGATCGGTCATCCCGCGAAGAATTCGCACTGACAATCTGGTCAACCCGCTTTCAGGATTTGCCTCGGCGATCATTTCAGCGCGATACTTAATTTGATTTCCAAAACGATCTGTTTGCTGAAGTAGTTTCACCGCATCCCACAACTGGGCACTATCCCATTCTTCTTTTTGAATCTGGGCCTCTAACTGATAAGCCTGCAACTTAGTTTGATTCACAGTCATCGCACCAGAAGTCGCCAGACGGTTCATCTGTTCTTGCTGGTAAGCCCTTGCAAAACGCTCGGTTTTTTCAACAAGGTATTTCTTTGCAATGGCCCCAGCGTAAAAATAAACTGGAACGCCCTTTCCGCCGGGAACAAAAAGCGATAAAAGCCTGGGCCCGCTCATCGCAATCTGCAAAAGCTGAGGCTCAAGATCCGCTTTTCTAATTTCAGTGTCGTAGCCAAAAATAACCTTATTTCCCAAACTGTCTCCGGTCTTGACATTGAATTGCGGAATTTCCTGGATCACTGTTGACGTCGGCCCTTTTAAAAATTGATGGGTCCAGATGCTTAAATGATTTTCCCATTTCATCACCCACTTGCCCTGAAGAAGACTCTGAACCCAAAAAACACCGTAGCCAAAAGCAGTGCCTATAAATGCTTGCTTGGCGGAACGCTCGTTAGAACTTCCAATGCGAAGCCAATGGTTAATGGTCTTCGCATAAGTTCCAAATAGCATTCCAAATGTGACCGTAGTTATCGCCAAAGAAATTTGACTGACATTTTGACTGAAACCTAAATGATGCGCCAAATTCAGAGATATGTAATTGATCGGAACCTGTGAAGCCACCGAAAAAGTCGCCAAGCCAATATCACCTTTTACAAAAAATTGGGCTTTTTTAAGAATCGATTTTTCTTTTAGCAAATCAGTTCGCATGTGGGGCGCAAGATAAATACTTTCCCAGTATTTCTTCCAAGCCTCGAAACTGCCTTTTTTCGGAGGCGTTTGCGTTTTTACTGAAGCCATTGTGCGACCGAAATCGTGCATGATCACAGTGGTTTCATAACCCTCGATGGCGACCGAATTTCCTAAATCGATCACGGCCATTTCAATGATTTTAGATAAAATTCCTTGATGGCTATTTTGTTTTTTGACCAATTGATTTTCCAATAAATCCATCTCGGCTAAAAAACTTTTTCGCTGAGACTGCGAAATTTCCTCGTGGTCCAATTTTTCTTTAAGCATTTGATAACGCGAACTTAATGGATCCAATTCCTGACTAACTTTCTCTTGGACCTGTTCTAGCTTCAGGCCCGTTGTTTCAACCAAAGGTTCGTAGATATGACTGCGATCACCGCGCAACAAAACTTCTGCCGCCATTCTGCGAATAATTCCAGATAAACATTTTCGGATCGAGATTTCATTTTTTGATAGTGGTTCGGATCCGGGGGTTTCCAAAAAGTCTGGACTAAATTGCGATCGGTCGGCGAAAATAAAATATTGGCCACTATTGTGTCTGACAGTAGTGATCAGGCGTTGATCGTAACCGTGTCCGATGGCTTTTAATTCGGCCTTGCCCACACCTAAAATATCAAAATCCAAACTGGTCATGTCCCGCTTTTCCGAAACCTGCGCGAACAGAGCATCCAAACCTTTTTCTTTGACGTACAAATTGGTTTTTTCAAAAAGTCCCTGAACTAAAATCAGAACCTCTTGAAAAACAACCTGAGATTTGGCTGTGATGGGGCCCAGCTGAGCGATAAATTGATTCCAAAGTTCTGGAGGAATGGCTGGTACGCCTGGCTTTTGCGCCAAGTATTGAGTGGGAATGTGAAAAAGTTCTGCCGGGTTGGGAACGGGGCCTTGGGTTTCAAAGTCATCAGCGCGTGCAAATCCAGGATTAAATGCAACTGAAAGTTGCAGAATTAAAATCCACCGGAACCCTAACCGCCACTGCATCAGTACCCCAAAAGCTCAACAGACTTGCCCTAACGATTTCTTAACCATTTTGCTTATGGGCGGGATTTATCTATAATTTTTATAAAATTCACGGCAATAAATGCAGCCTAACCAAATCCTGAAGATGTTCGCTTGGAAAGTAAGCAGTTGAATTTCCTTGATTGACGTCCAGAGCAAAACTTAAGGTTTAAAAGAACTTTTAAGGGATGAAAAATATGCCAAAAAACCCGCGAATCGTCCGCTCGCCCACTGGATCTGAACTGCACTGCAAAGGCTGGTTGCAGGAAGCCGCCTACCGAATGATACAAAATAACTTAGACCCTGCTGTCGCCGAAAAACCCGACGAACTAATCGTTTATGGTGGAATAGGAAAGGCGGCTAGAAATTGGGAATGCTTTGATAAAATTTTATCAGCGCTTAAGACTTTAGAAAACGATGAAACATTGTTGGTTCAAAGCGGAAAGCCCATCGGTATTTTGCGCACCCACGAAGACGCACCCAGAGTTTTAATTGCCAATTCAAATTTAGTTCCCAAATGGGCCACTTGGGATGTCTTTCACCAGCTGGATCGCAAGGGTCTGATGATGTATGGGCAAATGACCGCCGGATCTTGGATTTACATTGGCACACAAGGAATCGTTCAAGGCACCTACGAGACATTTGTCGAAGCTGGACGACAACATTTCAACGGCAATCTTCAAGGGCGCGTGATCCTTACTGCGGGCCTTGGGGGTATGGGTGGCGCACAACCCTTGGCGGGTGTTTTCGCTGGTGCTTGCGTATTGGCTGTCGAAGTTGATCCCGACCGAATTCAAAAGCGCATGGATTCAAAGTACGTCGATGAACGCGTCGACAATCTGGATGAAGCGATCGCAAGAATTCGTCATTTTCAAAAAACGGGGCAGGCCAAATCTGTCGCATTGTTAGGAAATATGTCGACGGTCATTCACCAAATGTTAGCGAAAAATTTTATTCCCGATATAGTCACCGATCAAACATCGGCGCATGATCCGCTGGTGGGATATATTCCTGCAGGAATGACCTTACCCCAGGCCGACGCTTTAAGAATTTCAAATCAAAAACTTTACTTGCAGAAAGCTTCTGAATCCATGGCTGCACATGTGCGCGGAATTTTAGAAATGAAAAATCGCGGATCAATTGCATTTGATTACGGCAATAATTTGCGGGCTCGCGCTCAAGAAGCTGGCGTGAAAGAAGCCTTTGATTACCCTGGTTTTGTACCCGCCTACATCCGCCCGCTTTTTTGCATGGGTAGCGGCCCTTTTCGCTGGGTGGCCCTTAGCGGAGACCCAGCAGATATTCACGTCACCGACCAGGCCATGAAAGAACTTTTCTCGCACAAAAAAGATTTATTGCGATGGTTAGATATGGCCGGGGAAAGAATCGCTTTTCAAGGGTTGCCCGCGCGCATCTGCTGGCTGGAATACGGCGAGCGCGAAAAGGCCGGCCTGATGCTGAATGAATTAGTACGCACCAAAAAAGTAAAAGCACCGATTGTAATTGGACGCGATCACCTGGATTGTGGAAGCGTGGCATCGCCCAATCGCGAAACCGAAAGCATGAAAGATGGATCCGACGCTGTCAGCGATTGGCCGCTGCTTAACGCCATGGTCAACACGGCCTGCGGTGCCACATGGGTCAGCCTTCATCATGGCGGCGGCGTCGGGATGGGTTACAGTCAACACGCAGGCCAGGTGATCGTGGCCGACGGAACCGCAGCCGCCGCAAAAAGATTAAGCCGGGTGCTGACCGCGGATCCTGCTATGGGAGTTTTCCGCCACGTGGACGCCGGCTACGAAGACGCCAAGAAAACAGCGGCGGATCGCGGCGTTCACAGCTTGTGGCTTGATTAAAACTAAACAGTTTTATCTCTTGGTGACCTTCAATCATACTTGGAAAAATTTATTGCTGGTTTTAGCAAATGGGGCGCGAATTTCAGTTCTTAGATCGTCAAACTTGTTGCGGCGATTGGCCGCGCAGCTTCATAAGGCCGTTCAAGCGTTCGATGCGAATTGCCTTAAGGAAAAAAAATCTATAAGTTCGTTGCGTGTTTTTAGTTTTTCTGTTCTTCGGATACTATTGGAGTTTTTGTCGCTGTAACTAAAGTCACGCCGTCTGCTGTGGAGAATAATAAAGTGGCCAATTTACTTTCGCTTTTAATTTTGCTAGGCGGTCAGCTCGGCGCCTCAGTTTACGCTGGTGTTCCAAGTCCAAATCAGGTGCACGATCAATCCCAGTTGCAGATGGGTGGCCGACGGGGTCTGCATGGCATGATTCTAGTAGGTTCTGAAACTTATTTTTTAGAACATATTCCAATGTTGTCACCACCCCATGATTTTCAGATTATTGTTGAAATTGAGCTGCGTAATATTGCGGGCCAGAAAATCAACCGCGATTTTTCAGGCGGAACCTTTTCAATGAAACCAGCGGAGTTGTTCTCTTTGAATGATTTTGTGTCGGGTCGCCTAACTGCGTTTGAAGGATCGATTTACGACGGTGGCTTTGAACAGGGCGGCACCGTCATCCGCGGCCTCGATCGGGTGTCAGTTACGGTAAAAAGACTTTTGTTAGTTCGCCAATTGCCCGCCGTTAATCTTGAGAAAGTTTTTGAGTTTTCAGATGCGAAAAACATCTACTCTTCAAATATTATCTCTCCGGCGAACAATGTTCAGCTTATAAAAAACAAAACAACCGGAAAGATTTTGTGGTGCGTTTTAGGGCCTGATTTTTTTGAGCCTTGTGCTTCGATCAACTTTAACTGACCTTTTTCTTAAATTAAAAAAGCCTCGACAAAAATGAATCCTCAAGAAATCATTACGTAATGAAATTTTCTTTTAAAGAAAAACTGATTTTGTTCGCGCTGGCTTCGATTCAATTTATTCATATTGTTGATTTTATGATTTTAATGCCCCTGGGGCCGCAGTTGATGCGCAATTTTAAAATTGGACCCTCCGAGTTTGGTTTTTTAGTTTCGGCGTATACTTTTGCGGCGGGTGCCTCGGGGTTGTTGTCCGCTTTGTTTTTGGATCGCTTTGATCGAAAAAAATCTTTGCTATTTTTTTTCGTGGGTTTTGCATTAGGAACCTTGGCGTGTGCGTTTTCGCCAAATTACGGCTTTTTATTGGTGTCACGATTATTGACCGGGACTTTTGGTGGCGTTTTAGGCGCCTTGGTTTTGGCGATTGTGGGCGACGTGATAGCACCTGAAAAACGCGGTACTGCCATGGGAATTGTTATGACTGCTTTTTCATTGGCTTCGATTTTTGGTGTTCCTTTTTCTTTATTCTTGGCGAACCAATATACCTGGCATGCGCCATTCGTATTTTTAGTTTTGCTTTCGATTGTTTTATTTCTGCTGATACTTTTTGTTCTACCACCGGTTAACGAACACTTGAAAAATCCAAACCCAGTGAATCCGTTTCGAAATATTTTAAACTTGCTGGAAGAAAAATCCCCCCGCATGGCTATTTTATTTATGGGCTTATTAATGTTGGCGCAATTTATGATTATCCCCTTCCTAAGCCCATCGCTGGTCGCTAACGCAGGCATGAAAGAGGTTGAATTGCCATTTATGTATATGGTCGGGGGAATTGGATCGATGTTGGCTGCGCCCTTGGTGGGCCGCATGAGTGACAAATTTGGCAAAGTTTTGTTGTTTCGTTCTAACCTTATTTTATCGCTTTTTCCGGTTTTGCTGATTTCACATCTAGGGGTGACTCCTTTTTGGCAAATTTTGACGGTGGCGTGTTTCTTTTTTATTTTCACCACCGGCCGTGCCATTCCGGCCATGGCATTGGTGACCAGCACGGTTAAACCTCAGCGGCGCGGAAGTTTTATGAGTTTGTTATCTAGCATTCAGCAGTTTGCCGGAGCCATCGGCGCTTTTATCGCGGGTTCGGTGGTTCAGAAAGCCAGCGACGGCAGCGGCCAATTGATCAACTACGATGTCATCGGAATGCTTTCGATCGCCCTCAGTCTGGTGGCCTTCTTTTTGGTTACTCGAATCAAGACTGTCGAGTGATCCCGCAGGTTTCGTATGGACTTTTTGAGCCTTCTTACTTTAGGTTGTAGGAAAGTTAGACCTTTAAAATAAAACGAGACCCCGTGGCTGCGCGAAGATCACATCGAATAAAAAATCGAAAATTTGCTAACAGACCTTCGGCTGTTTTCAATGCCGTTTACAGTTCGTCGCGCTCGGTCCTGGTGATCGACGATGCTGAAATTCGAAAAAGTGCGTTCAACAAGGCCCAGAAAAAAATTATCGCGATTGAAAAGTTAGAAGCAAAAATCAAAGATTTTCAGGACGTTGAGCTTAGTTTGTACCAAAATTGGTATCAACTGACTTTTGAGAAATTGAATCAGTACCACGAGCGCTGTCGAACTAAACTGCGCGAGCTTTCTACCTTTCACAATCAAATCGTCGCAGAACACCTGATGAATAATATTTCCATGGGCGAGGCCTTTCAACGAGTGCTGGAAGAAAAGGAAAAGTATGGGTCATTAGGGGTTGAAGAACGCCAGAACATCGATCAGGCGCGAAAACAAAGGGCTCGATTTGAAGAACAGCACTTTGATGATTTCGATGACAGCGACGATTTGGAAGATTGGGATGCAGACGACGGCGAAGGGCTGAAAGATATGCTGGATGACCTGTTTGACCAGCTTAATGAATCTTTGTTTAGCGAAGCCGAAGGCGAAACTAAAAAACTTCATGATAAAAAAAGATTCGCCGAACTTGAAAGTCAGGCTATCGCCGAAAATGCAATTTTGGAATCGACAAAACTTTTGTATCGGAAGCTCGTTCGAAAACTTCATCCAGATACCTTCGTAAATGCAGAAGGCCGCAAAGATCCGCCGCCCTGGCTAGAAAATGTTTGGCAACAAACTCAAGCAGCGTATGTGGCCATGGATCTTGTGGCCTTGGAGAAACTTTGGGCGTTGACCCTTCTTAGATTAAATCAGTGGAACGATCTTTCGATTTCAGACGTCCATTCGATCGAGCAAACTTTTTCCGTGGAACTAAAAAATCTTAAATCCCAGGAAAGACAACTGAAGAAAAGTCCCGCATGGGGTTTTTCCAAGGCCTCGGGGTTGGGCGAACTTGAGAGAAAAATTTCATTAGAAATTCGTCACGAGATTCGTCTGTTCGAGGAAGAATCCGAGCGTATCGAAAGTTACCATCAAATGTTAGCGATGGAGAAACATCGACGTCGGCATAAAAGGGACGGCGGTTCTTCGCGAAGACGAAGACTCCCTAATAATCATTCTAGATTTTAATAGCCGATTTGACTTTTTTTCTGGGAATGTTTTTTATCTGGGTGGGTTTTAATGGTGGTCTTGTTTTTTGAATTTCTTTTTTTGGATTTTATTCCCGCACTTTCCGAGCTTGGCTTGCGGTAGGTATTGTTAGATTGCACGACAACGTTATTGCAAGGGTCGGCCATTTTAAATTTGACGGTTCGGATGGTGTTGTCTTTGTAGACGGCCATCAGTTGGTATTCTCCGGGCGTCGGATAAGTGCCCCAGGAAAATTTTCCGCCACACGTTGGCTGAAAAAAATAGTTCGCGAAATCCAGTCGGCAAACCAGCCCTGAACAAACTCCGGGAATTGTCGCAGCCCCTGCAACTGGGACTCGAAGTGAAAATAGAATAATTTGATCCACGCTATCAGCAGGGCTAGACGCCGAAAAACTAAGCTGCCAATTTTTGGGAAGAGTCTTCCCACCGTGATAAAGTTCAAGTGTGTCGCCGTTTCGAAGCAATGTAGTAAGTGATGCGAAACCCAAATTTCCGGACAAAGCCGTAGGACTAAAAGAAACTTTTATCGCCGTCAGCTGCGTCGGCAATTGGGAATCCGACGAAGTCTCGGCAGGAATCGCGGGAGCAACAATCACCGGCATGGCAGGTTCGGCGGGTCGAGCGACTGAGGGAAGCTCTGCTGAAGTGGAACTTTGGTTGGTTGAGTGCGTAGCTTGGCCACAACTGATTTGAATTGCCGCAAAAAGAAAAATAAACATCGACTTCATGGAATTAAAGATCGGTATCTACGCGCTAGTTTTCAACGGGACTTCAGGCTAGTGATTTGGCGAGAAGGAATTTATTCAGGTCGGATTCCAGGCAAGTTAGGTATCCGAAATTTATAATCATTAAAATGTTTAGGGTTTAGTGCCTGTTCGGTTAAAAAATCATAGATTAAAATTTGAGGATTGACTGGGTCGATCGACAGGTCTTTAGGCCATCCGTGGATCATTGTGTCCCAGGCATTTGCTCCGCCAAAGGACCGCAGCCAAGGGTCTATTCCCTTTTTAACCAAGTAATGAAGTTTTCGCAGATTTTGGGGCACTTCATCATCAACTTTTACGACCAGTCGAAAGTCTTTTGGATCAATCACAAGTTCAACCTGTTCCATATATTTTTCAACCAGCCGCTGAAAAGCGGATTGAAGCTTTGGTCCCATGCGATTGTTTCGAAAAACATATGGCATCGTGACAGCATTACGAAATATCGCAATGGGTGCATCCTTTTCGACCAGCACCGAAAGCAGATCCCAGGGCACCCCATCTTCCCCAATGAAAATTTCGTTGGGGTTAGCACCTTTTTTCACAAGGGCAACCAGTTTTCGATAGTAACCTATATCGCCACCTAAAATTTTCTTAACAGCGGTTCGAACCTTGTCTTGTTTTTTAAGATCCAAGTATTGAACCCCAAGTTGGTTCAATACTTCTACAACTTGATTGTAGTTATTCGGGCGATATCTACCGTCAGTGGCGATTTCGATAGCACCCCCCAATCCTGCAACAGTGGCATGAATGTTAGCTCCGATGGCAGCAAGACTTCGAATTAAAGCCAAGTCCCCCGCCCCGACAGCTCTAAGAAATGGTGTCATCTGAAGCGCCCGATGCTCGGTATAGGGTCTACGGTTCACTAAAATATCCAATAACTGCCGATTGGCGCCCCTTCTGACGGCGTCGATCATATAATTTAAAAGGTCAGTTTGTTCATATCCCAAGTTGGGATCCGCCTGAGCAGTTAGGTACTGGCGCATTTTGCGGTTGAAACCTGTCGGAAGTCCTTTGTCCGTCCTAAATCGGATATCAGACGCCATCAGGTTATAAAGCTGTAAGGATGCCGCTTCATTAATGGGCTTCGAAATTCTAAATGACCGTTGCGAAGTTGTTTCAGAATTTGAATTTAAGCAAGAAATGGTAGCGTTCGCTAGCTGATAAAGAAGCGAGAAACAAACCAGAACCAATAGTAAACTTATTTTTTTCATTTTTGCTCCCCCGGCAGCGTCCCCAATGAAGCCCTGGGGCCCATTGTGGCCTGTTCACCAACCAAAGGAGTTGATGTACTGGAATCGAACTAAAAGCACAAGACTGATAACAGAATTACGGATTAGCCTTCTCGGTGTAATCCATCGCAAAGCTGTTCACCAACTCTACGATCCATTGCAGTTGCGAAACGGTCTTTGGATCTTTCGCTAAAAGAGCATCTACAAATTCCTTCAAACCTTGCTGGTCTTTTTTGAAGTATGACGCCTTAATATTTGGAGTTGCCTCAACGCTGACCTGTGTTTTGTCTTTTCCAACTTTAAAAGAAATTTTCGTGTGAGTCGCCATAAAAACCTCCTCGCGGCCCGCATATCGAGGATCCGCAAAATCGATTTTTGCTTCGATGACTAAAGAAGCACTTGCAATCGCCCTATTTGCGTCTGTGGTTCGGCTTGTCGTAATTTGCACGCTGTCACTTTCTACTGGCCCCAATATACCTTTAGCCATATCAAAACCCTCTTTAGCGATAGCGGCCAGGTTGTCGTTCTCACCTGTTTTTACCAAATCCTCGAACGACTTTGCATTTGTCATCTGAATCACAAAATCGGAATTAAAAACTGCAGATAAAGCAAGCGCCGGGTCGGTGCCGTCTTGGGGATTTACATAACTGCCTTCGAAAGAAAACTTTAAATTTCTTTGCGAACCCTTCCGATCGTAAACCAGCTTCCCAGCTAAAGCTTTGGTGCCGGCATCGGTGGTTTCGAGCTGAGTGAAAACCAGCGAGGCCTCAGAAACTTTCAGTCCGCTGGCATCGACGATATTCAGTGGCTTTAAGGTATCGGCCAACAACTGATTCAACTCATCAATTTTGCTTGAGGGTTTGCTTGAGGGTTGCACCGCAAAGGACGGCTGCGCAAAACCCAAAGCCAATAAGTTCGCAAAAACAAAACTAGATCCAAAAAACTTTTTCATAAAATCCCCTTTTTTTCAAGAGATAGACGATTTTTAAATCGGTGGCAACTAGAACTTGTGACGCTGACGGGTTGATTTTTTCAAGATTACATTTGCCGCGCGCGCCTATCCACGGCCAACGCGGCCTCGCGAACAACTTCGTTCAGTGTTGGATGTGCGTGAAAGCTTCGCGCCAAGTCTTCGCTGCTGCCACCAAATTCCATCGCCACAACAATCTCGTGGATCAAATCACCAGCGCGAGGGCCAACAATATGCCCGCCTAAAATTTTGTCTGAAGCTTTGTCGGCGATAATCTTAACCATACCCTCGTGAGTGCCCAAAGCTTTGGCGCGACCGTTGGCCATAAACGGAAAGGTTCCCACAGCCAGTTTGTAACCTTTTGCGGTGGCTTCTTCCTCGGTAAGCCCAACGCTAGCGACCTCGGGGTGAGTGTAAATCACGCTGGGGACGGTAGGGTAGTTCACGTGTCCGGCCTGACCCGACAAAATTTCAGCCACGGCAACGCCCTCTTCCTCGGCCTTGTGAGCTAGCATTGGCCCAGGTATCAAATCACCAATCGCGTAAACGCCAGGAATATTTGTTTGGAAGTGACCGTCGACCAGCACTCTGCCCAATTTGTCTTTTTGGACTCCGATTTCATCCAAGCCCAAACCTTGGGAAAAAGGCTTTCGACCTGTCGAGACCATCACCACGTCAGCTTTTAGATTTTTGACTTGGCCGGTTTTTATTTCTTCGAATTCGATTTCAACTTGCGAGCCCTTAACAGTGGAGTTAGTCACCTTGGCTTGCAAAATAAAAATCATGCCGCTTTTCTCTAGGCTTTTTTTCAAAACGGCAATCGACTGCTGATCCATCGTCGGGCAAAGCTTATCGGCGTATTCTATTACGGTGACCTGCGATCCCAAACGCTGCCACACCGAACCAAGCTCTAAGCCAATCACGCCGCCGCCCACCACGATCATTTGCTTGGGCACTTCCTGCAGCGCCAAAGCCCCGGTCGAAGACACGATTTTTGTCTCGTCATATTTTAAAAAGGGCAGCGCAGTGGGGATACTTCCAGTGGCACAAATAATATTTTTAGTTTCAATTCGGATCGGCACACTTTCATCATTGGTGACTTCAACAATTGCAGATTGAGCGGCGGCTGATGCCTGCACGATTTTGCCCAGCCCCTTAAAGGTTTCAATTTTATTTTTCTTCATCAAAAACGAAATCCCTTGAGTCAGTTCTTTCACGATTTTGTCTTTGCGAGCCATCATTTGAAATAAATTAAGTTTGACCTGCGATAGGTCGATCCCGTGATTTTTAAAATCGTGCAAGGACATCTCGTACAGTTCAGAGCTTTCTAAAAGAGCTTTTGAAGGGATACAACCAACGTTAAGGCAAGTGCCCCCTAGGGTTTTGTCTTTTTCGACAATGGCCGTCTTTAGTCCCAATTGTGCGCATCGAATAGCTCCGACGTATCCTCCAGGGCCGCTGCCAATAACTACGACGTCAAATTGATTTACTGCTTTTACCATTTTAGATTTTCCTTTTTTTTGAAATTGCGAAGGCCTGTTTATTTTCGACGCTAAGGATGGCGTCGTCAATTTACATATATTGATTTCACAGACGGCTTTAAACTTTGACATCTGACGGCGCATTTTTTAGTTTTTTAAGCGCCCACTTTCTGACTATCAAAAACTTTTAAATTTTTAGAAAATTGCGATCTGGACCTGTCGCAGGGTGGAATTTTAGTAAGAAAGGACTTTGGTTTTTTTTTAAGGTCTTTGGCCCAACGAATCGACGGTCGAATCGGGTCATAGTTTCTTTAAACGTGTCAAAAAGTTCGTCGAATAGCCCCCTTGGGTACCATTTATTTTTTTTCGACACTCCTTGAACCTTATGGCAAAAATATTCGGTCTAGGAATGGCTCAGGTTTTGATAGTAAATCACAAAAGATTGATAGACCTAAAAATTGGGGAATAAGTCCCCTGCATGTTTTGTGCGAAAAAACTTTTAATAGAAGCTTTTAAGTATCGGCAAGTTCGAAATTGTAGAGACCTTTCAATTCGATCCCGACAAAGTTAAAGCGCGAGATATTTTGTTGCAACGATAATCGACAGTAGTTCACTGGAGAAAACTATGACCCTATCTGGAATAAACATTTTGATGCCGGCGGTGTTACTTTTCGCTTTCACGGCGTCAGGGCAACTGTCGCAAGCTCTTGAGCGCGAGCCCTTGGCCGTAATGGGCGACGAAATACAGAGTCAATGCGCCCTGGTTTTAGAGCTTTCCCAAACCATTCACTCTTTGGCGAATAAAGTTCGTTTGAAAAATCGCGAAACTCTTGCCTTGGACCGTGCTAAAATTCGGTATGAGACGATCCGCGAAAAGTTTCGGGAAGATTATTTTGAAAAGATGCTTTCACAAAATTCGGATCAGAAAATTTCTGAATGGTTCTCCGGCGATAGTAAAGAATTGCGTGCGAAAAATTTTATTGATGTGACCTTGACCACTTGTATTCAAAAACCTTCTTTAAATTTTTCAGACGCAACAGAGATTGCAAAAAATGGATTAAAGACTTTTCTTTCCGCCGAAAAATAATTCACCCATTTTTTATTTAATCACCTGCTGATCAGCTTGGTAGGCATGAATTCTGCGGCTGGAAAGTGTAAACCATTCACCCGGAATGACTGATGCGATTTCGTTTCTGATTCTTGATAGTATCGGGTTTTGGATTTGCCCCACCAGACCAATAAAATTCGAGCTCCGGCTAATAGAATTCACGCGCCCGCGCCTAAGCTTCTCAAAAATTCTTAAAGAATTTTCCGTGCTAGTTGGTAAGTCTAAAACTAGGGATAAAACCATGGCGTCTTCGATGCCTAAGCAACTGCCCTGCCCTAAATTAGGGGCGATCGGGTGAACAGCGTCGCCGATCAAAACTACTTTTCCCCGGGACCACAATCTAGCAGGGCGATGGTCAAACGCGCGATTGCAAATAATATCCGCATCTGGCGTTCGGCGCAAAAGTTCAGAAATTGGACTGGTCCATCCTGAAAAAACTTGGCCTAAAAATTCACGCTGCATTGCCGCGTTTTTTAATCCTGGCCAATCACTGGCAAGATTTGCCGTGGCATACCAACAGACGCGACCTTCCGCAATGGGAAGAAATCCAAAGCGATGCCCTGCCCCCCATATTTCTAAAAACTGACCAGGCTTTAGAAAATCCCCGTCGGCGATTCCTCGCCAAATCAAATACCCTTTGTATCTTAGTAATTCTTTTTTTTTCGCAGAAGTTCCGTTCACAAAACTTCGCACAATAGAATGCAAGCCATCAGCGCCAACGACCAAATCATATGGCCCAAACTGACTAGAGCCGCAAATTAATTCCACACCCCGGTCTGTTTCGCGAACAGCAGTGACAGCTTGCGAAGTTTTGATCATTTCTCTTGGAAGCCCCATAGAGAGCGCGTTGTGCAAATCGCGTCGATGTATAGCTATCGCAAGGCTAGAAAACTTTTCGGTTGGGATCAACATCAGCAGCCTGCCCAAATGATCTAGCACGTGCAACTCGTTCAGCGGCCTTGCCGTTTGCAAACAAAATTCTAGCGCGCCAATTTTCTCTAGAACATACGTTGCGTTAGGCCATAAGGTTAACCCAGATCCCGCTCCAACCACCTGGAAATGTTGCTCGAACAATGTCACCTCATGATTCTGTAGTAGAAGGGCTTTGGCTAAAGTTAATCCAGATATTCCGGCGCCAACGATGGCTATCTTTTTTTTCATAGTTGATCTCGAGAATTGTGATCAACTACATTATTGAAGTGAGTGGGAAGAAAGTCACCTGCGAAAACCAAGATCATAGCAAAGACGGGCCCCCTCAAAAAAAACGTTCCCTAGAAGTTACGAACTATGAGGATTTAATTTGCTCAATCAACCATTGGCTTCGGTTTTCGCGAAAAGAGATTTTTTACATTTTATTTTAGTCAGACTTTGTTTTTTTCTTTCACTCGTCACCTTAGTCATTTCTTGCGAAACAAAAAAATCAAAATCCGATTCTGGCAATGCGTTTTCTCGCTTTCAGCAAAGCTTCCCTCAGGCCCAGGAAATCACTGCTTCTGATTTAACATGGATCACCACCGGAGAATCGTCTGAAAAAACTTTACTTGAATTGATCGATGCGGCGGGGCCCAGAGAAAAATTAAAGATTCGACAGTTTTATGTTCGTAAAGGCAAGATGACTAAAAACATACATGATCATCTTTTGAAAAGTTTGAAACGAGGCGTGGCCGTTGATCTTCAGTTGGATTTTATGTTTTCAGTTTCAGCACTGCACATTTTCGACGATCTGAAATCTTTTGAAAATTTCCATTTAACGGTTGAAAATCCCCCGTCGAAAAGTTTTGAAGATTTTGTAAGGAATACTTACGGTGTAGAGTCGCCCATTCAGCTGATCGACGCAGTCATCGACGCCAACCCTTTAGCCGTTTCTAAAGAATTGGAAGGGACTAGGTTGCAAGGGGCTCTGCCCGACGACCTAGCAATTTTAAAAACTCCAGAAGTGATCTTGGGTTTGGTTATGAAAAAAGTAATCGACGAAACTGGGTTATTTAGTCTGTGGAAATTGAAATCAAATCTAGGCGATTTGTCTTATCGATTTCATGATAAATTATTAATTGCTGAAAATCCGCAGGGGCAGACTTACTTGATCGGCGGGCGCGGTTGGGCGGATAATTTTTTTACACAACCCGAGGGCTCGCTTTCGTATTCGGACATTGACCTTAAATTTAAAACGACCCTACAATCTTCTGGGAAAAAAACAAAAGCACTGATTTTTGTTTCGTCCGGTCCGCGCAAAAACAGCGCGGAATATTTTGAAAAGAGTACTTTAGATTTGATTTCTTCGGCCAGAAAAAAAATTTCTATTTACACACCTTATTTTGCTCCATCCAACAAAGTCCTTTCGGGATTGCGATCCGCTGTCCGGAAAGGCGTTCACGTCGAGATCCTGACAAACTCCACAGAATCTTCGGATGTTCCACTAGTCGCTATCTATACCTATTTGAATATGAAAGACTGGAAACAACAGATAGGAGGTCTGGTGTTTAAAACTTTGGATCGTCCCGCCGGCGAGTGCTTCCACGCCAAATTGACGTTGGTCGACGACGACCTTATTTGGATTGGAAATGCTAATTGGGATCTCCGTTCGTTTACATTGGATTCTAATTCTTTTGTCGTCTTGGACGCGGGCTCTAAAGACACATGGTTGCCAGTTCAAAAAATGCTCAAAAGCGAACACTTTGCAAGCTGGCACCAGTGGACGGAAGACGAAATTGAAAATGCGGAAGACTATTTAAAAACAAAACTTGGTGCGCAAAAAACCAAAGAAACTAAAAATATTTTAAGCCGGTCTTCGGCGCGGATTCAGTTATGACTTTAAAGGCTGGCGGCGAAGCTTTTATAAATCAAATTTTTACGGCGGTTCCACCCCATGACGTTCACAGCGCTTTTGTTCAGTATGCCAAGTCCCAATTGGATCCCCGACAACAATTGCTATTTCAAAGGTTGGCAAAAAAATCCGCAATTCAGCATCGCTATTCATTTATGAATCCCTTGGGAACCAAAACAAGTTTGGATCAAGATGGATTTTACCGCTTTGGACAATTTCCATCGCTTGGAGATCGCATGAAATACTTCGAACAGCATTCGATGATTTTAGCTGACAAGTTATTGCTGCCTTTGTTTTCGAAACATGCTGCCGATGAATTCACACATTTGATTGTCACTAATTGCACAGGAATGATGGCGCCCGGATTAGATTTATTGATTCAGAAAAAATGGAAAATGAAGCCAGAGCTTGAGCGCACGAACGTCTTTTTTATGGGATGTTATGCCGCCGTCAACGCGCTAAAATTGGCCCATCATATCGTGCGAAGTACATCCAGTGCAAAAGTCTTAGTGGTTTCCTTAGAGCTTTGCACTTTGCATTTGCGCGAGTCCAAAAACCTTGAAGACCTTATGGGATTTTTACTTTTTGCAGATGGTGCTGCTGCCGCCGTGGTTTCATCTGAAGCAAACGGCATACGAATGGATCAATTTATGTGTCACGTCGATCCCGACGCCGCCGAACTGATCACCTGGAAAATTCGCGACCAAGCATTTGAAATGTTTTTATCTATGGATGTTCCAAAGGTACTAGCGCAGAAACTGCCGCAAATGGTTTCGTCAACAACACTGAGCCAGCAAAAGCCGGCACTGGCCGCAATCCATCCCGGCGGGCGCGCCATCCTGGATGCGGTAGCTATAGGCCTTGGTTTAGATGAATCTCAAATGGAACCTTCGCGAAAAATCCTGCGCGAATTCGGCAATATGTCCTCGGCGACTATTTTGTTTGTGCTTGGTGAAATTTTGCAACGAACTGATTTATTTGGAACGGGCGCCGCGCTGTCTTTTGGCCCCGGATTTACTATGGAATCAATGCAGTTTTTTAAAGCTGGGGTTTAATAAATGAAAATCCGATCTACCGAAATTGAAAAAATGGAAACTGAAAAGCTGGATGAATCAGAGATGGCAGCCATTCTGAAGCAAGTCACTTGGTTAAATTCTAAGTTTGGAAGTTTAACACCGCTTTTTGGTTTTTTAGAAAGTGCTGCGCAAAGTTTGGGTCCAGAATTGAGCGTTATGGATTTAGGGTGCGGCCAAGGTGATTTGCTTTTTCAGTTGATTTCATGGAGCCAAAATCGCAAATTGAAAATCCGTTGGCTAGGTATCGATTTAAATCCCAAGTCTGTGGCGCTAGCGAAAGAAAAATTAAAATTTGAAAATGTTGAAATTATTTGCGGGGACGCTTTGCAGTTTTTTTCAAGTCCTCATGAAAAGCCAGATGTGTATGTGTCAACATTGTTCGCTCACCACCTTTCCGATCTGCAAATCGTCGAGCTGATCCAAGGTGCGTCGGACACTGCAAATTGGGGTTGGTATTTTGAGGATCTGCAGCGACACGCCCTTAGCCGAGAATTTTTGCGCGGATTGACTTGGGCGCTTGGTTTTCATTCCGTTGTTCAAAACGATTCGGTCGTTTCGGTCAAACGCAGTTTTCGAAAATCCGATTGGCAAAAATATTTGCTGGCCGCGAAAGTGGATACATGTATGGTAAAAATTCAGTGGCGATGGGCGTTTAAATACTCCATAGAATTCCAAAAAAGTGGAGCAAAGGCGAAACCAACGGAATGAGGACAAGGGCGTTTTTTCATCTTCATTGACACGACATCTTACTTGAGAAAGTCTTTTGCAAGAATAATTAGGAGACTGGAATTGAACTTAAATAATAAAAATATCAATGCTTTTAAATGCGAACTTTTTTTAGAAAGTAAAATTGAAGGTAACATTGAAAGTAAAATTGGTGCCGTCTTTTTTCTATGTTTTGTGATCTTAGGATTTCTACCCAATCAAGCGAGGGCAGAAAGTATTTCTTGGCGGGCTGACAAATCCTGCGTAGCTTGGCAAGCCCGAAAAACTCTTTTACTGGTCAGCAGTTCAGAACCCGTGGGGATGAATTGCAATGTTCAAGTTTCCTCGAGCCTAAGCAAAACTGGTCGAATCGTGAGAGCCCTAGTTCCCATCAAAGACTTTGATAGTGGTGAAACGGAACGCGACGTAGATGTTCAAAAAATTTTAAAGGCAGAAACTCAACCCAATTTAGAGATTGAAACTTTGCCCATTCCGACAGGCGCGTGGGAAAAAATTCTCAAAGAAAAGTCAGGAATGATTAAATTAAATTTGAAAATGGCAGGGCAAGATTTTAGCTTTGAAACTTTTGTCACTATTGACGGACAGCCAGGCCATAGATCTGCGTCTGGGACCATCGCGACCACATTCACGGAGTTTATGTTGAAGCGGCCCAAGCTTGCCGGCGGCTTAGTTTCAAATGTGAAAGATGATTTGCGATTGCATTTTCAATTTGTTGAAATGGATTGGGCAATTCCAACGACCAAGTAAGGAATAACAACTGTGGGCGTTTCTCAAGACCTAAAGAAAAAGTTGGCGCAGTTTACTGCTGACGATCTGGATCGCATGGTCCGAATGGGGTGGGAAGATCGGACAACGTTTGAAGCCATTCAGCATCAGTTTGGCCTTAGTGAAAATGAGTTTGTTCGGTTTATGCGCACGCAGTTGTCTGCATCAGCTTTCACAAGATGGCGAAAGCGGGCCCATAATCAGGGTCAATTGAAGCATGAAACGAAACGAGGATTTAAAAAGACAAGGTTTAAATCCACCCGCCAATCCGTTGACGGTGTCACCAAGGGTTGGAAGTGACCAAGAAAACCTGTTCCAGCTGCGGAAGAATTATTGAGCCCCGAAAGAAATGGCTCAAAAATTGGGAAGAAATAAAATACTGCAGTGATCGCTGTCGCAAAAATAGGCCTAAAGATTTATTTGAAGAAAAAATTCTAGAATTACTTAAACTCCGTGGCGCTAACAAAACGATTTTTCCATCTGAATTGCTTCAGGACTCAGATAAGCAAAACAAGATAGTCATGGAAAAAGTGCGATCAGCGGCCAGGCGTTTGGTGGCCCAAGGAAAAATTAAGATTTTGCAAAATTCGGTGGCGGTTGATCCGTCGACAGCCAAGGGACCCATTCGACTGACGCTAATCCCTTAGCACGACGTTACCTAGTTTACGCGGGCGAACTAAGTGCGAATGTAAATGCGATTCCGGGTTATACAAACTCGCCGATGAGAGCCTCACTCTTCGCGGATGTTTTTGCCCTTGAGCCAATTTGGTCAAAATGCGACAATCCCACTTTTGCAAATCGCACAGGAAAATTAAAAGCGCTAGTGGCTCAATGGAATTCTGCAACCGACTACTCCAGTAAATACATGACCCAAGTCCAAATCGACCAACTCCGAAAAAACTGTCCTTAAGAATTTTTCGGCGACCCTTGATTTAAATGGGGGTCGCCTGTATCAAAGCTAAAGACGTCAAAAAAAAAGGGGGGTAGCATTGAGATCATTGAACCGTTTTGGTTTTCTGACTTTAGCTTTTGGTTTTTTTTCAATCTTGGGTTTCAAGGCACATTCTGCGAGCGCCTGTAACGGAAAATACAAATATGAATCTGGCCTACCAAAAGCTTATGTCGAGGGCGAAGAAGCCACTTTAGCCTGAGATCCTCTGGACGTCTGGCGATGAATCCTTGGTCAGATTCCTTTCTGGGCCGTTGAAAGGTAACAGTTTTAAAATCGCAGAAACCAAATTGTTTCGTTCGCTGAATGATCGAAAAATGATGATGAATGGCCACCAAGTCAGCGTCGGTCAGCGAGGCTACTTCGGATCCAACAGAAACATCCTCGAAATCGTTGGAATCTTAAGTAACGGAATGGTCCGATTTAAGTTCGTCAATCGTTTGGCCTAGCCAGCCACATTTGTCACCGCCGAAAGCAAATTGTTCTTGAGGACCGGAATAAAATCCCAAGATTCAGTTTTTGTAGGCCAAATGCGACGACCTAAAAATGCAAACGGGATGATGATCAAAGTTATTTTGATTCTGACCAATGATGCGATTGAAACAATTTGGTACAGCGAAGCTAACCCAGCACAACCGGAAGGCCCAAAGGGCGTTGACTATATAAAAAACTCAGACCCAATCTAGCAAAAGGTACCTTTCCGCTCAGATTTCTAATAGTAGGCGCTCGGGATCTTCGATGCCTTCTTTTACTTTGACTAGAAAGCTAACGGCTTCTTTGCCGTCAACGATGCGGTGATCGTAGGACAGAGCTAGGTACATCATGGGGCGAACTTCGATTTTTCCGGCGATCACGACGGCGCGATCTTCGATTTTGTGCATTCCTAGAATTCCGCTTTGTGGCGGATTCAAGATGGGCGTAGATAACAGCGATCCGTAGACGCCGCCGTTTGAAATTGTAAATGTGCCGTGGTTTAAATCATCGATTGAAATTTTTCCTTCGCGGGCTTTTACTGCGAAATCACGAATGGCACCTTCGATCTGGGCGACGCTCATGCGGTCCACGTCTTTAATTACGGGGACGATCAAGCCCTTTTCAGTGCCGACGGCGACACCCACGTTATAATAGTTATTGTGGATTACATCGGTGCCGTCGACAAAGCCGTTCACCAATGGAAAAGCCTTTAAACCTTCAACGCAGGCTTTGACGAAAAAGCCCATAAACCCCAAGCCAACACCGAATTTTTCTTTGAATGAATCTTTGTATTTAGATCGGATGGCCATCACTCGGGACATATCGATTTCATTAAATGTCGTAAGCGTTGCAGTCGATTGTTGAGACTGCACCAGACGCTCGGCGATCCGCTTACGGATGGTGGTCATCGGAACACGTTTTTGAGTGGGGCTTGTCGCGCCAACAAGCGCCGGAATTTTTCCAACTGGCACAGTGCTAGAGCTCGAGGGAATTGGCATTTTTGACCAAGCCATTTCTTGGGATTGCGACGCTTTCGCTTGGCTTGCGGAACCAGCCTCTGATGCACCACCCGCGGCGGCAACGTTTTCCTTTGTCAGTCGACCGCCACGACCAGTGCCAACGATATTTTGAGGATCAAGATTTTTTTCAGTCACCATTTTTTGCACCGCGGGACTTAAATGATTTTTTAAATCAGCGTGAATCTGCGGAGAAGACTTTGCACCAGCAACAAAAGTAGTCGAAACAGAACTAGCCGCACTTGCAGATGCCGCGCTGGCTACCGATGCCTTGCCTTCAGAATCAATCATGCCGACTACTGTACCAATCGGGATCGGTTTTCCCTGCTCTGTTGTGATGGTCAACACTCCATCATTTTCAGCCACCACTTCAACGCTGGCTTTGTCCGTTTCGATCGACATTAACACATCATTTCGTTTGACCATCTCGCCATTTTTCTTCATCCACTGACCAATCGTCGCTTCAGTGATGGATTCGCCCACAGTTGGAATTTTAACTTCGTATTTCATAATATTAGGACTCCTGTTTTTTTCAATACAATCAAAATCGCCTGCAAGCACCGGATAAAAACTTTTTATCCTTTCAGCGACCTAAGCCAAAAATGCATTTTTAATAATTTCTGCCTGTTCAACTTTATGCCGGTAAATGGACCCTGTCGCCGGAGAACTTCTTTCGCTGCGACCCACGTACGACAATCCCAGGTGAGTCAGTTTTTCTTTGACCAACATTTCCGAAATTTTAAAATAAATGTGTTGGTAAGCGCCCATGTTCTTGGGTTCTTCTTGCACCCACGCCAAATTTTTTAGCTGAGGGTAACTTTTAATCGCAGCGGCCAAAGCTTTAATCGGAGTTGGGTAAATCTGTTCGACGCGCACAAAAGCGGTGGTTTCATTTTTATTTCTTTCGCGTTCTTCCAAAAGCTCGTAATAGATTTTGCCCGTGCAAAGCACCAAGGATTTTATTTTTTTGGGATCTTTTACGAAAGGATCCGCAATCACTTCTTGGAAAGATCCATTGGCCAGATCTTCTAAACTTGAAACCGCTTTAGGATGTCGAAGCAGCGATTTTGGCGACATCACAATTAAGGGTTTTCGGAAAGGTCGTTTGATTTGGCGTCGAATGGCGTGAAAAATTTGTGCGGGACTAGTTAGATTAACAACTTGAATATTATTCTGCGCCGCCAATTGCAAAAATCTTTCCAGCCTTGCCGACGAATGCTCGGGCCCCTGACCTTCGTACCCATGAGGCAGCAACATCACCAGACCGCTCATCTGCTGCCACTTGGATTCTCCGGCCGCAATAAACTGATCGATGATAATCTGAGCGCTATTACCAAAATCCCCAAACTGTGCTTCCCATAAAGTCAAAAACGTGGGGTCGGCAATCGAATTTCCATATTCGAAACCCAGCACGCCATATTCAGACAGGATTGAATCATAAACGCAAAATTCCACTTTTTGTTCATTGACGTGATCCAAGGCCGCATACATTTCACCGGTCTGAGTATCGTAAAATCCCGCATGCCGATGAGTAAAAGTCCCGCGAACGCAGTCTTGTCCGGTCAAACGCACTGACGTTCCCTCCGACAAAAGCGATCCATAGGCCAACAATTCGCCCATGCCCCAATCCATCAGTTCTTTGCCGTCAGCCACATTTTTTCTGGTGTCTAAAAGTTTTATCAGCTTGGGATGGATTTTAAAATGAGCAGGAACTTCTCCCAAATGCCTGGCGATTTTTTTAAGTTCGGGCAATGAAAACGAAGTGTCGAAAGATTTCTCAGCGTCGGCAGATCCGCCTTTTCGTAAGCCCTTCCAAAATTCTTTAAATTCAAAAGGCTCGATTTTTGGAGGATCATTTTTTGTTTTTTCATAAATTTTTTGCAACCGATCCATTTCATTTTGCACTAAAAGTTCCGCATCTGCGGCAACGATAACTTGGCTTTGAATTAATTGCTTCGAATAAATTTCTCGAAGGGTCGGATGTTTTCGAATCAACTCATACATCTGCGGCTGGGTGTAGGCCGGTTCATCACCTTCATTGTGACCAAAGCGCCGATAACAAATTAAATTGACAACCACGTCCTTGCCCCATTCTTGTCGAAAGCGCAGAGCTATTTCCATCGCGCGCACACAAGATTCAACGTCATCGCCATTACAATGAAGAACTGGCGTCGCCAAAACTTTTGAAACATCGCTACAGTAATGAGAACTTCTGCCGTTTTCAGGACTGGTCGTAAATCCCACTTGGTTATCGATCGCCAAATGAATAGTTCCACCCACAGTGTAGCCTTTGACGTAAGCCATTTGAAAAGTCTCGGCGACTACTCCTTGGCCCGCAAACGCTGCGTCTCCGTGGATTAAAAGCGGAATTACTTTTTTTCTTTTTTGCGTGTCTTTTTGCCAGCGCTGAGCCGCTCGGGTCATACCGATCACCACCGGATTCACCGCTTCAAGGTGGCTGGGATTAAAAGCTAAGGTGACACGGCATTCGCCAGAAGGCGTTTTTCGATCGGCTTGATAACCCAAATGATATTTAACGTCGCCGTCAAAGTCTTCGATCGGAACAACAGTTTCTGTAGGTCCATTAAAATCGGCAAAAATTTTCTCGACGGGTTTTCCCATAAAATTGGCCAAGACATTCACCCGACCGCGATGAGCCATTCCGACTATAATTTCTTTAACCCCGGCCTTGCTGGATTGATTGACCAATGCCTCTAACATGGGCAACAAAGCATCGCCGCCTTCGACGGAAAATCTTTTAGCGCCGACGTAACGAGCGTGAATAAATTTTTCTAGAACTTCGGTTTGGGTGAGCACCGATAAAATTTTCTTTTTCTCTTCTGGTGTCGGCACAGGAGCTTTATTTTTTTCAAACTCATTGATAAACCAGTTTCGAACTTCTGGGAGGGCCTCGGCACACTGAACTGTCAGCTTGCCGCAATAACACGAGCGCAGGTGCGCAATTATTGCTCGCAAAGTGGCCTGCGGCTTTCCGATAATAGAACCGATTTGAAATTTTTGATCCAAGTCTTTATCGGTCAAATGAAATCGCGACAATGCCAACTGATCCGACGGCACCGGAGTATTGGTCAACGGATCCAAATGGGCCTCGAAGTGACCGTAATTTCTGTAAGCAGAAATCAGATGATAAACATCCAATTCTTTTTCAGACAGACCAAAATTTCCGCTTTGAGCGAAATCAACGCCTTCAAAAAATTTTTGCCAATCGGGCGGCACCGAATTGGGGTTAAGTTTAAATTGGGCGTACAACTGATCGACAAAATCAGCGTTGTCTCGGGTGATCGTATTGGACACGGGGTACCTCGTCTTTTGAATGAAGATGAATTTATATTAACAATCATTTTGGCAAAGGAGAATCGAATGCATCAGTTCGTCATTTTGCGGCACGGAGAAAGTGTCTGGAACCACGAAAACAGATTCACCGGTTGGAAAGACGTGGATCTTTCTAGTTTGGGTGTCGAAGAAGCTCGAACAGCGGGAAAAACTTTACTTCAGTCGGGCCTAAACTTTGACCAATCCCACACTTCAGTCTTGAAACGTGCGATTAAAACTCTGCATTTGGCCTTGGAAGAAATGGACCAGTTGTGGTTACCCGTGCAAAAGTCGTGGCGACTGAACGAAAGACACTATGGTGCGCTGACCGGATTGAACAAAGCCCAAACCGCTGCCTTGCACGGCGAAGAACAAGTTAAAATTTGGCGTCGCAGTTACGATGTGCCGCCGCCTTTACTTCCGCCGGGAGATTCTCAACTACCGCAGTTCGAGGACAAATATAAATCGGTGAACCCCAAAGATTTGCCACTAGGCGAATCGTTGAAGGACACGGTTGAAAGATTTTTGCCGTATTGGCAAAATACTCTGCAAAAGGAAATTGCGTTGGGAAAAACTTTATTGGTTGTCGCTCACGGAAACAGTCTGCGCGCTTTAATTCAAAACTTAGAAAATTTGACTGCTGATGAAATCATGAAAATCAATATTCCTACAGGAATTCCGCTTCTTTACCGTTTGGATGCAAAAATGAAAGTTCTTGAGAAAAAATACTTAGGCGACCCAGCGGTGGTGGAAAAAGCTATCGCCAAAGTCGAGGGCCAAGGCAAAATCCAAAACCCAGCCCAAAGGTAAGTAGGAAATTTACGATTTGAACCACAATTTTCCTAATTTATTTTAGTTTTGAAATGCGGTCGCGATAATTTTGTACGTACAAGTCTTCTGGATCTGCGCTTGCGGCAGCGGATTTTAGTAAAAAATCTTTTTTAAAAATATAATTGCCGGCTACCAACACGTCGGCATGCGCGCAAGCTTTTGCGGTTTCTGGATTAATGCCACCGTCGACCTCGATCAAATAGCGCCATTTATTTTGCGATCGCCATTTTTCAAGATGATCAATTTTTTCAACTTGATCAGACATAAACGACTGCCCGCCAAAACCGGGTTCGACAGTCATGACTAGGACTAAATCACAAAGCGATAAAAACGGTTGAATTTCAGAAAGCTTGGTCCCCGGTCGCAAAGTTAAACCGGCCTTGACTCCATAAGATTTAATTTTTTGAATTAAAGACACCGGATCTTTGGCGGCTTCGATATGAACTGTTAAAAAATGAGCGCCAGCTTTCGCAAAGGCTTCGATGTAATTTTCTGGGTTTTCGATCATCAAGTGCACATCTAAGAGAAGCTTGGTCACCGACCTTAGGCACGCCACCACCGGGGGGCCGATCGTTAGATTGGGAACAAAATGCCCGTCCATCACATCGACGTGGACCCAATCACCCCCGGCCGCTTCGATCCTGCGAAGTTCAGAACCAAGGTCAGCAAAGTCAGCAGATAAAATACTTGGCGCAATTATTTTCACTGATTTCCTTCTTTGGATACAAATTTAATTTTTTTTAATTCATCTGCAGAAATTCCTTTGACGAATTCCGACGCTTTTACTTTCTGTTTGGATTCCAGCTGAACCACTAAAAGCTCTAACGGCTGATCGCCGGTGCCGACTAAAAATCTTTGGTTTATCCATAAGATTTCGCCAGCGGCCAGTTGAATCTTGGCAGCAGATGTTTTTGCCAAGACAGTTTGGTGAATTTTTATTTTTTTAATTTCGTCACCCCATTGAATCCACGCAAAGGTTCCTGGTCCCCAAACAAACGCGCGAACTTTGTTATGAATTTTCTGCGCCAGCAACGCCCAATCAATCAAACTTTCGGTTTTCAAAATCTTTGCAGCGTGCGTGGCTTTGGTATGGTCTTGGGGAATAGGGCCTAAGTGGCCGCGAATATAATCCATGGCCTCGACGTGAATCAGTTCGGCGCCAAGCACCGCCAACTGATAATGAATCTCTAAAGAATTCTGATTTTCCCCAATGGGAATTTTTCGAAAACCTAAAGTATCGCCGGCGTCTAATTTTTTTACAATTTTCTGCAAAGTCACACCGGTTTCTAAATCACCGGCTTCAATCGATCGCTGAATCGGAGCAGCTCCTCGCCAGAAAGGCAAAATCGATCCATGCACATTCAATGCGCCCAGCGGAAAAAAATCCAAAAAGCCCTGCGAAAGAATTTGTCCAAACGCCACCACGATGGCGACCTCGGCGCCCCAACTTTGAATCTGCGACAAAGTTTCAGGGGTGTTGACCGACACAGGTGTTAAAACTCTTAGCCCTTGGGATTGTGCCAATAGTTTGATTGGGCTTGGAGTCAGCTTTAGGTTGCGGCCCGCAGGTCGATCAGGCTGAGAAATAACTCCGACGACTTCGAAATGTTCATCTTCCAAAAGTTGATTCAGACTTGGGATCGCAAACTCTGGTGTACCTAAAAAACAAACTCGGATGCGGCTCACTTTTTTTGTCTCATATTTCAACAGGATCTTTAGCGGATTTTAAACGTCTTTGGGGATAACCCGTTTTCTTAATTAGATTTTTAATTTTATTAGACTTGATCAAACTTAAGTGATCGATAAATAAAGTTCCATCAAGATGATCCATTTCGTGCTGGATTACGATGGCGACCAAGCCGTCGATTTCAATTTGATGGGTTTTGCCTTCCACGTCTTGGTATTTTAGCTTTATCGTTTTTATGCGTTCGACAGTTTCATAAAAAGAGGGAACGCTTAAGCAGCCTTCGTCAAAGGTCGTTTTTCCTTGGCCTGAAACAATTTCTGGATTGATAATCACCAAGGGCTGCGTCAGTTTTTTTTCAAGCTCGGTCATGTCTTCGATTGAATATCGATCTTCGGAATCCTCTTTTTTGAGACTGGGATCTTTTTCTTCATTGGGTCGAGCATCCACGATTAGCAAGCGAACCAATTGATTGACCTGAGGAGCCGCCAGACCAATTCCGCCCTCGGAGTACATGGTTTCAAACATATTCGCGACCAGTTTTTTAAGTTGGCTATCAAATCGAGTCACCGGCAAAGACTTCTCGCGCAACCTTGGATCTGGGTATTTTAAAACTTCCAACAACATAGGGCTCCGATCCCAAAGCTTCTTGTAACTTTGGGCTGGAATCTCGTCAAGTCGCCTGGACCTTCGTCGCTTTTAGTTTCGCCTGACAATTCCCGATAAAATCAAATGGGACCACTTGTGAAGTCTGTAAAATTTTTGATCCAAGTCATGTTGACTTTGATCTTTGTCGGGCCAATTAACGTTTGGGCCAATGATTCTCCAAAATCCGGCTTAGCGGCAGCACTGGTAAAAATACGTCGATCACCCCTAGGCCATCAAAATTCCCCAGCAGAATCAGAACTTTCAATGATCTCAAAAACACTGAACGAAGGTTTACTGGGAAATGCTTCGATTTCAGCGATGGTGTCGGACCGAACAGATTTCAGAAAAACCGTAATAAGAATTTATCTTGGAATGGCTACTCCGGACCAAGAGCGCACGGTAAGCGCTCAAATTATCGGGCAACTCAGCCGTTCGGGTTCCCAAACGTCACTTCACCTGCCCTCGGGATTTTCTAAAAAAACCGCCAACCTTTATTTCTCAAAACCACTGACCCCCCGTGTTTGCATTCACGATGGTGGAGATTGTCGGCATTTTGCACCGCTATCAAAACTTTACTTTATCGAAGCAGCGGCTGGCCACAAGCAGACAATAAGCATTCAAAAACCCGCAAAGCCCGGTGATTCGAAGCTGATCGAAATTGTTTCCTACCCTAAAACAGATCCCGGAAAAGAGGCTTTGCCCAATCTTGTGACCAGACTGAATCCCAGCACTTTAGAACTAGAAAGTTTTGAACAAGGTCAGGTGATCAACCTGCGACGAACTCAAGCCGCCAGGGGCAAAAATACGTACAAGGGCCAAATCAATTTTCCAAATGCCTCGAAGCAAGATGATTTGGCCGGGACTTTATCCCGAGAAGTTGCTATCTCCACTGTTGATGGGGATCAAATTCTGACCATTGTTGCCGTCCCAAATTCGCCGAAGCTGGAGTATAAAAAAGCAACAAATGCTCTGAAAAACTCACCGTCGGTGGATCTGATCATCACGACAAAATTTGATGTTTTTACGCGAAAAATTTCGTTAGATGATGGAAAAACAGCCACCATCGAGCTTATACCAGACGTCTCGCCCACCCTTTTCACTGCGCCGCCGATTCGTTAGTTCCATTCAGCTTTTTTATTTTTTAAGCTGCCGAATGAAAATAAAAGCAAAGGCCGACATCACCACATTTGGAATCCAAGCCGCAGCCACCGGTGGAATTTGGCCGTACTGACCCAACGTCAAAGAAGAATTATAAAAAATCCAGTAGAAAGCGACCAATCCTAAACTGATCGAAACGCCTTTCATCACGCCACCCGACCGGGATGAACCTACGCTAAAAGGAATTCCCAAAAGCGACATGACCAAAGCTGTGACCGCAAATCCAAATTTCGCATGGTAGTCCACTTCGTAGCGAACTGTGTCCAACCCGGCTTCTTTATTTTTGCGAATAAATTCTCCCAGATCATGATGGTTCAAAACATCCGAGGTGTGCGCCGTAGTTTGAGTCAAATCCGTGGTGTCTTCGCCCATGGTAATTTTTTTTTCCGCAAAATTGCTGGTCAGTGGAAACGACGATTCTTGGGTGAATAAAGTGACCGAGCCATTTTTTAGCGTCCAATTTGATTTGTTCAGTTCAACTTGTTCGGCGGTGGTCATCTGCAACAAATCCCAATCGTCGTTGAAAGTGTATAAGGTCAACCCCTGGGCTTTAGATGTTTTCTCGTTCAGAGTTTTAATATAAAAAATATTGTTTTTTGATCGATACCAAATTTTGTTGGTTTTGACTGTCGAATACAAATGGGGCGTCTTTTTAATTTCGTTGTAAAAGACAAAGTTTTTTTGGCGAGTAAAGTTGGGCAAGACAAAATCAGACAAGCCTAGTTGCACAAAGCACAGCAAAACAACCCAAAATAAAATGGGAAGGCTCATCCGAAATAGACTCATTCCCAAACTAAAAAGCGCAATCATCTCGTTGGATCGGTTCAGCGTCGTCAAAGTGAAAACGGTCGACATTAAACACGCCACTGGCACCATTCGATAAAGAGTTTCCGGAAGCGAGGCCGAATAAAGATGCAACAAGGCGATCGGTGTGACGTTTTCAAAGGTCAACATTTGAGAAAGCGCATCCATCGCCATAAAAATGGTCGCGAAGATCACCAAACCAGCTAAAAAGTAGGTTCCGAAAAGTTGCGAAATGTATTTATCGATACGATTCATTGCGATTCATTTAGTTTTTTTAAATTTATCTTTATTAACTTCTCTTCACCTTGACTCGTGACTGACATGAATGTCTACTTTAGGTATGGCTTTACGCGTCTTGCTGGCTGATGAGAGCATCTCAATTAAAAAAGTAATGCAGCTGGCACTGCAAGATTTTCAGGTCGAAGTCAAATCGGTCAGCAGCGGATTTGACGTCGTGCCGATCGCAAGAAATTTCAAACCACATATCATTTTTTCGGATATCTTACTTTCAAAAAAATCTGGCTACGACATGAGCCAAGAATTAAAATCTCAGAAAGAATTGGCCTCCATACCCGTGATTTTGATGTGGAGCGGGTTTATGGAGATCGACGAAGAAAAAATGAATGCTTCGGGTGCCAGCGATCGTCTAGAGAAACCCTTCGATGCCGATACGCTTAGAAATTTAGTTAAAAAATGGGTGCCTCATTTGCAGACCAACGCCATTTCTAACTACCTTGAGTTTCCACCTTTGCCTGATTTTGTCGAGCCTCCGGCAAGTTTTCCTGTGGAAGCAAGTGACGAAATCTCGGATGATGATCAATTCGCTAAAAAATCGCCGGCTGCCTTTGACGAAGCTGACGAGCCCGAAGAATTTCAGCAGATTCCGCTGCCCCGAACTCACAAAAACGATTTAGCTTTGGAAGCCGCTGATTCTGAAAGCTGGTCACATAAAGACTTAAGTAAATTTAAAATTCAAATGCCCGGCGAAGAGAATTCCGGCGTTTCTTCGATTTCGCCGCCGCCACACACTTCCCGTAGCTCTAGTTCACTGACTTTTTCGCCGTCACCGTCGATGCCCAACCTTTCAAAAGAAGTGGCCGAAGAAATCTTGCGCGAAAAAGCGCAAGAAATGATTCAAGAGCTTGCTTGGAAGCTACTTCCCGATGTGATAGAGCGTGTAGTCCGCGAAGAGATCCAAAAGCTTTTACTAGAATCTGAAAAATATCCATGACACTTCACGAACTGATTCAAGCCGCCCTTAAAGAGGACATGCCCTCTGGAGACATGACTACCGAAAGCCTGGGCGTTGGCCCGCAGTTTGGCAAAGCTCAACTTTTAGCAAAACAAGATTTAGTTTTGTCGGGTTCAGGCGCCTTCGAACAAACTATTTTATTACTAGAGCCCAACGCCAAACTGAAATGGCATTTTGAAGAGGGCGAACTTGTTCCCAATGGCCAAATCGTTTGCACTCTACTGGGTGATCTAGTGCAAATTTTAAAAGCCGAAAGAATTTCTTTAAATTTTATAATGCACTTATCTGGGATTGCGACCTTGACCGCGCATTATGTGGCCAAGGTGAAGCACACGCCTTGTCGAATTTTGGATACACGTAAAACATTGCCCGGGTATCGCGATTTGGAAAAGCGCGCAGTGGTGCATGGTGGGGGTTTAAATCATCGCAAGAGTTTAAGCTCTGCCGTTCTTTTAAAAGACAATCATATTGCCCTGATGAAGGGAATTCCCATCGCTGTCCAACGCGTTCGCCTGCATACCAAACTGCCGATCGAAGTCGAAGCCGCGACTTTAAGCCAAGTTCAAGAATGCGTTGACCTGGCCGTGGACCGAATTCTTTTAGACAACATGAACGATGAAATGACCAAAAGTGCGTTGCAGTTGATACCCGATGCGATCGAAGCCGAGGCCAGCGGAAATATGAATTTGGATCGAGTGCAAAAAGTCGCTGAATTGGGAGTAGATTTTATTAGCGTCGGAGCTTTGACCCATTCGGCGCCGTCCAGTGATTTAAGCTTAAAATTTGATTGGCTTTCCAAGACCTAATAAAAAGGATTTGCATCATGACTTTTACCGTTGGAAAAAAAACCGAAGAATGGGCGAAAGAGAAAAAACTTTCGTGTCTTTATCAAGTCCAAATGGACAGTACTAATTTGCACGCAAAAACGAATTCAGTTCGATTAGTACTTACCGACGATCAGACGGCGGGACGCGGCCGAGGCCAAAACCTATGGAATTCTCCTGCGCGCGGCGATGCTTTGTTAAGTTCATGGGTTTTTGAATCTGCCGCAGCACCTCACCCCTTGCTGACGTGTCGTTTGGGGTTGGCAGTTTGGAGCAGTCTCCAAAAGACTTTTGCCTTTCAAAACTTTTCGATAAAAGCACCAAATGATATTTATTGTGAGAACAAAAAAATCGCAGGGTTGCTGGTCGAAACTTTTGCGGAAAAATCTCAATGGAAGATTGTCCTTGGTTTAGGTTTAAATGTTTTCTCGGACCCTGGGCTGGATCTGTCAGGAAATCTTGTACAATGCCTGCAAAAAAAAGCTTCGGACTATCAAATGACAGCCGGCCATTGGAATTTATTTCTGGATCAACTTTATTTTGAATTTGTCGCCGTCTTTGGGTCTTTGTCTGACCAGCTCACTGGGCTGGAATGTGAAAATTTAAAATACGCTTTAAACAATCATACACCCCTTTCCGATCCCATTTTGCAGGTCAGCGGCAATGCCAGTCTTAAATTCAAATCCAAGAGCGTACATTGGATGGATCTTTAAAATGGCGCTTTTGCATACTCCTGAAACGGAAAAAGGAATGCCTTGCCCTGAATTTCGTTTACCAGGCGTCGACGGAAAAACTTATTCACTTTCGGACTTTGACCGCCATCAACCACTTTTAGTCATGTTCATTTGCAATCATTGCCCTTACGTGAAGGCCATCGAAGACAGACTGATTCAATTGGGTCGCGACTTTTTGAAAGAAAAAATTCAAATTGTAGCAATTTGCGCGAATGACTCTGCTGCTTACCCAGAAGATTCTTTTGAAGAACTAAAAAAAAGGTCCAAAGAAAAAAAATATCCCTTTCTTTACCTTCATGACGAAACTCAACAGGTCTCTAAAACTTTTGGTGCAGTTTGCACCCCTGATTTTTTCCTTTATGATTCCCAATTAAAATTAAAATATCGAGGTCGCTTAGATGATTCTTGGAAAAGTGCAGATCTGGTGACCCGACGAGAACTTTTTGAAGCCGCGCTTTGTCTTCGTGATGGAAAACCACTTCCCCGGGAAACACCATCCATGGGATGTTCGATCAAATGGAAAAAATAAAATTTATTCGATACGTGATGTTGGCGATCATGCTTGGGGTCCTGGGATTTGGAATCTATTTGGCCAATTATTTGGGTGCCTTTAAAGATGTGGATTTGTCCGAAGCTACGTTTGGTCCCGTAAAACTGATTTATCAAGACCATCAAGGTGCCTATCATAAAATTGTCTCAAAAATCCAAGAAGTAGAAGTGTGGGCCAAAGCCAACGGTTTTAGCTGCGCAAAAACTTTTGGGCAATATTTTGATGACCCCAGAAGCGTCGACGAAGAAAGACTTCGAAGCCTTGGGGGATGTTTGGTCGATGAATTCCCTAGAAACTTACCACCGAATTTCAAGACAAAAGAAATTCCCGAAGGGCATTTTCTACAAGCCAGGTTCGAAGGCTCGCCCGGAATCGGTCCCATGAAAGTCTATCCTAAAGCTGAAAAATATATTCTTGATCATCAGATAAAAAAAAATGATTCCGTGATCGAAGTCTATGAAGTTCTTTCTGAGAAAGAAATGAAAACTGTTTACTACTTTTAGTATTGGGGCCTACGCGGCTTTTGGAATTTTGATTTGATACCTAGGAAGCTTCATCACAAAACGCGTGTTGGGTGATTGAGTATCCACATAAAATTGTCCTTTGTGGCTCTCGACGATTCCTTTGGAAATACTTAGTCCCAGTCCTGTCCCTTTGCCGATTTCTTTGGTTGTGAAAAAGGGCTGCATCATTTTTTCACGAATTTTCTCGGGGATACCCGTGCCACTATCGGTGACTGAAAACTCCACCGTATCGCTATTCACAGACACATTCAGCTCAATCCATTTTTCCTGATTTTTTTGGATGGCATCGTACGAATTATTGATCAAATTCAACAGAACTTGCACGATTTGAGTCGATCGACAGTCTAAATCCCAATGCGCTTGAATGTCCTTTGGAAATCTAAATTCAATACTTTTCGAGGCCATTCGGTATTTGCAAAGTTCAACTAAATCAGCGACCAGATTCTGAACGCGCGCGGGTTGAAAAGGATCGCCCTCTCCATCGCGGGCTATAGTTCGAAGGCCTTTAATAATTTTTGAAATGCGGTCCGCAGTGGCTTCGATTTTTTCTAAAGACTCAATCGCCCAGGGTAAATCCACTTCGCCCTTTTTCATCAACAAGGCCCGCTTAAGTAAACTGGCCTTTGCATAAATTATGGTCAATGGATTGTTGATCTCGTGGGCCATGCCCCCAGCCATCTCGCCCAAAGCTGACATTCTAGACGAATTCAAAGCTTTTACTTTAGTCTCTTCGACTTGTTTCTCTAAACGCTTTTGCTCCGAGATATCGATCGAAACCACCATCGCCATTTCATTATTCCAGTACTTTTGCAAAGTGGTCATAAAATGGTGTTCGCCCCTTTCCGTCGAGAACGAATAATGAATAATTTGTCTGGGTTGCAAGCCTTGGAAAAAGTCAGTAATAATTTTTTTAAAGGGCTCATTTCCTGGGTCTTGCGTGGATAAAAAACCAATTTCTTGACCGACAAAATCCTCTGGCTTCCGTTGAAAGCTTGAAGCCAATTCTTTATTAACGCCCACGTAATGTAAATCTTTGTTCACCCACGAAACCATACCGGGAAATGAATTTAAAATGGCCGTCAATTCTTCGTTCTTACTTTCGATTTTTTTCAGCATGCTAGATTCTTTTTGTTCAGACATCCATCGCGTCGTTAATAAAGACCACATCAACGTCGCCAACAAGAAAGAGTTGATAACGCCAAACAAGACAAACCCCTGAGGGACATAGTCCAAAAACTGCGCTCGAGTATTTTGGTCTGTAGGATATTTCAACTCCCAGTTTTTTCCAGCGAAGTCAAAACCGGTCTGCTGCCATTGGGTTTTTGGGTTGGACAAATCTTCGTAAGATTCGTTACTTTGATCTTCTTTGCCGACTTTAGGTCCCATAGCCAACTGAGCATTAACCAAACCTAGTTCAGATAGAAACAGCTTAACATCGATCATCGAAAAAACTATTCGGCTGGTTTTCGGAATGCGCAAGCCAAATAGCAAAAGCGGTTTCGAACTTCCTGCTGCCAAAATTGTACTTTTTAGACCGTTGGAGACACCCGCCGTTTCAAACCACTGGATTTGTTTGATCAGGTGCAGTTCTAAATATTCTTGTCCTTCCAGTTTGTAAATCAAGCGAACTTTGCTTGGTTTTTTGGAATCGATTTCACCTATTAATAATAAAAATCGGTGGTAGGAATTGTCTTTGATAAAATCCGGACGGCTAGATCCGGAAGTAAATCCTTGAAACGAAAAAAAATGCAAAAGTTCGGCCTGTTGTTCAAAGGATTTCAAAACTTGGGCTTTGAACTTGTCCTTGGCGTAAATGATTTTGTCGTCTTCGCGATATTTAATTTCAGTCTGGATTCGGTAGGAAAGAATAAAATGCACAAACAAAACCGAGAAAAAAATAAAACATGAAAAGAGAAATGCGTAAGTTTTTTTCACTCTTCTGTTCTCGGCAGGAACCGACAAAAAATTGACTGGATTTAAGCTTTGTTAGGCTATTGGGCCTTTGAACTAAAGAAATGTTTCATTTTAAAACAAAAGATATGCCTTCGAAAAAAAAATCTAGCCTTACCCGACAATGGGCCAGGCTAGACTCTTAAGAAAATTACTTGGTCTGCTTTCGGATCAAGTTCAAAGCAGAGCCCGCTTTGAACCAATCCAACTGATCTTTACTGTAAGTATGTTTCAGCTGAATTTTTTCACTTGTCCCATCGCCATGTTTTAAAATCATGTCGACAGTTTTGCCTGGCTGCAACTGAGACAGTCCGATGATATCCACTTGATCGGCTTCTTGAACTTTGCTGTAGTCGCTGGGGTTTTTAAATTGCAAGGCCAACACGCCTTGTTTTTTTAAATTGGTTTCGTGAATTCGCGCAAAACTTTTTGCAATCACTGCGGTACAACCTAAATATCTAGGAGACATCGCAGCGTGCTCTCGCGAGGACCCTTCGCCGTAGTTTTCGTCGCCGACAATCACCCACCCTTGACCGATCTCTTGATAATTTCGCGCAATTTTGGCAAATTCAATTCCGGTTTCGCCAGAAAGAATATTTTTACCCTTACCGATTTCTCCGGTAAATGCATTGTCTGCCCCCAGCAAAAGATTGTCAGAAATATGATTCAAATGCCCTCGAAATTTCAGCCAAGGTCCACCTGGACTAATATGATCCGTAGTGCATTTGCCTTTAGCTTTTGCCAGAATCGCCTGACCTAAAAAATCTTTTTTATCCCAAGGCGCAAAAGGTTTCAGCAATTCTAGACGCTGCGATTTAGGATTGATTTGTAATTTGGCCTGAGAACCTAAAGGCTTTTGATATCCATCGGGATCCGCTACAAATCCTTTCAACGGAAGCTCTGGGGCTTCCGGAGCTTTCAATCGAATTTTACCGTTGGGTCCCTGCAGTTCGTCCTTCATCGGGTTAAAATCCAAGCGACCCGCCAAGCCCAGCGCCATAACTATTTCGGGGCTGCCTATAAAAGCCAAGGTCTCGGCGTTGGAATCATTTCTTCCGCGAAAGTTTCTATTGAATGAAGTGATGATCGTATTTTTTTCACCGATTTTCATATCGTCGCGTTTCCACTGACCAATGCAAGGTCCGCACGCATTCGCCAAAACTGTGGCACCAACAGAATTAAAAACCTGCATCTGGCCATCGCGCTCGATCGTTTTTTGGATTTGCGTTGATCCCGGTGTCACTAAAAAATGCTGAGGCATTTTCAGTCCAATTTTTAAAGCCTGTTCAGCGATAAACGAAGCGCGACCAATATCTTCATAGGAAGAATTCGTGCACGAACCAATCAAAGCCGCCGATAACCTAGTGGGATAACCTTTCTCTTTAGCTTCCTCAGCCACTTTGGAAATCGGTCTAGCCACGTCTGGCGAATGAGGGCCCACTAAATGAGGTTCAAGTTCCGACAGATTAATTTCAATCACTTCATCGTAATATTTTACAGGATCCTGTTCACATTCTTTATCTGCGACCAAAAGGTGTTTGTTGTCGCCAGCTAGTTTTGCCAAAGCGCCACGTTGAGTGATTTTTAAATACGCAGCCATTCGATGATCGTAAGGAAACAAAGAACAGGTGGCGCCAAGTTCAGCGCCCATATTGGTGATCGTGGCTTTTCCGGTGCAACTGATGGAAACCGTGCCTTCGCCAAAATATTCAACTATTTTATCAGTGCCACCTTTTACAGTCAGAAGCCCGCAAAGTTTTAAAATCACATCTTTGGCCGAGGTCCAGCCATTCATTTTGCCTTTCAAATGGACGCCGATTAATTTGGGATTTTTAACTTCCCAGGGCAAACCCACCATCACATCCGAAGCATCGGATCCGCCAACGCCCACTGCGATCATTCCCAGTCCACCAGCATTGGGGGTGTGAGAATCAGTCCCGATCATCAAGCCACCTGGAAAAGCGTAATTTTCTAAAATCACTTGGTGAATAATTCCAGCGCCGGGTTTCCAAAAACCCAAATTATATTTCGAGCAAGCCGAAGAAAGAAAATCAAAGACCTCGGCGTTTTCTTGCATGGCTATGTTCATGTCTTTGGCTTTTCCAGCGTTGGCGCGAATTAAATGATCGCAATGAACTGTAGCTGGAACCGCAGATTCTTTTTTCTCCGCTAGCATAAATTGCAACAGGGCCATTTGTGCTGTGGCATCCTGCATGGCAACCCGGTCAGGGCGAAGATTTAAAAAACTTTCGCCGCGAATAATTTCTTGTTTTTGAGGGTCATCTAAGTGACCGTATAAAATTTTTTCGGCCAATGTCATCGGGCGACCCAAGCGTTGTCTCATGATTTTTAGATTTTTTTCCAAGGTCGCGTAAGTCTTTTGAACCAGTTCCGGAGACGTTTCAATTTTGGGTGCAGAGGTTGATTTAGCAGTTGAGCCTGAAACTTTTTTCGCCAAAAGTTTTGACTTCACTTTTTTCGTATTTTTAGCAGCAAGTTTGGGCGCCACTTTCTTTTTGATTTTTTTAGCAATTTTCTTCACACTTTTTTGGCTGGGTTTTAAAGCCCTTTTTGGGGCCGCTTTCTTCGAAGCTTTGAGTTTTTGGAGTTTTTTGGGTTTTTTTAATTTTTTTAATTTTTTGCCGCTCTTTTTTGTCGCCACAGTCATCACCTTTGTTGAAGTTACGTTGAAAAGTTCTTGATTAGTGTAACTCTCTCTATTGGAAAATCAAACACTGGCACCCCCGCCCAAGAAATGTCGCGTTGATCAAAAAAAATCAGTGGCCCCGACTTTCGTCGACAAATAGTTTGGACCGCCTGTGGATTGCTCGCCTACGGCCCGCGAACGCAGTATAATTTTAGCAAGTCCCTGGAGGTTTTCTTTGTTTTCAAAATTCATTTTTCTAAGCGCCGTGCTTTTTGTGTGCCAGTCTTTCGCAGTTAATAAGCTTTCAGAAAAGTCTGCATTGATGAACGATTGCGACCAGGTCGACCCTGCCACCACCCGGATGATCGAAAAAAAAGTAAAGGTGAAATTCAATTTTAAAAATGACATGCCTACAGAAAAAACTTTCGCTGATGGTGCACCTATGGCGGCCGATTTGAAAGTGCAAGCAAATCCTAAAAATTTTGCTTTTGTGGAATCCACGGGGCAAGTTTCGGATGTCACGCCTTCGGTGATTTGCAAATTGAATTCCGCAAAGCCCCTTTCAGCTATGAATGGCGTAAGGATCGTTAAAAAAACTGATGATTCAGGCCAAATTACTGATGGAGACTCCATCATTGGCAATGTCATCTGTTACCAGGCAAATTCGAAAATTCCTGTCGTCAAAAAACAAAAATCAGAATTAAAAGAAGAAAAGAAACGACCTAAATTCCTCTATACCGTTGCTGACTTAACTCCGGCGGTTTTAGCCATGGGTTTGCGACACCAGATTTGCATTTTGAAAACCGCCGGCACTAGCCCTGCTGCTGACGACCTTTCACAAATGGAAAAAGACCAGTCAGCTTCGCCAATTCGCAAAAATCGAAAGCCAGGCCAGACTCATTGACCTAAAAATTATTTCAAGCTACCGAAGAGAGAACCTGGGGAAAACTTGAAACCACTTTATTGTTTTTGTAACAAAGCTTTCTCTTTGGCCTTTGCAATTTTCGTCCTTAGCGCTGTCAGCTTGCCTAGCTTGGGTGTTTCAACACAAGGACTTTTTCGGCCTGGCGGACAAAATTTATTTGAATCTGTACGCGCTAATGCACCTCACTTTTGGAGCTGGTGCCACGATCATGCTAGTCATTATTTTGCGACGGAAATTTTAATCGAAGGCCAGGTTTCAGGCGATCCACACGTTTTGAATTTTGGCTACGCCTTTGTTCAGAATCATTTTCAGTTTGCACTGATCGACATTGATGATCTAGGCGATGCACCTTTTGTGTTGGACCTTGTTCGATATCTGGCAGCTACCCATTCAATGAACCCGCAAATATCTTTGGAGGATATTTTTAAAGGTTACGACCTTGGTTTAAAAGGGGTCGTGCCAAAACCATTGGCTTTTTTTAAAAATGAATACGTCATCAAACCTGATTTTCACTGGAAAGCTTTTTTAAGGTTGCCCCTTCTTAGCCAGATCACCCTGACCCAGCAAAAATTGTATCAAAAAGTAGAACCCAATTTTTTGCATTCGCTGGGAGTGGCGACTGTTGCAGAAGTTCGCTTCCATCTTAAAACTGGCGGCGGAAGTCAAAATCAGCCGCGATTTTTGCTAAGAATTTTAAAAGACAACCAAGACCAACTTTTTGAATTCAAAATGTTAGCCAAACCTTCGACAAGTTACTGGAACGGAATCAAAGCGGCCGCAGTTGTCGCTGAAAACTTTAGACAAACTGTTTATCGCCCATTAGTGGACGACGAATTCGAGCTGATCACCACCCCAGATGGACTATTTTTAAAGCGTCAAAAACTAAAATACTCAAACGTCATCGAAGACCTTGTGAAAAACAATACCGATGCGGAAAATCTGTCAGAGTACGCGCTTTTTGTAGCTCAGTATTTGGGGTATTTTCACCAAGCGCAAAGTGGTTCACATTTATGGGCTGGAAAGTGGGCCACCGAAAGAATCGCAGTTCAAGTGGGCGCTCTAAAAATGGCCAACGACTATCTGATCGAGTTAAATCGCCTTAGATCACCGCCATTTCACGATTTTTAATGCATTCGAATAACGACTTTTCTGTAGTCTTCTTTTGATTCATTGAATTTTTTGTAGGCGTCGGGTCCTTCCGAGATTTGAATCCGATGGCTGATCACGATTGAAGGATCGATTTCGTCATCGAGAATTCGGCCTAACAGGGGCGCCATATATTTTTATGTGTGAGTTTGGCCCATATTAAACTTTAAACCTTTTGCAAAGGCAGCACCGAAAGGAATGCTATCAAGCATGGCCGCGTAAACTCCTGGTACCGAAATGGTGCCCGCTTTGCGACACGCTTGAATCGCCGGATCCGTGGCCCACAGAACTAAAAGCCATCGCTCCGAAAGCAAGGTCTACAAAAGCGCCGGCCGGAATTTTCGAAGTCTGTGTTTCGATCGCGGAGCTTGTAGCTGCCGCCGGTGTTGGTGCCACCCATTCTCAAAATATTCGAATTAGAAGGCTCGGACGGGTTTGCATTTTCAGGTAAGCTAGGGTTAGCGTTGTTGGAATCCTTTTGTGAACACGACAGCTGTCCGTATGTCATAACAGTAGCAACCGCGAGTATTAAAAACGTTGTATGAGTATTTGATTTCATAAATTCCTTTGTTGATTGCAGTCGACCGACCGATTTAATTTCCACTCAAGTCATTTTCTAAGGATTGCAAAGCAGTTGCCACCTGATTTCGCATCCGAAAACACCCGCAAAGATAACAGACGGGTCAATATGCACCGTGGTTTTGCAGGGACGATGCAAAATTACTCTTACCTGATTATTTTTCGGGGCCAAATAAATTGAACTCACCTTTTAGTCTGGCTGGTGATTTGCTTAAACCAACGTGTATCCGTCGCAGAAAACGCGAAACAATTAAAAAAAAGGAGTCCATTTAATGAAAGCAAGCCAGAAATCAAAAACTTCGAAATCCGCAAGCTCAAACGCAAGCACAAAGAAGACTCCGCGAAAAGCCAACGTGGACAACGTAGAACAGGTCGACATCACCCAGCTTATAATTCGTGACCACGAACCGATAAAAGAAATGCTCGTAACGCTCAAAGATCCTGACGTCAGCGTGGAAGAAAGAGAAACCATCTACGCCGAATTCGAAACTCTTTTGATGGCCCACGCTCAGGCAGAGGAAGAAAGTCTTTACGTTCATATGAAAGAACAAGACAAGCTTCGAACCGAAGGTTTAGAGGGTGATACCGAACATGCCATCGCAGCTCAATTGATGAAAGAAATTGACCAAGTTAAAGACGACGAAGACACATGGACGGCCAAAGTAAAAGTCCTTGCGGAATTGGTCGAACACCACGTGCAAGAGGAAGAAGAAGTTTTAGAAGCTGTTCGCAACGAATTGGATGCCGAAACTAGAATTGAAATCGGCAAAGAGTATTTAAGCTTGTTAGCACAATCAGGCGATCAGCTTGACGAAGTAGATGACGATAACAGCAATTTCGCAGATCGATCCAAAGAACCAGAAGAACTTCGAAATTAACTAAACGTAGCTTTTGTTGCGAATTTTTTCCAGAATCAACTTTTCCATAATGATCGGATCGCGCGCATCGACGGAGAAAAAAGACTGCTGTTCGCAACGAATCTTTTCGCTCAGTAACCATTTTAAAATATCGGCCAGACCCTTATTCTTTCTATCCAGAAAAAAAGGGTCGTTTTCTAGGGCATCTTTTGCTTTTTTTAAAGCGCGGGCCTCGACCGGATCGCTTTCCTTAACGTTGTAGTGAGGCAAATCATAGCGTTTGACGTCTTCGGGTAGCACTCCTAAAAATTTCACATCCGGAGCAGAAAAATCAGCATTCCGTATTAACGATGCTGCAGATCCCGCTTTTAGTGTTCTAAAAATATTTTGCAAAGTGTAGGCATCTAGATCTCCAAAAAAATACATGGGAACTGCAAGCTCGTCTTCGATCAGCTTGCACCACCCGCGCACAGCATTTGACGGAACCCCTTGAGCCCCCATCAGAATACAGTTATTGCGTTTGGTAAATCCCATCGCGTGCAAAGTCCCCGCGGTACCTTCGGACTCGATCACTAAACAAAAATCAATTTTCTTTTTAGCTTTTAATTTTAACGACTGCGGTTTATTTTTGGGCATAAACGGCGATGTTCCCAAAGAAGACAAATCAATCGTCGCTTTCTCTCCGTCGGGCATGGTCTCGTAAACTACCAATTGCTGGGAATAGGTTTGCCCGCCCCGATCGTTGGCAAAACAATTTAGTTCTTCACGGTAAACCCGAAGCATATCGCCGATAAAATCAATGATCGCATCGCTCTCGTCCTGACCTTCAAAATCCAACGGGCGAAGTTTTGTTTCTGAACGGATCAAACCTTTGCAGATATAATAGAGCTCCCTTTTGGTATTCACGGAACCGATATCTAAATTGCGCAGAATAATTTCTAACATAAATACAACGCGCGCCAATTTTTGAACCGAGGAAACATTAAGTTCGGTCTTGACGGTTTTATCTCCCGGAGTCAAATACCCCACCTTGGGATCGTAGAAAGAATTATCTAGGCTGGTCTTCACGGCCTCTAGAACAGGGCGCCTGCTTTTTTCAAGATCCGTCAGCATTCTTTCGGCAATACGTTGGGCTTCTTTGGGAATATCTAAATCAAGCTCCCGAATTTTAATTAACTTTGCCATATTTTATTTTGCTTTCTTGGTCGTAGTTTTTTTGATCGGTTTCTTGGTTGGCAACGATTTGGCCGCGACCCTGGGTGGGGTTAGTTTTTTCGAGATTTTCTGGCCGCCTTTAGAATGAGCTTCAGTTTTCTCATCAGCGTCAGTCACAACACTCTCACGCGACTCTTCACTTTGAATGGGGCTTTGAAGAGCTCCTTGAACTTCGCTGCTCTCTTCGCTTCGACCTTCTTTTTTTGCTTGCCTAGATTTTTGTGCGCTTAACTTAGTCTCGGCTTCTTCTAGCGATGCCTTTGCTTCTTCGGAATCCTGACCTAAAAGTTTTCGCAAACCCTCTTCGGCTTTTTTACGGCGCTCAGGTCCCGATTTGGTGATGCGAACTAGAACTTCAACAAGAATGGGTCCAAATTGCGAAATATGAGCAAGCTTTCGCTCCAGATCGGCCTCTTTAAATTCTTTTTTAATATGTCGAGAAAGTTTTTGCCCCGCTTGCATCAGCGCTCTGCGAATTTCTTCGACCAGCTCCTCAGAAGCATCAATTGTTTCTTTGGAAGCGTTTTTAAATTTGATAAACGGCGAAGTCACACTGATCGCAAAAACATAAGGGCCGTTCGGAAGGCTTCCTTTTGGTTGCTGCAAGCCATAGTTTTTCCAATTAACAGATTCGATCGCCCAAGTGATCGCACAGCCCGATTTATCAAACTGAAGCGGAACTCGGTTTGCAAATCGCAACAGCTGCACAGGTTCATCCAAGGCCAAATTGCGATCCACAAATCGCGCTAAAGCTACTTCCACCACCACGGGTTTAAAATCACAAATCGTGGGTTTTCTAGTCATCACCGAAAAAAAATCGATTTTTCCCAGTCGCTGAATACTTTTTGACAAAGATTCTTCCCCGACGGTCAACACCGATTTCGTCGAAGGTGGCATCAATTCAGTGTCTTGCACCGACTGAAAAACTTTTTTAAAATCCACTTCGCTTAGACCCGACACAGACTTTGCTAAAAGCCCTTTCGGCAAACCTTTAACGACAAAATCTTTCAACGATTGGTCAGACACACGCGAAAAACCAGTCTTTAAAAATTTATCCAGCGATGTCTTTCCGTACAAAGTCGAGTGAGTGATAAATTCGCCCAATTTAAAAGTATGGGGATGCGGCAAAGTGCTTTCTGGAATTTCGGGAATGGTTTGACTGACTCGCGCGACATGGACCCACTCTTGATCCAAAAGTTTGTGATGCAAATCTAAATGGGGATTAACTAAAACTGTACCCTCAAGATAGGTAATCAGGCCACCATCGCCGTTCATTTGAATGCGACCATCGATATCAAATTCCACACGTACACCGTGGGGCTTGTCCCAATCGACTGCTTCTTTATTTTTTAAAATTCCAGTGTTCGATTTGATGTCGACATCCACCTGTCCCTGGATCGCTTTTCGCATCCCTTTGGTTTTTGTCTTAACGATAGCACCCTTGGCGTTGGTCAACTGCGCCCAAGTTGTGGCCGCGCTAATTCCAATCCCCTGCTGCCCACGCGAACACTGTCCTTTTCCAAATTTTGAAGACGCCAAATACTCGCCAAAAACCTTGGCCAGGTCATCAGGTTCGATCCCCGGACCGTTGTCTTCAACAATAATTTTAATCAGATCGGTGTTTTTGCTTGAACCAGTGCCCACTTTTTTAATTTCGACATAAATTTCGGGCAAAATATTTTCAGCCTCGCAGGCGTCCAAGGCGTTGTCCACCGCTTCTTTAAGTGTGGTTAACACGGCCTTCAGCGGTGACGAAAAACCCACTTGTTGCAGGTTCTTCGCGAAATATTCCGCGGTGCTACTTTTAGTAATTTTGCTCACGTTAAGATTTCCTTTGAAGATTCATTGTGACGATACAAAGTAATCTTTGTCAATTGGACTTGGCTGCGCCTAAATTTCAAAAAAATTTAAGAATCATTTTTTTCGTCGAAAATAATTTCGACGGCCAGCCGATTGGATTTTTTTAGATTGCACGGGCGACACGAGGGTTTGACATTTTTTTTGCTGGATTTTCCGCCTCGTGAAACAGGGATAAGATGATCCATCGTTAAACCCTTTGCCGCAAATTTTTGCCCACAAAGATGGCAAATGCCCAGACCCAACTGCTGTTTCCACCACTGAGTTTGTCGAAGTTCGCGGGCTTTCGCTTTTTCAATTTTAATGTGCTTTTGCAGCAGAAAAGGATCCAAGTCAAAAATTGTCGCAAAAAAAAAGTGCTTGGGCAATTCAAAAGTGGCAGAACGCAAAGACCTTTGCTAGAACACTAGGTATGACGACAGAAGAACTAAAGGCTAAATTAGAAAATCATTTTGCTTCGGCCGAAGTCCAAGTTTTTGACCTGACCGGCGGATCCAATCATTTCGAAGTCGAGATTTCGGCTTCCCAGTTTTCGGGGTTGTCGTTAATTCAACAGCATCGTCAAGTCATGGGAGTCCTGGAATCCGAATTGGCTTCGGGAGAAGTTCACGCTTTGTCGATTAAATCGAAAGCAAAATAACCACGAATTACCAGGAGCGATAAAAAATATGGATACGCAAGCACGAATAAAAAAAATTTTAGAAGATCATCCCGTTGTTTTGTTTATGAAAGGCACCCCGCAATTTCCTCAGTGCGGTTTTTCCGCTCGAGCTACGGCAATCTTGCAGGATGTGGGCACAAGCTTTTACTCGGTGAATGTTTTAGAAGACCCCGAGATCCGGGACGGCATTAAAACGTACGCCAACTGGCCGACCATTCCGCAACTTTTTGTAAAGCAAGATTTGGTCGGTGGCAGCGACATTATGATGGAGATGCATCAAACGGGCGAGCTTCAAAAATTATTAAAAAATGAAAATTAATTTGGCCCTCTGGGATCGCGTTCTGCGATTTTTAGCAAGTCTGGTTTTAATCACCTGGTTTTTTGGTGGCGGACCTACTTGGGCCCTAGTGGGAATTTATTTTTTAGCCAGCGCTGCTTGGGGTCTGTGTCCGGTTTATTCTTTTTTTAAAATTCGAACTGCTCGTCTTGCCGAAAAACAAAATTATCTACCCCCAGAATAAGTAAGAAAGGACAATTGATGGGCCAAGATCCTGACCTTCAAGAACTGACCCAATTTTTAAAACCCACCCAAATCAAGACAGATTCCGAATCCGTGCAATATTACGGCAAGGATTGGACTACTTATTTTGACATCAAGGCCCGCGCCATTTTATTTCCGAAAAACACCGTTGAAGTTCAGAAAATTGTATTGTGGGCCAGAAAAAATAAATTGAGTTTAGTCCCATCAGGTGGACGAACAGGACTTAGCGGCGGCGCTTGCGCCACTAAAAATGAAGTCGTGATTTCGTTCGAATTGATGAACCAAATTTTAGAATTTAATGAAATCGAACAAACTTTACACGTCGAAGCAGGCGTGATCACTCAATCGATTCAGAAAAAAGCTTTTGAATTGGGATTATTTTACCCGGTGGATTTTGCCGCCCGGGGATCAAGCCATATCGGCGGAAATTTAGCGACCAACGCGGGTGGAATTAAAGTTTTACGCTATGGAATGACCAGAGATTGGGTTCTGGGACTAACCGTCGTCACGGGATCAGGAGAAATTCTAGAATTAAATCATTCGCTAGTTAAAAATGCGACAGGGTACGACCTTAGACATTTATTTATCGGCAGCGAGGGGACTTTGGGTTTTATCACCCATGTCACGCTAAAGCTAACTCAACCCCCCCCACCCTTGCAGGTTTTTATTTTATCCGTGCCGGCGTTGGAATCGGTGATGAACGTCTTTGCCCTTTATAAAAAACAAACGACTTTGACCGCCTTCGAATTTTTTTCTGATTTAGCCTTGGAAAAACTTTTGCATCAAACCGGTCTTCCACTTCCGATCCAGCAGCGAAGTCCTTTCTATGTTTTGGCCGAGGTCGAAATTCCCAGTGAGCAAGCCGAACAAAAAGCATTACAAATTTTTGAACAAGCGGTTGAAAACGGCTGGGTGGCCGACGGGGTTGTCAGCCAAGGCGAAACGCAGCTTCAGAATTTTTGGAAATATCGCGAGCAAATCAGCGAAAGCTTGGCACCTTTTTCCCCCTACAAAAATGACCTGTCTGTTTCGGTGTCTCAGGTCCCAGCCTTTATGAAAGATTTGGACACTCTTTTAAAGCAAAAATACAAAGATTTCGAGGTCGTCTGGTTTGGCCATATCGGCGATGGAAATTTGCATTTGAATATTTTAAGGCCATCGAATCTAAGCAAAGAAGCTTTCGTTCAAAGCTGCCAAAAAGTCGATCAGCTAGTGTTTGAAACGATTCAAAAATATCACGGAAGTATTTCTGCCGAACACGGGGTGGGTCTCACCAAAAAACCTTTTTTGCAATTTTCTAGGTCTAAAGAAGAGATCGAAATTCTAAAACAAATAAAAAAAATATTTGATCCTGATTTAATTATTAATCCCGGAAAGTTAATTGATGTCGACTGATTTGATTTTGACTGTTTGACTTTAGCGATCTCGATGTCAGCAGACTACATGATTTAGAAGCTTAAATGCAGTGACGACCCAAATTTAAAATACATACTATTAGTATTGGTGGCTTTTAGTTGATCTATAGGGGTTTTCACAGTCTGTGTCATCCGCATTGACGGATGGGATTTTCGACGACGTTGTAAACCAAGACCGATTGAACCTGAGACTGCGGCACCAGCACCGACCGTCCCGATAAATCCAAAAGTGTGACAACTTCATCAGAAAATCGAACAATCAAACCCGTGACCACCGAGCACTCTGTTTTAACAAAACGAATAGATCTCCAAGCTAAAGGCTTGGCGACTGACGAAGAAAATAAATACAAACAGGATTTTGCGCATCGACGGGCTTTTCTAAAGGCAAGCCCCAGGGATCGTCAAGAATCAATATGGCCCACTTTAAAAAACCTTGCCCCGGGATTTTTTGAAGGACAAAGTGGTTTTCAAATTAGGAGGTTTTTATGAATTTAACTAGGCTTGGAATTTTTGGCGTCTTCTGTCTTTTGTTGGCATCTTGCGCTCATCACCGTGATGTCAGACCAGGCGGCGACGGCATTAACCGCGTGGTGGTCGCGACCGATGACCAAGAAGAAGGAGCTCGGGACGCGATTTCTCAGGCTGAGCATTTTTGCAAGCAGCGCCACCAGTTTCCGGCCTTTATCGACGAAAAGAAAAACTACACTGGAAGCATGGACGAAAAAACTTACAACAACGCCAAGACCGCAGCTAAAGTGGCCGAAGGAGTTGGCGGAGCCGCGTGGGTTTTCGGTGGCAGAAATGAACGGACCGCCGGCGGGATTGTCGGCATGGGCGGTGGAATTGCTGACGGAGTCTTAGGTAAAGGTTATCAGGTCGAGATGAAATTTAAGTGCCAATAGAACAGAACTTTACTTCAGTCCTGTTCCCGACTATTGCGAGGGCATGACTACAGAATTATTTTCCGAATTAGATTTATTGCCCTCGCTGCAAGCCACATTAAAAGAAAATCGTTGGAAACGAATGACCGAAATCCAATCGCGCGCGCTGCCAGCTCTGCTAGATGGAAAATCCATCATTGGGGTTTCCGAAACTGGTAGTGGCAAAACGTTGGCCTTTGTTTTACCTCTTTTGCACAAGCTTAAACATTTAGAAAATCAAGGCCAGACTGTTGAGCTTCACAGCCGACCGCGGGCCGCAGTAATTGTCCCTACACGAGAACTGGGCGAGCAGGTTTCGAAAGTTTTTAAAATTTTTACTCATGGCACTCGCTTGCGCGTTCGATCGATCCTGGGTGGAACGACCTTGGAAGTTGCAAAAAATAATATCAAAGGGCCCTTCGAAATTCTGGTGGCTACTCCGGGACGATTAGTTCAGTTGATGAATCGTCGACTGATTAGCCTTAGTGACGTTAGCCTGTTGATTTTCGACGAAGCCGATCAAATGCTTGATCAGGGGTTTATCGCCGATGCCCACAAAATCGTAGAAGCTTGCCTGCCCAAGCGCCAGCTGGGGCTTTTTTCGGCCACAGTTTCGAATCAGGTTCAAGAACTGATCGATCAACTTTTTTCGGGCGCTGAAGAAATTCGTAGCCAGGGAAGCCATCGCGTGGTCTCGACCTTAAAGACCATAATTCGATCGGTTCTTGACGGAAAGCGCTTTCCGCTATTGGAAACCATTTTGTCCCAACCTAGTCATGGAGGGACTTTGATTTTCACCAACACGCGCGAGCAGTGCGATGTTTTGGTCGCTCTATTAAAAGAAAAAAAGACTCCGTGTGTGATTTATCGTGGCGAAATGGACAAAGTAGAGCGAAGAAATAATTTGAAATCTTTCCGAGACGGCCAAATTAATCTTTTGGTTTCCACTGATTTAGCTTCGCGTGGACTGGACGTCGATCACGTTTCTCGAGTGATCAATTATCATATGCCCAAAGAAATGAACGTCTACTTACACCGCGTGGGAAGAACCGCACGAGCCGGCCGCCCAGGCACAGTCGTTAACTTTGTGACCGAGCGGGATGAAAATTTAGTCTCTAGGCTTGGCAGTGGAAAACTTTAAGTGAAATTGGTATGAAATTCGGTGCACATTTGTAGATTTTTTTGTTTTGCATTCACATTTCGTATCCAGCGCAAGCCTGGCCATTCCATCAACAACAAATCAAAAAAAGCCGTTTAAATGTTTTGATGTCGAACACCCTACCTATGCACATGACGCCAGCAAATTCGCCTTGTCGAATATTGTCGACTTGAATGCGCTCCAGTCGAACACGACAGGTAGGTGGCGTCATGTGCATACGTATAGTAGGTAACATGGGATAGTTAGTCTTTAGGCACAAAAAAAGATACGACCTTCGATTTATTTTTT
>JANYDD010000068.1 GCA_025359945.1 Bdellovibrio sp. | reverse complement strand
GACTTCCGAACTGCAAAAGGCTCATTAAGCTCATCTGCGGTAATTCCGCTTGTAAATTATGATTTACTTCTTGTGACTTTTTCTTTCTTCTTTATTTTTTCTCATGGGTGAGTTCTCCTTTTTTGGTTTAATAGTTTAGCGCTTCTAAATCTATTCTGGAGGACTCCTCTTTAAATTTCTACCACTTTCGGGACGCTACCATTCCAAACGGCAGAATGAGTGCCTGTAGCATCTGAATTAAACTTCAGCAGTGTCATGCCCTTTCTTTAGCAAGGGACCTACAGTAAATGTGGACGGCGCCCATGAAGCCAGATTTAAACCAAGATTGCGAATTGGACTTTTTTCATTTTATTTGAGGTTCTTGGATTGGCGCGATATCTTTTTTCTATGTGTTACAGTGCGATGGTACTTCAGGATGCGCGACAACTTGGTCTTCGGTTTGATGCGCGCGTGCAGTTGGATATGTACGAAGATCTTTTTTCGCGTCGGGGCGCCGGCGAAAAGCTTTCAATCAATAAGGCCATGGAGATTCCATTTCTTCAAGCGCCCCAATCCCCGCAAGAGTTTCGCATTTCCCAAATGATCACTGACTGGCGCTTGTCCGAGATTTCAAGATGCGAAGTCGAAATGTTTAGTCAAAAAAAACGATTGGCCAACGCCGAAAAAACTTTGAAAGAAAAAGAAACTAAAAAAGCAATTGAAGATTTGCGAATCTCTTCGAAAAAAATCACCGAAATTAAAAATAAAATTTCTAAACTGCAGACGGATACAGTCAAAAGCACCAGCGAGACCAGTGTCTTTCCCTTCGGATTTTTGTCGATGATTTACGTCAACCAACAGGGAGAAAAGGGGATCGCCCCGTTCCGTTATCACCTGCGACCCAATGGCCAACCCGAATCCTTCGACAGAAAATACAACGGCTGCTACAATGCGCGAAAAGACAATTTGGGAAATCCATTTTGGAAACCTGTATTTGGCAAAAACCACGGATTGATGGTGGTCCATAAATTTTACGAACATGTCTTGGCCAACGACTATCGAGTGAAAGATTCTTCGCAAATCACTGCTGTGGAAGGTAAAAAAAATCTGGTGCTTGAGTTTCAACCCACAGGCTCTGAAATTATGCTGATCCCAACACTTTGGGATTTGAATCAACAAAAAGATAAAGCCGATTTATTTTCTTGTGCGCTAATCACCGACCACCCCCCGCCTGAAATTGCAGAAACCGGCCACAATCGATGTCCGATTTTTTTGAAAGAGGAAAACCTCGAAGCTTGGCTGAACCCCAAAGGAAAATCGCTGCAGGAATTGCACAAAATTCTAAGCGATAAACATCAAGTTTTTTACCAACATCAGATTGTTTCTGCGGCCTGAAATTCGTCTCAAAACAGGACTGGACTTTTTTGAACCCTCTTAAAAAACCCAAAGGATTTTGTGGTGTTTTCCTTCGATTCAAAATTCAGGCTAGTTCGATTTAATTTTTCAGTGAAAAATCTAATGATCCCCATTAAACTAGAGATGCGGGCCGTGGATGTTCGCCTCATAGTAAAACAGGGGGATGGTTGAGCCAATCACTTAAATCAAAAATTTATCTTGGTCTTTTTTTGATTGTTGCAGTTCCTTTATTCCACAATTGCGCGAAAAACTCTGGCGGCCAATCCGAAGAAGCCGCCCCCGCGCCTCAGGCCCCAACGACAACTGGCGATGGAACTTTTGTTTGCAATTCCTCGCCTGTGGCAAAAGGATCTAGGACTTTTGGTATGGACATTTCTAATGTCGCCGTTGGTGGGTCGTTTGACGAAAATGCGACCGCGCTTAAAAAGTTAGGCGGAACCTACCAGTCCCTGCATCTTTACTGGAATCAAATCGAAGGCACCGGCAGTGGCGCAAGCTCTGGCCCATTTACAGATCCTTCGTGCGGCCCTGGCTGCGGAACTTTGGCCAGCATGAATGCGGTGGCGACCTCATTGAATATTAAGTTTACCTTGCGCATTCATCCTGTGGATGTGCCGGGAAAATATTTGCCGGCCGATTTAATGTCGACCCGATTTAACAATGCGAATTTGAAAACCCGCGCGAAAGCGATGTTAGCTTTTATTTTTACCAAAGTTAATCCGGCCCATGTGACTCGAATTCTGATTGGAAACGAAGTTGATAAATTTAATCCTGGTGCCGACGCTAGTTTTTGGCAGGACTATCCTAATTTTCTTTTTGATATCAATGCGTGGCTTCGCCAAAACTATCCCAGTTTAAATGTTGGATTCGTCACTACATTGGCCGGAGTTACTGACCCGAACACCATTTTGCCAAGCTCGGGTAACTTGAAGGCTGTCGATATTTTTAAAGCTTGGATGGGAGTCGTCGACCTTTTGGGGGTTACATATTATCCATTGGATCCTACATTTCGGATGAAACCCAACTCGGGCGTGGCAAAGGATTTTCAAAACTTGGCCGCCTTTACCACTTTACCAATTCATTTAGAGGAAGTGGGCTACCCCACCAGTGCCACAAATGGAGGATCCGACAACTTGCAAGCGGAATTCTTCTGCGAAGTTCTCAAGGCCTGGGATGCATATGCGGCCCGCATTCCCAGCCTGACGATTCTTCGATTGAACGACATTCCTAGATCAGAGGCCGAGGGCATTGCAAAAACTTACAGCCTTTCGGGGAACGAAAACTTTATCGAATACATCCGGTCCATGGGACAAAGATCTGAAAAGGGCGCTGCAAAGTCCGCCTATGATATGTTGTTGTCTGAATTAAAAAAACGTGAGTTCTAGGGTTGAACTAACCCGCAAGTTGCATTTTTCATCATCAAGTAAGCGCCAAATTTTATCGTGATTTGGCCTTTGTCTGTACCAGGAATCGTCTTAACGATAATCCCTTGATTGAACTTTGATGGGCACTCGTAAATGGTTTCTTCTTTCCGAGCGATCGATCGGCATTGATGATAAGGAAGCCAACGAAAGTCAAATTTTGATGTGTCGCTATTTGGGATTCTGGTGTCTCCATTTTCATCTAAAACAGGAACTCGCACCGCTCGGTAAATATTATTCTGAGATTTAAATAAGGTCACTTCATTGGCGCTGTCAGCACAATAGAGAAACACTTCAAACACCTCTAGCTCGGGCACGACCTCAATCGCTTCAGCGTCCTCAGACCCAGCAGACGGCCCCACGGCCTTTATCTGTGCCTTGGAGATGATACCCACGGACAAAAGCGAAGCTATAAAAATAAACTTGTACGAAATTGATAAAACTTGAAATCGATTGAACTGTAGAAAACGCATCAGCAAGCTCCTTGTTAGAATTGGGACCCATCTTTAATAATTCCTCCGGTGATCCGCAACAAAAAACAACCATCCCATCAAAAATTCTAAAATGGCTTGCACTTACCTAGCGCAAGCTTCAGCGTTTTTTAGATTATTTTTTTTAAAAAACTCAAAAAGAGCCCGCACCCAACGGCCGTAGTCGCGCATTTCAAAAGAACAGTTGGCGACTTTTTGCGAAGAACAAAAAGCGTCCAAAGATTGAATGGCACTTGTGGGTAAAATCAACTTTTGGCACCAATCCCCTTCGGGAAGCTGACCTAAAATTTGGCTTAATGACGTTTTATCGTCTTGGTTCAGCTTTAAAAGATTGAGCTGTTCGTAAATTGAAAAAAAATATTTTTGCATTTCCAAAAGCGACTTTGTTTGAAAATCTTTCTGTTCGATTAATTTTTGAGTCTTTATTTTAGCTTCTTTCAAGCTTCCAAAATCCGTTACCGCTTCTTTGTTTTGACAAGCCGATGGCAAAACCATCAGGCCTACAACGATTAACAATTGCAGACTGGCTTTTATGGCACTCATCGAAAATCCTTTTCCGAGACAAATCCTTCGGGCAAAATCTCGTAATCTTCAGCAAACAAAAGTCGGTTCATGCGGTCTTTTGCAGTCAGCAATCTAAACTGTTGGGCCAAAACATCCGCCTGCGTTTGTATGACATTTCTAGAAGATTCCACAACCTCAAGAATACTGATGGGCCTGGCGCCGGGGACTTTAAGCTCAAATAAATTTTGCTCTAAACTTTCTTCTGATAACTTTAACCAGCGCAAAGAACTTTGATAATTTTGAAAATCACCGTTGTACGACGACACCAACAGACTGACTTGGCGTCTTAAAACTTCGTCGACGGCTTGTTGTTGAAGCTTTAAACGATCTTTTTCTGCGTCCAAGATTTTCAACCTAGCGCCCTGCCCAAATCCCAGACCCTGAGGCGTTGATGGTAGCTGGTCAAAAAAACCTCCGGCAACGCCGCGACTGATAGAGCTTCCGCCCAGTAAAGAATAATTCACTTCTTTCTTAACTAATGGAAGAGCTGTTAAAAAGTGATCAAGTTGGCGATGTTCGGGACTGTTGGCTAGCACCCGAAATTCAAAATCTGAAGCCTTTAGCAAACCGGGCAGCTGAACCTTATCCAGAGGATCTGATCCCACCTGATGGTCAGCGTTTTCTAAGCCCAAAGACAAACTCAATGACTGACTTGAATCCTTAATCAAACGTTTTAAAAGCAAAGCATCTTTTTGCAATGAACCAATTCTAATTTGCAAATCACGCAATTGATTTGCTGGTGCCAAACCCATTCGGACTCGATCGTTCAGATCAGGCAAAAAGGCCTCTAGTTTTTTTTCGGCTTCGATGGTTTTTTCTAACAAAACACGATCCAGTCTGATTTTGAAATACAAGGCCCTGGCGGAATAAAGTTCATTGGCGACTAAGGCACGATAAGCTTCGCTTTCGGCTAAAAATAAAATTTTTACTTCTTCGGCGCGAAACCAATTGGCGGGAACAACAAATGGCGCAACGTCCTCGATCCCTTCCAAAAGCCGCAACGGATCCAATAGCGCCCGGCCAATACCCCACAATGTCAGGCTGGGAATCAGATCGGCTCGGGCCCGCTGAATCTCAAGCTTGGCTTGATAAACTTTTAGCGCATTATCCAAAATCCGAAAATTAGACTTGCGTACTTTTTGATTGATTAAGGAAAGATCCATAACCACATCGGCGGCCCGCGTGAAATTCCCCAGCGCCATGGCCAGGACAAAAGATACTAGGGATTTAATGATCATGGGTGGATCTTTCGACGCTCAGGTCATAGGCTTTTGAACTGGTCGGAGTCTTTAGCGTGCCGCGAAGAAAATTCACCTTGTGAACAGCTTTAGAGTTTATTTTGTCGGCTAACCCTTGCGCACCTAGTTCTTGGTTTTTCAAATTTTCTTCAAAGCTTTTTGAATTCAGTTGTTCTCGTTGCAACGGACCTTCAGACAAAAATAGCGAATAAAAATTGGCACAATCCTGCGACGCTACCGTTAGAACGCCGGTTGAAAAGCTGGGACGAACAGCAATCGGATGGCAGAACACCGACGACAAACTTGAGTTGAACTTGCTTAAAGAAATTCGTACTAAAAAATAAAGTCCATTCAAATCACTTTCCACTTCGCTCAGCTGGCGAGTCCGCGACCCCATGTACGCTGGAAGACTACGAACTAGATTGATATTGATCTGATAAAAGTCGTCTTCCATTTTTAGGCTACCGGAAAAATCCCCCTCGATCGCATCGAAAAAATGATGGCGCAAGGCCAAGTCATCTTCCATGCCCTTCGCCAGTCGAGTTAGATTCTCATTATTCACGTCCCTAGCCCCTTGCTGCTCGGCCGCGGCCCGTTCTCGCGAGCCATCCGCAGAACCTTTTTGATCGCAAGCGATAAGCGCAAAACAAACGCTAAAGAGAAGCGAACAAGCTAAATTAAAATTGATTTTCATTCAGATTTTCCCCTCGCACTTTTTTCAACTGGTCGGATATATATTCTTTGAGAAGGCAATAAAATTTGATTCCGCGATGTCCTTTTTCTAGTCTGTATTTTTACGGTATCTACTTTCCGGTATCTACTTTCTAGTATCTATTCTCTGCGCCAAAGCTCACGCTGAAGCTTTCGGCCCATTCCTCTTAGTGAGCTCCTAGTGGGCCATTTTTAAACTGAACTTTTGCATGTGCTTTTCAAAAACTAAATACAAAATCGGCAGCAAAATCAAAGTCAAAATTGTTGAGGAAACTATCCCACCGATCACTACTGTCGCCAAGGGTTTTTGAACTTCAGACCCCACACCGGTCGACAACATCATCGGGATAAAACCAAAAATCGCTACCAACGCGGTCATTAAAACTGGTCGAAGTCTAACTGCGGTGGCTTTTTTCACAAGCTCGACACCCGATAATCCCTGACTTTTCAATTGATTAAAGTAGTTCAACAAAACCACCCCATTCAAAACCGCAATTCCCGAAAGCGTGATAAACCCGATCGCAGCGGAAATACTAAAGGGCAATCCCATAACAATTAAATTTAGAACTCCTCCAACTAAAGCTAATGGCACGCATGAAAAAACCAAAAAAGTCTGAGGCAAACTTCCAAATGCCGCGTAGATCATCAACAAAACCAAAAGCAAAGCTATCGGCGCCAACACCGAAAGTCTAGATTTGGCTTGCTCTAAATTTTTAAAATTTCCACCCCATTCGATCTCTGTATCAGGTGGAAGTAAGATTTGTTCGCGAACTTTCTTTTGCGCTTCCATAACAAAAGACTCGGTGTCGCGCCCTCGCAAATTGATCAGCACGGCGGACCGGCGCATGGAATTCTCGCGCGACACCATTCCGATAGTTTCGTGAAATTTCAAATCAGCCAGATTCTTTAATTCCGTCCAAGCGTTGCCGGGAATTTTAATTGGGATTTTTTCAAGACTGGCCAGGCTTTCGCGATCTTGTAATCCCAGCCGAACGACGATCGGAAACTTCTTTTCTTGCTCGTAAATATATCCAGCTTCTTCCCCGGCCATAGAAACAGAAATCGATTGCAAAAGATCATCTAGACTTGCTCCAAATTTCGCAAGCTCTTGATCCTTAGGATTAATTTTCAGTATGGGAGATAACCCCAACAGATCCACGCCAACGTCACCAGCGCCTGGAATGTTTTGAACCATTTTTTGAATTTTGACTGCTGTGTCCATATTTGACTTCAAGTCATGGCCAAACACTTTTATCGAAACGTCTGCGCGCGTGCCCTCGAGAAGCTCGTTAAATCTGGCCTGGATCGGCTGCGATGCCATGATTGTCTGCCCAGGTATGAACTTTTCCAATTTGTCTTTGATTTGTTGAGCCAGCTCGGATTCAGTGCGACGACGTCCGTCGATTTTTGGCCACTGGCTGCGGGGCCAAAGCATGATGTAAGTATCTGCACCGTTGACCCCCATAGGATCTGTGGCCACCTTGCTGGTGCCAATCCGCGAGAACACGTGCTGCACTTCCGGAAATTCTTCGATGAGAGAATCGGTCATTTTTTGCATTTCCAAGGACTGTGTCAGACTAATATTCACCGGACGCACAAAACCAAAAGCAAATGATCCTTCACTGAGCTGCGGTAAAAATTCGGCGCCCAATCGACTCAAAAGAAAAACTCCCGTCACCACTGAAAGCGCTCCAACCGCCAGTAAATAATTTTTCCTAGAAATGGCAAACAGCAGGATCTTCAAATAAATTTTTTGCGCGTGCTTCATTAGCCATGGATCCTTGCTTTGAGTCCGACCACTTAAAACTAGACTGGCCACCGCCGGTGCCGCCGTAAAAGAAAGAACTAAAGCCCCGAAAACCGCAATCGCAAATGTCGACGCCATCGGGATAAACATTTTACCCTCGACCCCTGACAAAGCGAACACCGGCAAAAAAACAATTACAATAATAAGTTCACCAAACCCTGCCGCCATTCGAATTTCGACCGCAGCACGATAAATGGCTTCTTGAATTTCGGCCCTTGTCAGTTTTCGACCCAGCAGCCTGGTTTGGTTTTGAATGGTGCGCACACAATTATCTAGTACAATGACCGTACCGTCGACGATAATCCCAAAGTCCAAAGCGCCTAAGCTCATTAAATTTCCCGAAAGACCCAATGGCTTCATGACCAAAAACGTAAAGAGCAAAGTCAATGGAATGGTCAACGCTGTGACCAGTGCCGCTCGTAAATTTCCTAACAACAACATCAGGACTACCGTCACCAAGAAAGCTCCGTACACTAAATTTTTCTCGACGGTTGCAAGTGTTGCGTTCACAAGCACTGAACGATCGTAAGTCGTTTCTAATTTGATTCCATTGGGGAGATTTTTTTTTAGTTCTTCGATTTTTTGACCGACCCTGGCAGATACCGTGCGACTGTTCTCGCCTTGCAACATCATGACGGTGCCTAAGACGACCTCATGGCCATCATAAGTTGCGGCGCCCACGCGAAGCTCTTTGCCCAACCGCACTTTGGCCAAATCTTCGATGCGCAGGACGTGGAAATTATCCAAAGTTTTCACATGCACTTTTTCAATCGCTTGAATATCTTTTAAAAGCCCCACACCTTGCACTAAAAATTGTTCGGCGGACTCTTCAATGTAGCCCCCGCCCACGTTGCGATTGACTCGCTTCAGGGCCTCTACAATTTCGCGAAAACTGATTCGGTACAAAGCCATTTTTTTTAAGTCAGGTTCGACATGAAATTGTTTTTCAAATCCACCCACTGAATTGATTTCAGTAACGCCCTCGACAGATAAAAGACGTGGAGTTAGGTACCAATCCTGAATCGACCGCAGCTTCATCAGTTGTTCAACGCGGGCTTGGCCCTGAGCAATAACTTCGGTGTCCAAAACATATTGATAGATTTCGCCCAGTCCGGTCGAGATCGGCCCCAATTGAATTTCTGTGGACGGCGGAAGTGAAGCGGTGACAGTGATCAAACGCTCGCTGACCAGTTGCCGAGCTTTGTAGAGATCCATGGACTCTTTAAAAATAACGGTGATTTGAGACAAACCAAAGCGCGTGATCGATCGAATTTGTTCAACCCCTTTGATCCCTCGCATTGCGGTCTCGAGCGGAAAGGTGATGGTTCTTTCAATTTCTTCTGGGGCCAAGCCGTTGATCTTAGCAAACACCTGAACTTGATTGTTGGTGATATCTGGAACGGCATCGATGGGAAGCGAAAAAAAACTTACTGCTCCCCCCAGCATCAGTAAAGCCGTCACCAGCAAGACGATGCCGCGCTGGTAAACGGAAAAGTAAATGACCTGATTGATAATGCCCTTACTTGGGGCTTCAGTGTCCATCTTCGTGTCCATTTTCTGCAAACAGTTCGGTAATCCTTAAAAGTTCCGTGCCACTGACAACGATGCGATCACTGTCTCGAAGTTCTTCAAGAATTTGTTGGGAGGTCCAAAAATCTTCCTTGAATTCGAATCGCTTAATCCAATGATCGCGAATACGAAAAAAATATTTTTCGTTTTTCACTCTGATCAATGCATTCTTTGGAAAATCATTTGGCTTTTTGGCGATAATTTCCTGCCAAGACTTAGATTGAACGCGAAATAATTTTTCTGCTTCAGGGGATAGTTTGAACCCAAGATCACTTTTTGCAGTAACCCCTTTGCCTGGCCCTAAAACACCGCTTTCTTCTGTCTCCTGGGCCTTTGAATTTTCGGAAAAACTAAAAGCGACAATCAAGAGCTGCAAAAACAAGACTAGCAATATTTGCAGGTTTAAATTCAAGGCTATTTTTTTCAATTCAGAACTCCACTAGGATCTAAATTTTGTAACGCCAAAATTCTGGCCATGGCCTCGACGGCGACAAGTTCGTGCAGGTGTTGGGCTTCGGTAAAACCAATAATTTGCCGATGAATTTCCAAAATCACCGTTCCGCTGACCAGTCCCCGTTTAAAATATTGGTCGACCATTTTGTGTTTCTGTTGGATCAATTGCAACTCTTTACGATCTTTTAAGGAGTTCACAGCTTGTTCATAGCGTTCGACCAAATGCTCACTCTCAAAAAAAGATCTTTGTCTTTGCACTTTATTTTGAAGGCTTGAAAGATCAAAATTATATTGGGCCAAACGCCTTCCGCCCAGATTCCAATTAAGAATCGGGATCGAAACATTTAACGACACACCGTAAGTGTAATACACGTTGGGTCCTTCGGTATTTCGCTGCAGGTTGGGCCCAGCCATTAAAATCGGATAGGTGTTCGCCTCGGCCATTTCACGCTCGGCGGAAAGTCGATCTAGGTCCAAACGAAGTTTACGCAGTTCCAAGGACTGATCAAAAGGCAAAGGTTTAGGGACCAAGCTTGCTAGGTCGGGCCAATTTCGTTTGAACTGCGGCAGATAATCGGATTTGAATTCAAATTTTTCGCCCAAGAAAGTTCGAAATCGGGATTGAATCTGGTGACGTTCCAAAAGCAACGAATTTTTTTTGACCTGATATTCCCCTTGCGCCAATTCAACCAGACTTAAAGTAATCTCTTGTTCGGGTCCTCTGGCAGGACGGGCTAAAAACTGATTCTCGATTTGTTTAAATCTGTTCAGGGCATCGCTGACGTAACTCAGTTCCAGTTCTGTTTGGCGCCATCGAAACAAATCATTTAGCACCTCTAGCCGGGCATTCAATGTGTTTAACTGAGACTCAACAGCTAGCGATTTTTTTTGGCTTTCAGCAATTTTTATTTCCAAAGGTCTTCGAAAAAAAAATTGGGTCACTGGAAAACTCAAGGACAGCTCTGTCCCGCCCCTTGATTCACCTGCGTTTTGACCGGTCATGGATCTTAGGCCAAGCTCTGGATTTTGAAACTGCCTTGCTTTATCAAAAATGGAATCACCAATTTTTTCCGAAATTACAGCTTCTTGGGTTCGCGGGTGCTCATTAAGACTGCACTGATAAAAATCGCCAGGGGTTTTTGAAGTCTTGCAAAAGAAATCCTGGTCGGCTGAAAAACTGGTCAATCCCCAGAAAGCCGTCAATCCCCAGAAAACCGGCAATCCCAGAAACACTCTTTCCAAAAACAACCTCTTCTAATTAGGACACGCGGATAACGAGACCAAGGCATTCTGCAATTTCATCGATCTTGACAAACTTTCAGGTTCACCAGTTAGACTTTTTACCACGACTAAAAACGTTTGTCCGCTGGCGGCCATGGCCGGGGCGGGACATTTCAAGAATGGCGCGGAAAATAAAACCGTTAGTGTATCCGTCGTCCAATCTTTTGAAAAAGGATTTCGGTTATTTTCTAAAACAGCATTTAAAGTTTCAACAATATTTTGAAGAATATCTTTAATTTCTGGATTCCAAATACCTCCAGGGGTCGAGACCAGCTGATCCTCGATACATTGCGAGCGATTTGATACCGCGTCCATATGACCAGGACTTTGACATTTTGCTGATCGATTCAGAATCACCGACAGGCGCTCAAAATTAAAAATATCCTGCGCTGATAAACGGCTGGTTTGCGCCAAATTAAAAAACCTTGGGAAACTATTGGTAAGCGCGCTTTTCGAAGTCTCGGTCACACGTTGCTTTTCTCGTTTATTAAATTCCCACAGGGCCACAGATAGATCTTTCAGCCTTGCGATTTCGATCGCATCTGGTTTTTGGCTTATCATTATTCCTAAATAAAATGTTCCAAACCAACCGCCGCCCACTTCCTTAGAAATATTAGAACTAATTTTCAAATTTTCGACCATTTCTGGGGCCAGGCTTTTCAAATACTGATTTGTTGCAACGTCATATTTAACGCCCTCGACAGTTATGTTCATAAAATCGTTAGTATTCAATTCGAAAACAAAATCAAGGGTCTTTAAGGCCTCGAAGGTTTCTTGGATAAAGGCAATTCCTTTCGGAAATCTTCTGTACAAATTTAGCGCGAACGTATCAAACCTAAAACTACTGTCGGCAAAAAATTGATTTTTTATATAAAATTGTCGGGACCAATCAATCAGCAAACTTAAATCCCTTATCTGCGCACCAGACCATTTGTTTTCCCAAAGCCCTGCATCGGTTCCCTGAGAAATCGGAACAAAAGAAGATTCCTGCGATTTTTTCAGCAGCGCCTGAAAGGCGGCTATGGTCTCGGCGTTGATTAGATCCAGGGCTTTCATATCCTCAGCGTCAAGCACATGGCCTTTCTCTAAGGATTCAAAAATTCCGTCAAAATACTTGGGTAGCGTATCGCCAAAACTCAAAAAAGTACCCAAAACTTTTTGTAAGCTTGTCGAATCCAAAGGAATTCCCTTAACGGCTAGGTAGATCGGCAGCTTTTCTAGCCGAGCTGGAAACTTTGAACCGAAATTTTCTTTCATCTTTAGGATTTGCGCCCAAATTATATCCACTTGGTTGACCCACGCCGGGGTCCCCAATCCTAACTCTAGATATGCAACAAAAGATTTTTTTTGCAGTTTAGCTTGTTCGAACGCGTAGATCAAATCGTCATCCCAGTGCCCGAAGTCTTGAATGTTTTTATTATCAGGCTTGTCCAGATATTTAACGATCATCTGAACAGATGCTTTCACCGCAGCCTCGCCATCATCCGATGGCTGATAAACTCTGCAGATTTTTTTTAAGGACTCAGAGGGCGGATTGATACTTTCGATCGGAGGATCCGAGGGGTCATCCATCTGGCCGTTTCTCTTTGTGGCTTTTTTAATCAGGTCAAAACGATTCTTTATGCAGTTCGCATAATCGGCCATCGTATAAGTTTTTGCTCCGACATATTCACCTTTTTGTAGATTGAGCGTGGAATTTTGCTCGCCGCTAAGGGGTGGCGTCACTTGAATGACAAAATTAAAAACAAAGGGAGTAGCTTCGGACTTAACAGTTGGGGCAGGTTCGGAGGCGGCTTCGCCATCTGTTTGATCCCCTGAAACAGGTGGATTTACCGGGGTATAGGGTTTGCTTAAAAACTGAAACTGCAAATTCAAAAAATAAAAGCGTTTCGACCTAAATTCTCTGTAAAGGTTGTCCTTTAAAAAAAAAGGTTCAAAATCCGGGCTTCCAGTCCCACCAAAGTCTACAACGGGCCAGGGATCTTGGGTCTTAAGGTAAAATATCTGATCCGAGTCTCTGCTAGTTTCAAATTCCAGAAAGAAACTCTTGGCCGTCAGTTTGCTGATTTGAAGATATGTCGCTATGTCTTCAAAGAACTGGTCATTAGGTTTTAAGAAATTAGTAAATAACTTATTCAAGAAGTTGGGACCATACACTGCATATTCGGCCGGGGGGTCGTTGCGTCGGGCCGAACTCTCATCAAGATCTCCAAAAGGTCCAAGAACTGGCGCTACTCGTTTGTTTAAATTAAAATCACCCCAAACCACTAAGTTCTGAAATATTTCGGTAGAGAAAATAACTTTATCATCAAGAGACAGCGTACACGTTGAACCATTTAGCTGAGCTCTTAATGTGGCGCGCTCATTAGTTTCGGGGTCCTTCAGCGACCAGTTGATGGGCTGAGTATTTCCGACCAGACCTGATTCTATCTGCGCGTAGTGATTAGGCGCGATCTGGATAAATCGACTGTTCTGATTTCGCTTCATCAGTAGTTGGTAGTCGATCAGTCTGGATGGACGGAATTCATCTTCTGATTTCTTTTTGTCGTCTAAAACTTCCTGAAGCCCACATTCTTTTAGAATCGAATTTTTCCAAAGTTGATACTTCTTGTTTTCTTCGACCGACAAAAATTTAGCCAAGGGATCTTTATTTTTATTTTGAGGAGTTTGAGCTTCTTCTGCGACGGCGTCGGGGTTATTTTTTTTTGCATTGCAGGAAACTAATCCGCCAATCAAAACAAATGTTAAACCCAAAACACAAAGGCTTGCCGCGCTTTTTGCCCTCATAATCCCCCTCCAAAAAAAACGAATTTTACTAAAATAGTCCCCAGTGACTCTTAGAAATTATATTTTCCCAAAATTTCGATTCCCGCCAATCGATTCTGGTAAGTGCTCACTTTTGCGCCTTCAACTTGAACTTCAATATTATCGTAACGGACTTCTTTTTGCAGAAGCTCTAATGAAAAGTGGGCTGTAGGTCGGAAACCAATTCCCGCCTGGTATCCCAAATCAGGAGTCATTGCAAAATCCTTAAACTGACCGGATTTTCGAAAATTCAACAATGTGTAATTCAATCCGACGGGCGCATAAAACTTATCATTGATATTAAAAATCGCGCCGCCCTCTGCGATCCAGGCCTGATAACTTGGGGGATTTCCAAAATTGCTAGATCTAAATGAGTTAATTTCGCGGTTAGCTTCGATGTTCAGCGCACCGTAATAACCTAACCAAGGAACTGGTGAGATCGAATCCGAATAGCGAACCTGAACCGCCAATCCCGAAGTCGTTCCGATATCGCCGCTATTCCAGTTATTATCGGTAAATATTCCATCTTGTTTTACGCGGCTATTTTGAAAATTAATTGCAGTAGGAGTGGATAGCTTTCCACCAATTGATATTTTTTTAAGGACCTTTTTAAAGTCGACGCCAGAACCTTGGTTGTAACTGACCGAAGCCGAATTACCCGAAGACTGCGAAGGGGATCTTGAAGGAGACTCCTTGCGTGGCAGGCTGCCAATTGTTTTTTTCATATCCAGTTTGTTAGCAGCTTGCGCGAGAGAACCTACGGCCAACAAAGCTACAGCGGCCAATTTTATGCAGCCCGTGGTTTTTGATTTGGCAGATTTCATATTTTCCTTCATATTTTTTTTTATTTTCTCGTTCATTTTTTTTCTCCTTAATAATTTTTTTTGTTTTTTATCCTGCTCTGCGTCGCTAAAATTTATTTACGAATTCAATTCAAACTCAGGTTTCACTTTTGGCCTTACTTTAGCCTTTTACTTCAACCTTTCTCTTCAATCTTCAACCTTCAACCTTCAGCCTTCAAACTGCGTTTAGCTTTTTTGCGAATGAAATCAGGATTTTAATTTGACGCTTGTTCTAGGGTCGCTCACGAAAAACTAAATCTCCAATTCAACCTTATCAGCGCAAAATTATCCTACCTGGTCAATATTAACTAACCACAAGATTCAGTAGACGCTGGGGGACAAAAATAATTTTTCGAATCGATTTTCCCTGCAGGAACTCTTGCAGTTGAGAGTGTGCCAATTCCATGGCCCCTGCCTGATCAATAGTCATGGCAACCATTACTTTTTTTCTAATTTTGCCATTAATCTGCAGAACCAACTCAAACTGCGTGTCGACAAGCTTAGCTGCATCCAACTTTGGCCAACTAGCAAAATCCAAACCTTGCGCATGCCCTAGCTTTTCCCAAAGTTCGCTGGCCACGTGGGGAGCCAACGGAAATAACATTTTTAGAAAAAACTCTGCCTGACTTTGATTCATCCAGTTTTTTTGTTTCCCAGCGCCTGCCGCAGCTACTGTCATAAGCTCGTTCATGCATTCCATCAATGCTGCCACCGCCGTGTTAAAATTAAAATTCTCGAAGGACTCATCGATCCGCTTTAGGCATTTATTCAAAGATCGATCGACAGCGTTTGCCGCTGGCGCATCGGCTGTCATTTCGGGTTTCGTTTCCCCATTTTCTTGCAGGAAGTAAATCAGTACGCGTTTCAAAAATTTCTCGCAACCCGAAATTCCTTCGTCTGCCCAAGGCTTTTCAGAATCTAGCGGGCCCATAAACATTTCATACAACCTAAAGGTATCACAGCCTCGTTCAGCAATCACATCATCTGGGTTCACAACGTTGCGCAAAGACTTGGCCATTTTAGCAATAATTTTTTCGGCAGCGACCCCAGTGGTTTTGTGCGCATATTTATTAGGCCCTAGCTGTTGTACTTCATCCGATGGGATCAACCGCCCTGTTGGATCTTTAAACGCATAGGCTGTCACCATGCCTTGATTAAATAATTTTTTAAAAGGTTCAGGCGTGGGCACCAAACCCAAATCAAAAAGCGCCTTGTGCCAAAATCTAGCGTACAGCAAATGCATTACCGCATGAGCCGCTCCACCCACGTAAAGATCGACCTGATGCCAATAGTTTTTTGCTTGATCCGAAACAAACTGATCCGGGTTTTTCGGATCCATAAATCTTAAATAATACCAGCACGAACCCGCCCAACCCGGCATGGTATCGGTCGATCGAAATTTCTTTTCGCCCGTTTGAGGGTCTAAATATTCAACCCAATCTTCTAACCTGGCCAGGGGTGCGGAGCCATCAGCACTGGGCGAAAAATCTTTCATATCCGGAAGCAAAACCGGAAGCTCACTTTCCTGCACCGGAACTGGAACACCGGCCTGATTAAACGAAACCGGAAAAGGTTCGCCCCAATAGCGCTGACGAGAAAAAATCCAATCGCGAATTTTATAAGACACCTTTGCCTGACCTAATTTTTTTTCTTCTAAGGCTTGGGTGATTTGAATTCTAGCTTGTTCACTGGTCAATCCATCAAATCGCCCCGAACGAATTAAAATTCCATCACCATCAAAACAGGTCGCTGTCGATGGAACTTCTTCTAAGTTTTTTTTCACCACCGGCAGAATCGGCAGTTGACATTTTTTTGCCAATTTAAAATCGCGTTCATCGTGCGCGGGGACGCTCATCACCGCACCGGTGCCGTAGTCCACCAAAACATAATCAGCAATCCAAATCGGGATTTTTTGATTTTCTAAAAGCGGATGTTCGACATAAGTTCCTAAGAATTCTCCGCTGACGTCATCGACGTCGGCTTTTCGCTCGCGATCCGATTTGGCCGACGATTTTTTTAAATAGGATTGCACATTCGATCGGTGAGAATCGGCAATTAAACTTGCGACCAAGGGATGTTCCGGCGCCAAAACCAAAGCCGAAACGCCAAACAACGTATCGGGCCTGGTGGTGAACACTTTTATTTTGTTCTTTGAACCGAAGATCTGAAAATCAATTTCGGCACCGTTTGATTTTCCGATCCAGTCGGCTTGCTGCTTTTTAATGCTGGCGGGCCAGTCCAAAAGATCCAAATCACTTAAAAGTCTTTCTGCATATTCGGTGATTTTAAAAACCCATTGGGTCAGCGGCCTGCGTTCGCAGGGGAAGTTACCGCGCTCGGACCGGCCGTTGATGACTTCTTCGTTGGCTAGAACAGTTTTCAAGTCCTCGCACCACCACACGTACATTTCTTTGCGGTAGACCAAACCCTTTTTGAAAAGCTGCAAAAAAATCCACTGGGTCCATTGATAGTAATCTGGTTTTGAAGTGTCGATTTCTCGAGACCAATCATAGGACAGCGCCATCTTTTTCATTTGCTGTCGAAAATTGGTGCTATTGACATCGGTCGTTGTGCGCGGATTCTGCCCGGTTTGCAAAGCGTACTGCTCGGCCGGCAATCCGAAAGCATCCCACCCCATCGGATGTAAAACGTTAAACCCTTCCATCCGCTTTTTTCGCGCAATGATATCCGTGCCGATATACCCGCTGGCGTGACCCACATGCAGCCCCGATCCAGATGGGTAGGGAAACATATCTAAAACGTAATAGGTTTTTTTCTGAGGATCAAATCCCGGGTCACCGGGATTCAGGGCTTTGTAGGGGGAATTTTTTTCCCAGCGAGACTGCCATTTCTGGTCAATCTCGTGAAATTGATTTTTATTTTTTGAACTCATCCCAAGGTTATACTTCGAACGAAAAATCTATGGCAAGTGGTTCGCAAAAAATCAGCGATCAAGGTCTGCAGAAACCAAAAGACATTGATAGGTATCGACAACAGTTTGATGCCGTCCTTGTGGAATCATCTGCGATGCCGTTCGAACCACCTGCCAGCCTGAAAAACAGACCGGTTGAATTGACGAACGAAATCCAGTTCGAGCTTGGCCCGTGCGCACAACGACCGGCCTTATCGGAAAATTGTAAAACGCGCCTTTGATTTGACCCAACGCTGTTCGAAATTTATTTCTTAGAATTGATGTTTGGCCGTTAGAGCTGGTGGCGATTCTAAGCAGGCCGCCCCAGATTCCATGGCTCAATCCCCTGGTTCCGGCGCAGTCAAATCCCAAGACCGAGCAAACTTTGACCGCCACGTGAGAGTCTAAATCAGAAATTAAAATCCCGGCTTCCCGTCCTTTTCGCGAATAACTTGAAAGCACTTCTACTGAAGAACCGTTTGTCGAGGGTTTAAACACATAATTAGAGTACGAAGAATCTTCGTTCAGTCTTACTTTTTGTTGTGTGAAATCTAAACTCAGAACCGACTGGGCGGTGGGTTCGAAAATGGAATCGCAAAGGACCCCTGAACAGACTTCTTCAAATCCAGAAACCACCTTTCCGGGAAGCCCACTGATGGAGAATCGAGTTGAAGCGGTCATCTCGCCCACGGAAATCCGTCGAATCTTTGAAGATTCTGACGACAAATTCGAGAATGAAAACGTCTTTTTCAGTACCGACTGGGGAAGCCCACAGCCTGCATCCAAGTACTGCACTTCAGTTAGCACCAGAATTTGTTGATCTAATTTAATGTGTACGGTTGAAGAAGAGTCACCTTCAGAATTCTTTAAGCATTGGCTTGAAAGTACGGGGGGCAAACTTAAGGGGCTGTCGACCTGAAGAAAAGACTGGCTTGCCGCTGGGGCGACCGAAGCCGTGCCGAACAGTAGCAGCGCGGATACCGCCTGATAGAAGTGGATGCTTTTTTGTGGTGCCTTGTTTTGAGATTTCATTTTCAGTCTCCTTAAATTTGGTTTGAGTTCAAAATGATGAATTGCAAGATCACCGACACTGTCTGCGAATGAGAAAACAGGTTAAGGAAATGTACGTCGCACAAATAATGTCAGATGGTGGGTGGGCTAATTCGTCATAGCACAATCGCTGTCAGCAAATCCTCAACACCTGATCATTTGGTGCACGCATCATTTTAGGATTACCTAAAATTGTAACTCGCCAGCGACGATAAATTTGCTGGGAGTTAGAGGGAAAAAATTTTGGAACAATAATTTTGCTAGTAGAGTTTCTGATTGTATCTGCTATTTCTTTAAAAACTTGAAGTATTTGGCTTCCAGAACGTCCATTTCCATGACGTTGCCGGATTCATCTTTGATTTCTGGTGGTGTCACGCCCGCCGCAGAATATTCTTTTCCAGCGGTGAAAAGGATCATTTTTTCGGCCGAGGACTCTTCAGAAAAATACGGCACAAAAAAAGATTGAACGGTTCCGGATGCGGGCAAAAATCCTTGCACCATATTTATTTGGTCGACGATGACCTTGGGGCACTGAAAATATTCCACCGTCGCGGCACCTGCTTTATTCATCCATGAAATCCATTCTCGGATGCCGCACGAATTGATCGTAACGACTTCTTTCAAAAAAAGCTTAAGCGCTGGTGCTCCGACAAGTGAAAACTTATCGAAGTTGGCGTCTTCGTCGATCACCCCGATGACTTTAATATTCCAAACGGTGTCTAACTTTTCAATTTGAACGTCGAATTGGCTCATGCAGAAAGCTCCACCCTGTGCAAAGCTTTAGAAAGGCTTTCTTTCTTTTTGTAATTCAAATTGACTGGGATCAAACAGGTGACCAATGTCATTTGCCCTGGGATCACACCCAAAATTAAATCCGAAGAATGTTCAAACATGATGACACATCCCAATCCCGCGCCGCCTTCTTTTTCCAAATTGATCGCTGTGCCAGCGCCGTGCAAATAAACTTGATGCATCCTTGCCAGAAGTTTTTTGGGGTCAAGGGCACCAAAGGGATCTTCGCAAGAAATTAAAAATTTATCTTTGGTTCGGACAAAATGCATTTGCGCTTTTCGACCGTCTTCGAAGTTTTGATTTTTTAGTTTCTGTTTGGCGGCTTCTCGGGGCGCACTGAGCAGGGCATTCATGTAAAGCTCTTCCAAAATAGCGCGCGCTGATTCTTTTAGACTTAATGGATCGCTAGCGTCTAAAAAACTTTCCATTTCTCGAACCAAAGCCTCTTTTTCGTTTTCGCGACTGAACGAGAAGCTGGATTTTTTTTGGATGTCGGAAAAAAACTCTGAGAATTTTTTGTCGAAATATTTCTTAGGCTCATGGGCCAAAAGACTGGCAAATCGAACGTCTTGATCTAAAAAATCTTTGTTTTGCTGAACCAAATGGAAAGCGTTGTGCTCGATAAACAGCTGCAGAACTTTTTGTGGAGCCAGTTGTTGCCCAAGAAGAATAACGCTTTGATTGAAAGGCTCTTGAATTTTAGTTTGCGCCAGATCAATCCATTTTTGCTTGGAATTGGGAACTGAATTTTGGCTCAGTAGATTCCAAAGATTGTGGTTTTTATCAATCATAGTTGTCCTTCGTGGTCTTTGTATTCACACATAAATAATGTGACATCGTCTTTCAATGGAGCTGCATTTCTAAAATTTGAAAATTGCTCTACCAAGATTCTGACAGATTCCTTTATCGGAGGAAAGTCCCGATTCGCCGCTAGGATTGATTTGGTAAATTCGCGGTCACCCCATGGATCCAATGCAAGGTTTTGAATTTCAGGGATTCCATCCGTATAAAATAAAATGCGATCGCCCCGATCTAATTTGATGTCGACTTGTTCAAACTTCGAATCTCGACTTTGGCCAAGGCGCGGATTATTGACTTCATTCAGCGGAATTAAATTTTTCTTTTTAAGCTCGGCGCCTTTCTTGATTAAAAACGGCGCTTCGTGGGAAGCATTTGTGTAGGTTAAAATTTCAGTCTGCGGATCAAAGCATCCCAAAAAAAATGTCATCATGATTTTTCCTTTGGACACATCATAAATCGCCTTGTTCATCAAATCCAAAGTCCTAGCGGGATCTAAATTTAAACTTTCAATGATCGTGGCCGCAGACTTTGTCGCACTAGTGATCAGGGCGGCCGGGGCTCCGTGCCCAGTGGCATCGCCAATC
>JANYDD010000062.1 GCA_025359945.1 Bdellovibrio sp. | reverse complement strand
AGATTTGTTCTTGTGAAAAAGCGTTGGATCGTTGAGCGAACATTTGGCTGGATTTGTAAATATAGAAGACTTAGCAAAGACTACGAACACTTCACCGATTCAAGTGAATCGATGATTTATATCGCCATGATACAGCTCATACTGCACAGACTTGCTCGACACAACACTTCTTAAACACGCTCTTAAAAAAACCGTCCGGTACGGCATCATGAAATCGTATAATCAATGTTTTGAGTTTAGGAAGTTGAGCAAAAACTTTTGGGTCTAACGTGCTTATCACCGGAATATCGATAACCAAGGTCTCAAGACTATCGAGCCCTTTAAAAATATCCAATGGCAAATTGTTGATCACCGCAGGCTGATTTTTATTCATGTCCAAAGTTAAATCTTTAACCCGGCCCAAACCGTAGAAATCGCCGTCTTTAAACCCGTCAATCTCGGTTTGTTTAAGCTCAATGCCTCGGCCAAGGCTATCGACATTCTGAAGGTTGGCTTGGGATTGGCAAGCAGTGGAGTAACCTTCGGTCAACATCCTGCGAACAGCGGCACTTTTCGTGTCACAAACGCCGGCGGCCATTGAAATTAACGAGCACAAACTAAGAAGTAGCCCTATAAAATAATTCATAACTATCCCTCCAAAAAAAGTTCCAAGTACCGCATACCTTTTTTACTTAACGGACCGCCGAATGCAGAGCCACATAATGTTGGCTTCCGGATTCAATTTTTAAGCGACATTTGATTCCCTTTACTAAGAGTTTTAACCACAACTTAAGATACCCCTCTCCCGATTTCGGCCGACAACTGGACCCACAACAAATCCCTACTTTAATCCAGCGAAAGAGCGTAAATCAATTTACTTCGATGAGCGACCGGAGCAATTTGCTACTGACGGTCTTTTGTGAAATCGCTCGAGTGAGAAATGCTCTGCAGGGGCGTATCGCGCCAAATTTCTTCGGACGACGTTGGGATCTTTTTCTGTGGCCATCATCGCTGCCAAGTAGGCACCTTGAAAACACCAGCTGCCGCCGTAGCCTTGAGTGCCTCCCCAGAAAACAACGCGATTGTCTTTGGCGTGCAAATAGCTAAGGACTGGCAAGCGATCGTCCGTAAATCCGAAGGCGCCCCACCAAACGCTGTCGGCGATTCGACCCTTCATCTCGGGGAAAATTTCGAAGAATCGATTGTTGACCCAATCAAAAGCTTCGACATTAAACTTTGCTCTTTCAGGATTTTCGATATAACGATCTGGGCCACCGCCGACCACAGCAGTTCCGTACCCTTTAAATTTAGATGACGCCATGATGTTTAAATAAAAGTCTCCATCGGCGGATGTTATTGTCATTCCTTTCATGTGGTCTTGGACATACTTGTACGAAGAAACTTGGCTAACATAGGGGTCGATAATACCGCGGACCTGGGGCACCAACTGGCTTGAGTAAGCATCGGTAGCGACCACTACTTTTCCAACCAAAACACTTTTTGCTTTTCCGCCGCGTTCATAGAGAACACGAACGGGATTTAGAGTCGATGATCCCAATGGATCTATTTTGGTCACCCTTGTCTGAGTATAGAGCTGAACGCCTTGATCGATAAGAACGTCGAAAAGTTTTTCAATCAATTTAACTGGATGGTAGTTGCCAGATCCAGGCACACGTCGGCCTGGGCGGGCAGTTGGAATTTGCAATTCGTGGCCAATTTTTTCTGCGGACCAAATCTCGATGGGAATTCCAAGTTCTAAGGCAAGGGCTTTATCGTGGGCAAAACCGGCTTCGTCATGCACAAAATCGGCCATCCGCAGCCATCCGGAGTAAGAAACATCTGCACCCAGTTTACTGGGGTCCACGCTTAAGCCCGCCGCCAAGGCTTTCTGAAGGTCGCGCCGAATAATTAATTCGTTGATCCGTTGAAAACGCTTGCCGTTGGCTTGCCCCCATTTCATCACGATAATCGCTTGCTCCCGCGCCATCTTTCGCAAAGCAACTTCGGATAAATGGGGACGAGTTTCTTTCAGAAATTTATACCTTTCTAATTCCAAATATTCGGATTGACCGTGAAAGCTTTCTGGAAAAGCTTGATGATTGCCTCCATTAAGTCCCGAGGCCCCAGCTGCCGGAAAATTGGCATCTACCACGACGATAACGGCTTTGGGTCCAGCCATCTGTCGCAAGTAGTGGGCAATTGCGGTTCCCGAAATTCCGGCGCCGACCACAAGATAGTCAACTTGGTCAGGCATTTCCTGGTGCGATTGATATTTGAAATACTTTTGGTCAAGTTCATGCCACACCGACTTATGCTTGATTGGCTGATGTTGCCGCCCTTTGAGTTTCCCTCCAACGCTTCCGACAAAACCTTGAAAAACTTGATAGGTCAGTGAATCTGCACCTTGCTCTCGCATTTTTGGCTCAAGATCGTAGATCACGACTTGCAATAGAGGCGAGAGTTTTCCTTGTGGATCTATCAAAGAACTTTCTTGAACAGTACGAATCAATTCATAAACATCGACCGCTGAAACTTTTGACTGCTGACTTAAGAAATAAGCTTTCTGAACCACATCGGCATTGGAAGCGGCGATGACGAAACTAGGAAAAAAATGCTGAATTCCAAAAACAAATAAGAATGCTAAACTTGCTGATACCCGCACTGGCGACCCCCGTCCCAAAACTTGGAATATCCGAGAGAAAAAAACTTGCCAATAGAAATTTTTTTGTAAAGTTCTGAGTCAATAGCCAGGCAAAAGAGTTTCGCGATGGCCCTGACGATGAAGGTCTGCTGAATTATTAACCAGGCGATTGCCGAAAAAAATAGTCCATCTTCGGCCTGGTTTTTATTTGCGTGAGCTTAGAGAAAAAGTTACTTGAACAAATCTAAATGCGAATAGAATTTAAGAAAACTTTAGGCTCGTCAACGATTCAAACCAGCGATTGGAATAGCTCTGCTTGGCAGATGCGTCATTCTTTGAAAACGAAGTCTGACTTCGAAAAATATTTTTCTCTTTCTGATAGCGAGACCTTGGCCTTCGATGAAGAATCTGGCAGACAAAATCTTAACTCGATTGAGAAACTTTTTAAATTTCGCTGCACGCCTTACTACGCAAGTCTGGCACAAAACTGCGAAGCCATTCGAACGATCGTGGTGCCAAAAATACAAGAATATCAAACGGGCTGGCAAAGCCTCAGCGACCCGCTTTTAGAAAAAGAAAATAATCCGGTCCCGCGTGTGATCCATCGATATCCGGATCGCGCTTTATTACTAGTGACCGACTTTTGTTCGGTTTACTGCCGCTACTGCACGCGCAAACATTTCACCGGGCGAGATCAAGCTTTCTTAAGCGAAAGCGACTTGATCCAGGCCTTAGATTATTTTCAGCAGCACACGGAAATTCGCGAAGTGATTCTCTCAGGCGGCGACCCGCTGACCCTTGGAACCGCACAGCTAGAACAAGTGCTTTTTCGACTTCGCCAAATTGAACACATCGAAATCATTCGCATCGGAAGCCGGATGCCGGTGGTCTGCCCGCAAAGAATTGATATCGAGCTTGTGAAAACCTTAAGAAAGTATGGACCTGTTTTTTTGATGACCCACTTTAATCATCCGGATGAGCTCAGCTTCGAAGCCGCAGAGGCGCTTAGTCTTTTTGTCGATCACGGCATCCCCGTTTTTAACCAATCCGTCCTGTTGAAAGAGGTCAATAACGACCCAGAAATTTTGCGGTTGCTGTCGCGAAAGCTATTGTACCTTCGGGTGAAGCCTTATTATTTATTTATTTGCGATCCCGTGCGCGGAACCAACCACCTGAAGGTTCCGTTAGCAGAGGCCGAAGCCATTCAAAAAAAATTATGGGGAAGTCTTTCAGGTTTAGGCATGCCTAATTTTTCGTTGGATATCCCTCAAGGCGGTGGAAAAATTTCGATCGTTCCCAACTTCGAAATCGCGCGCGATGAAAAATCGCGAACCTATTGCGGCTTTGATGGAATCACCGCCAGCTATTTTGATCCCGCGCCCTAAGCCGCTCGCTTATAGAAAACGAGTTGGCGGTCAGCTAGTTTGGGTCAAGACAGTCGATCTCAATCAAGACAATAAATACTTGGATGTATGGAAATTCTCCTGCTGGAAGGAGACCAAAAAAAGATTCACCGAAAATGATAGTAACCCATCTTTCGATGTTCTTTGGACCTTTGGCACCGACGTATTGCCGCTTTTTTTTCGGCCTAAGTCAAAAATGAGTTCACCCAAAATTAAACGGAAGTTTTTAATGACCAATTCTAAAAAATTAACTCTGTGGAGTAATTTTTAGATTGAGCAAGGTTAACTCTGTAACGCCGTTGATTCCTTCTGATCTGCAAAAAAAGCTGGGACGGCCGATTTTTCTCAAAGAAATTAAGAACGGTCTCGGATGGAAAATAGACCCAAGTTCGATTCAAGAAGTTCAGGACAGACTGGATTTAAAAATCAACTACGCGGAAATTTTAGAAGCGGCTAGCCTTGAGAATTATTCATCGCAATATCAAGACACTGCCAAAACCGATGTACTTTTAACTTTTAGTTTTGATGAACGAACCAAAGCTTGTTTCAGAAGAAAGTTTTTAAACTTTTTAAAGCCTTTTAAGACGAGCGTATTTGGCGACGAATTTTTTAATCGATTGATCGTGGAACAATACGCTGATTTTTAAGTTATCGCCAAAGCCTTCGGTTTGAAACACAGATCCTATTCCAAAAGTGGGGTGCTTGACCCGGGTTCCTTTGATGTAACTGACACTTTCGTCGGCGAACTCTTGAAAGTCCTCGTCGGCACCGTGATCCGCTGTTGTTGGTCCGCCTGGGTGGGATGGGCTTGGGCCTGCGGCGGCCAAATTTCCGTATTGGGTCTGAAAGCGGTTCAAGAAACTAGGCATGAGAAAAGCCGTAGTTTTTTGCACCAACTCGGCTGGAATTTCGTTTAAGAATCTGGACGGCGGATTAAACTGTTCTTGCCCCCAAACTTTGCGGCTGCGAGTGTGGGTTAAAAATAATTTTTCTCGGGCGCGGGTCATTCCTACGTAGGCTAGGCGGCGTTCTTCTTCTAACGACGAATCTTCGGATTCATCGTAACTGGCTTGCGCGGAAGGGAATAAGTTTTCTTCGCATCCGACGATAAATACATACGGGTACTCTAGTCCCTTTGACACGTGCATCGTCATCATGGTGACACACACTTGGTCGTTTTTAACTTGGTCTAGCCCTGATACTAGTGCCATTTCTTCCAAAAAGTTTTGTAAAGTGCCGTCTGTGCGCTCGCGACAAAACTCGGCAATGGCGTTGCTAAGTTCTTCTAAGTTCTGAACTCGGGTTTCGGTTTCAGGGGATTCTTCTACTTTTAGTTTTTGAATGTACTGAGTTTTTTCTAAAACTTGAGTGTAAAGCTCAAGCAAATTTAATTCAGCGGCGTCTTTTTTAAGTTCGTCGATCAGCGCTTGAAAATTTCGAAGCTTCGAAGTGATTCCAGAATTAAAATATTTATAATCGACCAAATACCGAATCGATTGCCAGACCGAAATTTTATGTTGAAGTCCGTATTGTTCAAGTTGTTCAAAAGTAGTCTTGCCAATTCCTCGCGTGGGAACATTGATAATCCGCTTGAGGGCCATGTCGTCGGATTCGTTTTGAATCAGCTTTAGGTAACACAAAATATCTTTGATCTCTAAGCGATCAAAGAATCGCATTCCGCCGACGATTTGGTACGGAATAGAATTTAAACGAAACTGTTCTTCCAGCACACGAGACTGCGCATTGGTTCGATAAAATACGGCGTAGTCAGCGTAGTTGCCTTCGCTTTGCGAAAGTAAATCAAGAATTTTTTTGGAAACCCATCGGGCTTCGTCGTATTCGTTCTTGTCCTCGTGAATAGTGATTAAATCACCCGTTTGGTTTTGGGTGAAAAGAGTTTTATTTTTTCTTTGGATATTATTTTTAATTAAATGGGTTGCTGCTTCGACGATATTTTTAGTCGAACGGTAGTTTTCTTCAAGCTTGACGGTTTGAGCTTCGGGAAAATCTTTTTCGAAATCCAAAATATTTTGAATGTCAGCGCCCCGCCAGCTGTAAATACTTTGATCTTCGTCGCCCACCACACAAAGATTTCGATGCTTGCTGGACAGAAGTTTAATCAATAAATATTGGATTCGGTTGGTGTCTTGATACTCGTCGACTAAAATATATTTAAATTTATTTTGGTACATTTCCAAAACGTCTGGATACATTCGAAACAACTCGTAGACTTTTAAAAGTAAATCGCCAAAATCCAGAGCGTTGGCTTTTTTCATTTCTTGTTCGTAGAGCTTGTAAACTTCGATCGAACGATCATCCATAAAATACAATTGGGATTTCTGCACGCGCTCGGGGTCCAGCCCGTGCATCTTGGCGGTATTTATTCGCGTTCGAAAATTTTTTGCGGGATCAGTTTTCTCGCTAATGTTCAGCGCCAGACAAACCTTTTTGATTTGTGAAAGCTGATCTGAATCGTCGTAAATACTAAACGACGATTTATATTCTAAAAGATGGATATTTCCGCGCAGGATGCGGTTGCAGAAACTATGAAAGGTTGAAATCCACAGGGGCTCGGTGGCTGAATAACCCATCTCAAAAAGCAGCTTCGAAATCCGATGCTCCATTTCTTTGGCCGCTTTATTTGTAAAAGTAACAGCCAAAATTTCATCAGGCCCCGCTTTTCGAGAAGCTATAATGTGAGCCACCCGGTGGGTCAGCACCCGGGTCTTTCCCGACCCCGCACCCGCCAAAACCAGCAATGGACCCTCAACTTGGGTGACCGCCTGCCTTTGGGGATCGTTTAAACCAGCTAAAAATTTATTCATTGGATTTTCAGATGACATTTCAGAATCTACTTTAGAGTTTTCTTTAGAGTTTTCTTTGGAGTTACCTAAGGACAACTTGCCTCACAGCGTTATTATTTGTTAGACCCTGATCGGGGTTTGGTGACGATGTTCCGGGCCAGTTTAGGTGAAATTTCGTCCAGGTCAATGGCAATGTCATTTCCTTTGGAAATCCATTTGGGAAAGGTGATTAAAATTTTTATTGATCTCGACAAAATTCAAAATATTTTCTTCCGCTTTCTCAAGGCATCGAAAATCTTCTTTGGATTGCTGATTCTTTTTGCGGCACCCGTCGTTGCGTTATTTTTTCTGCCTTCGTGCGCTCCACGAGAAATTGATTCGCAAAAGCCAGGGTGGCAAGTCAAAGTCCCCTGGTATGATCGATCGAAAGACGCCTACACTTTTCAAACAAAGACTTTAAACTTTGCGCAAGATTTAAAGCGCTTGAGCTCTGAACAAATCCAGTTTTTTAGGTTCAGAGGCTCACTGAGTGACAGATATTTATTTACACCACAACTTAAACTTTTCTTTGATCGTGAGGGAGTTTTTATTCCGACTGACGAACCTTCCACTAAGATTCTTTCTATCTTCGCATACCTTGAAGAGCTTTCAGTCAAAGCACAATCATTGGGAGTACTTGCTGATGGCAAAAAAATATCTGTTTTTGTTAATTACATGGACTCGCGTAAAGCAGAGATCGTTGTTGGTGATCATCAAAACCAAGCCCAGTATGTTTCGTCCCAAAGAGCTTTTATTTTTTATCCCTATTCGGCAGATCAACTGCCGCAAACACTTAATCCAGGTGTTGTTGGTCACGAGTTTTTCCATTTTCTGATCGATGTAAGTAACTTTGGAAACCTTCCGCAAAAGTTAAAAACCGCCGAATGCCAATTTAACGAAGCTGTTTTAGAATCCTTGGAAGAAGCCATCGCGGATCTTTGGGGATTTAATTACTCCGGCGACCCGCATTTTTTTCAAAAGTCTTACCCCCATCAGAAGGGGCGCGAACTGGATGGTGTGGAGCAACCTGGACAGCTCGCGGCCGTAGATCAATTGGCTCTGCAAGAAAGTTTTTTTAGAGAAGAGGCCTTAGGCCGTCGATCGGGTTTTATCCACGAAACTTCAAACCTGTGGGCACGAAGAATCTATTGGAAGATCCAATCCAAAAAATACTCTTCGGTCGAAATTTCTAAAAAATTATTTGCTTTGTTTCAAGCCCAATCGAGTCCGATTTTGACCCAGCAACAATCCACTTTTTTAGATTTGAAACGCCTCGAGGAAGAGCTGAATTTTCTCTAAGAAGAGTAGTCCGGCCTTTGCGGTGGGCCTTGCAATGAGTTTTGAACGAATTAAACTGAAGAAGTGGTAGATAAAGATATGAAAATTAAAATAATTCATTCTGTTTTGCTGATCGGTTGGATTCTTTTCGGAAATCCGTCCCAAGCAGATGTCATGATTGGTGCGGCGGTCACGCAAGAACTGGAAACTCAAAGTCAGATTTGGTACTCGCCATCAAGTGCAAATATCTTTTTTAAACCCACTGATTTTGGTTTTTACCTTAGTTACCAAACCGCACAATGGACCGAAAAATCGGCAAGCTTAAGCACAATCAAAAACTCGGAATCTTTCGAAGGTGGCATTAGCTATGATATTTTTGGATTGCTAGGCGTTCGCCCTTATTTACTTTTGGGAGCTGGGCAAAGAACTCAAACTTTAAGAACTGTGCTTTCTGGGCAGGAGCAAACTTTTAAGAATGCTCCTGAAATGTATTGGCGCCCAGGGGTTGGAATTCAGTTTATCTTCTTTAGTACTTTCTCCGCAGCTCCGCAGGTCAGTTATCAGTTTTTCCAGACGACCTCGTCGCCAGTGCTGTCATTCTCCTTTATTTTCGGAATTATCTTTTGAGGTTTTCACTCTATCGTATTGCCGACTTTTAAGATCCGCTTGGCAAATGGTCAGCTTTTCTTCGTATTCGTCTTGGCGTTTTTCTAAAACATTTCGGTACTGCCGAAAACGATCGATGCGATCTTTTAGGTATTCTTCGGAAACTCCGACCAGTTTATTTTTTTCATCAAAACCCATTTTTAAAGCTTCGTCTTTTTCTTTTTCAGTGACGCGCTCTATGGGCTCGGTCCAAATCAATTTTCCATCACCGCCATTTTTCTTATCAGCCAATTCCAACCGGCAGGTTTTTAGAACTCCGTACAATCCTAAGCTTCCATATTGGCGATTTCCATAGACCCGATCTTCCTGAGAATAAACTTCGTTTTGCAATTTTCGAAGTTCTTCGACCATCATTACTTTTCTTTGCACGACCATATTTCCGTCCTTAACTCCAACCGAAGTTTCTGACGACAAACTTTCTTTTTTGTCGATCTCGGTGTTAATCCGTTCGGCTTTGTTGGGATTACTTGAGCAAGACGCCAATAAAAAAGCGCCAGACGCAAAACACATTGCGAAAAAAATTTTTTTCATAGGACCTCCAGGGATTTAGGATAATTCAAAATCTACTTTGATCCCACATGAACAAAGGCCGGGCAACGCCGCGACATAAGATAAAAAAACAAAATGTGATTTAACCGCATCAGTTTGTGCGCTTTTTTTTGTTCGCGGAATCACAACCCCTGTTCGAAGACCTCATCGATGAAGAATTGCGTTTTGGTGGGGATTTGTTTTTTTGGATAGTAGTGTTCGATGATTTTAAAAACCGATTGGCTGTCGCTAAGCCTAAGATGGCGAATTAAAAATTTCACGTCATCGCGATCGTAGGTGTCCCAACGGGCGCTGATGCACTTCATGGCAAGCATGTATTTGGCTTCGGGTGCCCAAACTCTTAAGTTTGAAAGATTTAAAACATCCTCGCGATTAAAATTGCCCTGAATAAAGCCTTTGGCAGCATCATTCAGCCAATCTAGTGGTAAATTTCTTTTTTCGCCAATTTGGGCGGCCAATTTTCGGATCAAATCGGCTGGTTGAAAAATGGCATCTACATCCCGTGTGGCAGCTCGGGCATTAAAGACCAGGCACATGACGGCGCCGCCAACGATTCCCACTTCGCCAACTTCTGACCGCTTTGCGAGCGACATATTGAGTTCCTCAAATAAGGCGGTGATTTTTTTTGTAGTTAACACAGAACCACCTCACATTCGTTGCAAAAAATTAGAGCCCACAAAAATTTGATTGCGCCTAAAGGCCAGTGGACTTTCAAGAATTGCCGAAGCTTTTAGACTTTCTGTCTCTGAGACAAACCAGGGCTTTTCTAAATCATATCGCCGAAGCGACCACGGTGGTGAATCGATTGCAAGTTCGTCGCAAAGTGACTGAACAATTCCGGCCAACATTGCTTTTAAATCCACGCTCAATTCGGCGGGCGGTGGTAATAAAATCAGTCTGGGATCCAGGGTCCGCCGAAACTCGTCCACCAAATTCATATAGTGGATTTTCCAAGAAGAATTTCCATCGCGCAGAACTAGATAAGAAACTCCAATAGTCGAACAGTCAGCTGCAAAATTGGCAGAAGTCGCACGGGAATTGCCCAATATTGTGACGTCCAATTCAAGGGCATTGGCCACGGCCAAAAGACTGTCTACTTTTACAACTTTGCTGCCACAGGTGACCGACCTCCACGTAATCCTGGAAATCCCAGCTTTTAATGCGCCAGCAACCTCAGATAAATTCAAACTTTTCATATAGTTAGACCATGAAAAATATATGTATAATTTATTATTCATATTGTGTATATTATATTATTATAATGTACCTTTGTCAATGGGTTGAAGCGCCAACGCCGAAAGTTCGCAAATTCAGCTGCGAAATGCGTTTACCGTCAACCAGCTAGAGGTCGGCGACGAAGTTTTTTGGCACTTCATAGCTGAAAGGCAAAGCGCCGGCGGCCCTGACTGAGCCTGTGGATCTGCCCAATTCCTCAGGCGCAGCACTTCTTGGGCAGGCCCTAAAACAACAATCCTAGTTGTCTTAAAAAACTAAGGGTTAGTCGAAAAACCCTGAACGAAACCTTTGATTTTATTTTTTTGATCTAAATTGTCGCGAAATTTTTTGGCTTCGTCGCTGGTCGCGAACAGTCCGATATTCACACGGTACCAAATCGAATCCTGAGAACTTGGTTTTCGATCTCGCACGTTGGCCTTGTTAAAGAATGCATCAAATCCAGAACTTTTTAGCTCTGACGCTTTGGCTTGCGCTTCAATTTCTGATTTATAAGATCCAACTTGAACAGTAAATTTCCCAATCGGAGACGCGGCAATTTGTCTGGGCAAAGAAGACGGAATACTTTCTGCTGGATCAGGAATATGAATATCTGGTGCCTGTCCTAACGCAACCCGAGCCGCGGGATCTAGCGGATGCGCTTGAGCGCTGACTGCCGTTTTCTTTTCGGCTATGGGTTCGATTTTTTTGACCTCTTGAACCGAGTGATTGTTTTTATCCATCAAAAATTCTTCTTTGATTGGGGCACGTGCACCGCTTTCATTATTTTCAAACTCTTTTGATAGGTGTGCACTTGCAGCGGCAAGCGCTTCGTCGGTGTTTGGTTTCACTTCTGGCGCCTGAGTGGGGACCGAGGCTGTTTCGCGTTCAGCGCCTTCTGATTTTTCTTCAGCCGCAGGTGCCGCGGTTCCAGTGCTTGGCTCATATTTAGCCAATTGATATTGATTATCGCTAAATTTTTTCCCGACAAATGTTCCGATGGAAAATGACAAAAGCGAAACAAAAAAAACTAAAACTACTTTAACAACCACATCTAACTTCGACGACTGATTCTGTGCCATGAACGAACCCCCACGTTTTATGTTAGCTTGTGAAATCAGAAATCGTCAAATTTTAGAGCAAAAGCCTTGAGACCCTTGACTGGCCTAGAGTAAAGTCTGGTGATGCAAACTCAAGAAACAACCGCCACGACTAGACTGTACCAAGGAATTTTAGCCGCACGAAAAGGCCGCGAACTTTTACTGGATTATTTAGGTAAATTAAAAAATATTGAAACCAAATTTCAAGCCGGCTTGGTCAGCGAGGCCGATAAAGAGTCCGAAAAATTAATTATATCTGAGCTTAAAAAGCTAGACCCCGATGCAGACTACTTGGCCGAGGAATCCGCAAACCCCGCCGATTGGATGAACGGTCCCAGCAGCAATCCCAAAGGCCGATGGATCTTGGACCCCTTGGATGGAACCACCAACTACATCCACCAGTTTCCAGTTTTTTGCATCAGCATGGGTTTTGAAATCGACAAGCAAATTCAAGTGGGGATCATCGACGTTCCAATGATGGGAGAAGTTTACACCGCCGTTCGCGGCCAAGGTGCTTTTGTGAATGGGCGACGCTTAAGTGTCAGCGAAACTTCCATTATCGAAAACTCGTTTTTGGCTACTGGATTTTATGGCGATGATTTGCCCAAGCTACAAGAACAGATGAAAATATTTTCTGGGTTGACTCAAAGATCCAGAGGAATTCGCCGGGCCGGAGCTGCTGCCTATGACCTTTGTTTAGTGGCCAAGGGGGTTTTTGATGCCTACTGGGAGCGCGGGTTAAAACCCTGGGATTCCGCGGCCGGAAAATTAATTGTTGAAGAGGCCGGCGGAGTGCTGACTAATTACGAGGGAAACCCATACACCCCTTACGATAAAACTTTAGTCGCTGGAAACCCCAGAATGGTCGCCGAAATTCTGTCGGCGATCACACCGGCAAAACGCTAGTCCAAGGTACTATTGACCATACACTGAAAATAGCGGATATTTTCAGTGTATGGTCAATAGAGAATTCAAACCACTGAAAACACGAAGTTTTTTTATTTTTGGTGCGCGAGGCTGCGGCAAAAGCACTTGGCTTAGAAGCCAATTTGAGAATTCCGAGACTCTTTTTTTGAATTTGCTCGACCCGCAACTGTATTAAGCTTTTTTGCTAAATCCAAAAACTTTTGAAGATGTCGTTCATTCGCCAGAAAACTTGAAAAAAGTCGTTGTGGTTGACGAAGTTCAAAGAGTTCCTGCTCTGTTGGACGTCATCCATGACAAAATTTCACGCTCGAAAAGAATTTTTGTCCTTTCTGGATCTAGTGCACGCAAGATGAAACAAAAAGGCGTCAATCTTCTGGCGGGCAGAGCTTCTGTTTATTTTCTTTACCCTTTCTCTATGACTGAACTGGGAACAGAATTTCTGATCAATAAGTCTTTGGAAAGAGGCCTGCTTCCTGATTCTTATCTTGCCTCATCGGAACTAGAATCAAACGAATTTCTAAAGGCTAATGTCCTTACCTATATTGAAAAAGAAATTCAGCAAGAACAGTGGGTGCGAAAAATTCAACCGTTTCGAAAATTCTTACAAATAGCTGCACAGATGAATTCTAAAATCATTAACAAGTCGAATATTGCAAAACAAGTTGGCGTAGAATCCTCGACGATTGAATCGTACTATGAAATTTTAGAAGATACTTTATTGGGTTTTCGCTTACCCGGTTATGAAACCTCTATTCGAAAGCAAGTTCGCCTTGCAGAAAAGTTTTACTTTATAGATACAGGCATCGTCCGTGCTTTAGACAAAACTTTGTCTGTGCCTATGGTCGAACACACCTCGTACCACGGAGGCCTTTTCGAGACTTTTATAGCGATGGAGTTTAAAAAATTTATTGAATATCATAGGCTAGACTGGTCGATGAGCTATCTTGGCACGAAAGAAGGCGCAGAGATCGATTTGGTTATTTCAAGACCCAAAAACTCACCTCTATTAGTTGAAATTAAATCTGCAAATAAAATTTTAGAAACGGATTTAAAAAGCTTAAAAAATTTGGGTGAAGTCCTGGATCAGGCCCAAGGAAAGGTTTCACCAAAAGTTTTGATTTCGCAAGATCCCTTGAAAAGACAGCAAAGTGGTATCGATTGTATTCATTATTCTAAAATGCGCGATTGGCTGGGCAAACTTTAATTTTTTAGTCAAAATTATGACTTTCTTAACGCGAAACAAATCATAAACAGTCAAAAAATCTTGGTCTCGTGGCTTTGCTTTAGTCCAGTTTGCTATCAATTTGCTTTCAAATCCCTTACCTAAGTTTTGTTTTTTTAGGATTGCATCGGTTGGCACTTGAGTTGCTCTATTTTCTTTTGAGGAAACTTCAAAGGAGTGATTCATGGCTGAACAGAAAGCGCCCGCAAGCGAAGCCGCGGCGCCACCCCCCGCACCTCCGTCTGGGAAACAACCATTTCTTTTAATTATTTTAGCTGTCGTCAATATGTTGGTCGTCTTGGGTGTTGGCCTAATGGTTTGGCAAGCCAAGAAAAAAGAGGCCAGTGCTCCTAAAATCGAACACGTTATCCAGGGCGAAAAAGAAGCTCAGGAAGAAGATCATAAAGAGGTTAATCCATTTGTTGGAAATATTATTCCGCTTGAAACTTTTATTGTGAATCTATCGGGCAGCAAAGGTCGCCGAATTGCCAAGGTCAATATCGAGCTGCAAGTGAACGGCAAAGAAATCACTAACGAATTCGATCAGCGCAAGGCTCAGATCCGGGACATCATAATAATTCTTATTTCCGGAAAAACTTACGATGAGGTCTCGACCAAAGAAGGTAAAGAGGGCTTGCGAGCAGAAATCAAAGACACAGTTAACAATTTTTTAACCAAGGGACGCATTGAGCAAGTCTACTTTACCGAGTTTATTTATAACTAGCGAACAGGTGAGATTATGAATCAGGTTCTATCACAAAGCGAAGTCGATGCCCTGCTGGCCGCGGTTTCCGAAGGCGGAGACTCGGGCGGTGCCGCTGCTGGTGGTGGTTCTGGGGCCGTTAGTGTTGCTGGTGGTGCTGTCACAGGCAATGGAAATGTAAATACGAAAGACGACCGCGTTGTTGTGAACTATGATCTGACCAGCCAAGATCGAATTATCCGCGGCCGACTTCCGCAATTAGAAGTAATCTACGAAAAATTTATGCGGTCATTTCGAGTTTCACTTTCTTCTGCTCTTCGAAAAATCGCGTCATTAACTTTAGCCAGTACTGATTTTTTAAAATTCGGCGAGTTTATCAACACTTTGCCGATGCCCACTTGTATGAGTGTTTTACGCTTCAATAATTTGCGCGGATCTTCATTGTTAGTGATCGAAAGCAAACTAGCCTACGCACTGGTCGACAGTTTTTTTGGCGGCGCAGATCGACCTTACACCAAGATCGAGGGTAAGGACTTCACCCAAATCGAACTTTCAATTATTCGCAAAGTCGTCGACCTTGCGATTGATGATATGGAAGCCGCTTGGGAATCCGTCGAAAAAATCGGATGCTCGTTTGTTCGTACCGAAGTCAACCCGCAGTTTGTGGGAATCGTTCCACCCACGGACGTCGTCATAGCATCGACTTTTGATGTCGAGCTTGAAAATGCCAACGGTACGATTACGATTGTGATTCCGTATTCAACGATCGAGCCTATCAAGCAAAAACTTTCCAGCGGATTCCAAGTTGAATCCGATCAAACAGATAAAAAATTATGGACATCAATTATCCACGAACAACTTTCCAGCACGGATCTTAATTTAAAAATTAATTTTGGCGAAACTGAAATCATGATGGAAGACCTGATGAATTTAAAAATTGGGGATGTGATTCCATTGGATCAAGATGCTTCGGGCGAATTGGATTTACAAATCGAAGGTGTCAAAAAATTTAAATGCTTTAGCGGCGTCCATCACGGTTCGATCGCGGCTCAAATTACACGAATTATAGAAAAAAAAGGGGGACTCGATGGCGGACAACGATAGTCTTGCGGAAAAGTTAGTTCAGGATGCGCAATCACCGGATGTGCAATCAACTCAAAGCGCGCCACAAGATGTGCACGCCAAAAACTTACAACTTATTTTAGATATCCCGCTGAGGGTCACGGTTGAATTAGGTCGAGCCAAAATGGCCGTCAGCGAACTGCTGAATTTAGGCCAAGGCAGTGTCGTCGAGCTGAGTAAATTAGCCGGCGAGCCCATGGAAGTTTTTGTCAACGACAAGCTGATCGCGCGAGGAGAAGCCGTCGTCGTCAACGAAAAGTTCGGAGTGCGTTTGACTGATATTATCTCGAAAAAAGAACGCGTCGAACAGTTGAAGTAATTCGCGGAAATGCAACCTTCGTTCAAGGATGAACAAATGCTGAGATCAAATGCTAAAAATAAACGCCCCTTTTTCTTCGTGGTCGCCGCTTTCTTTTTATTTGCCTTGCATTTGGCTCATGCAGAACAAGCAACCGAAATCAGCGACACGATGAAGGCCCAGTCCTTGCCGGCCTTGGCGCCTGATTTGTCCAAAGACGAAGCGCAAATTCCCGTAAAACTTGATTCGCAAAAAACCAAAGGCAACGCCGAGACTCCGATTACGAGATGGATTTTAATCGTTGGATTGATTGGAGTTCTTGCGACAGGAAGTTTTTTTCTGATTAGAAAATCAAAGCTGGCCGGTATCAAAAGAAAAAATGCACCCGAGCTTAAAATCCTAACCCAACACTATTTAGGACCAAAAAAATCTTTGGCCATCATTCGCGTCGCCGGCGAATCCATAGTCGTCGGAATCACTGATCATCACATCAGCCATATTAAAACCCTGAGCTTGCTAGACGAGGATATCCCCACGGAAACTCCGACGCACTTTGGACCTTTGTTCGAGGCCGATGATGCGACATCGGCACCAATTTTGAAAAAAACGAAGGTTGCAATCGAAGAGGATATTTTAGAGGAAAAAAATTTCTCGCTGACCGGAATCCAAACTTTTGTTTCAGAAAAACTTAAAAACATGAGGTCGCTAGATTGAAAAAAGTTTTTCTAGTTTTTTTTCTGACGTTGTTGGCGGCCCCAGTGTTTGCACAGATGACTTTACCCAGCGTCAATTTAGGATTTAAGTCGACTCAAGATCCTTTGGAAGTCGTTAATGTCGTCAAGATCATTTTAGTTTTAACCGTCCTGACCCTCGCGCCTTCCATTCTAATTATGATGACCAGCTTTACTAGGTTGGTGATTGTACTTTCATTCTTACGACAGGCGATGGGTGTTCAGCAGATGCCCCCTAACCAACTGTTGGTAGGATTGTCACTGTTTTTGACCTTTTTTATTATGGGACCCGCGTTTAAAGAAATGAACACGAACGGGATTCAACCCTATATCACTGGAAAAATTTCGCAGGAAAAAGCTCTAGAAGAAACTCTGGCGCCCTTAAGAAAATTTATGTTCACTCAAACTCGGCCCGCAGATTTGTCCTTGTTTGTGCGTCTTTCGAAAATGGAAACCCCCAAAAATTTGGCCGAAGTTCCTACTTTAGTTTTGATCCCTTCCTTCGTGGTGTCCGAGCTAAAAACCGCATTTCAAATTGGATTTATTATTTTTCTGCCATTCTTGGTGATCGACATGGTGGCGGCTTCCATCTTGATGGCGATGGGGATGATGATGTTACCGCCAATTATTATTTCTTTGCCCTTAAAAATAATGCTGTTTGTCCTGGTGGATGGTTGGTCATTGATTGTTGGATCAATGGTGAACAGCTTTGGTTGATTTTGAAAAACGGGAATTAGAAAAATGAACGAAGAACTAATAATGAAACTAGGACAAGACGCACTAAGAACTTCTGCCATGCTGGCCGGACCGATCTTGGTCGCGACTTTAGTCGTTGGTCTGTTGGTCAGCGTTTTCCAAGCACTGACCCAAATCAACGAAGCTTCGTTAACTTTTATTCCAAAGATGATTGTGGCTGCGCTGATTTTAGTTTTAGCGGGTCACTGGATGTTGGACGTAATGTCGACTTACACCATTCATTTGTTTGAAAATTTGGCCACGATGGTCAGGGAGTAAACGTGTTTCCGGGCTTACAGTATTTACCAGAGGGACAAATTGTAGCTTTCGGACTGATCTTTTTGCGTATCTTTGCGTTTCTGATTGCTTGGCCTGTCTTTGGTGTGAATTCGGTACCGATGCCGATGAAAATCCTTTTTGCCATAATTCTATCTATGCTTTTTTTTCCACAAGCCCATCTGGAAAATTTCGATCTGATCAAATTTTCAGATCAACTGTACTTAATTTGTATCCGTGAAATTTTTGTTGGCCTTTTTTTAGGATTTTTACTTCGCATGTTTTTTTATTCGGTGAATATCGCCGGCGAAATTATTGGACTTTCCACGGGGCTTTCCAGCGCGCAAATTTTTAACCCAAGCCTGGGATCCCAGACCAACGTTCTAGAAAATTTTCAATTACTGATCGCCACACTTTTTCTTTTGGCAATGAATGGCCACCATATGTTTATCCAAGGTTTAGCATCTAGTTTCGACCTAGTTCCGGTGACTTCGATCACCTTGAATTCGCAAGTTTTTTCAAGCGTAAGCCTGATGATGTCTGAAATATTTGTGATGGGGTTTAAGATGGCTGCTCCGATCGTAGTGTCTCTACTTTTGGCCAACCTAGCCTTGGGAGTTTTAGGCCGAACAATTCCGCAATTGAATGTTTTTGTACTTAGCATGCAGCTGACGATCATTTTGGGAATTTTCATAATGATTTTAACTCTGCCGTTTTTATTAGAACAGCTTGAGCTGGATTTAACCCAAGTTTCGCAAAGACTTTTTCAAGTGATGAAGGTGATTTAAATGGCCGAGGACGATGTTGGCGAGCGGTCGGAAGAAGCGACGCAGACCCGCAGAGAAGATTTTAGAAAACGCGGACAAGTGGTGCAAACCAAAGAACTTGCCAGCGCTCTCTATTTGCTTTTGGCCGTCGGAATTGTCTTCATGATGAGCCGCTATTTCTACCAACAGATTGGCGACGTTTTTAAGTTTTCACTGGGGCCTGATTTAGTTTCGCAAATTCGCAACCAGGATTTATTTCCAGCGCTTCGCTTGGCTTCTGAAAAAGCCGCCATGGTTATTCTGCCTGTATTTGGAATTACTTTTTTTATCGGTCTTGCGTCCACTTTTTTGCAAGTTGGTTTTGTTCAGGTGGAAGATGCTTTTTCTTTAAACTTGAACAAAATAAACCCCTGGGAAGGCGTCAAACGAGTTTTCAGCCTTAGGAACCTGTCCGAGGCTGTGAAATCAATTCTGAAATTAGTTTTTATTTCTTCGATTCTGTATTTTTTGTTTCGCAAAGATATGCTGGTGATTCCCCACCTGATGCAGGGAAATGTGGAAGAAATTCTAAAATATTTGGGTACTGCCATCGGCAAACTTTTTGGTGGTATCGCATTGACCATGATTGCATTGGCGATTGCTGATTTTTTATTTTTGCGTTGGGATTTAGAAAAGAAAATGCGAATGACCAAACAAGAAGTCAAAGAGGAAAATAAATCTCGGGAAGGGGACCCGATGATCAAAGCCCGCATTCGAAAAATTCAAAAAGAAATGTCCAATCGCCGAATGATGGATAAGGTCCCGCAAGCCGACGTGATTATCACCAACCCAACACACATTGCAGTTGCTTTAAAATACGACGCCAATTTGCCAGCGCCTCAACTGATAGCTAAAGGCGCTGATCTGATGGCTGAAAAGATTAGAAACTTAGCCCGGGAACATAAAATCCCGATCATCGAAAACAAGCCTTTAGCTAGGACTATTTACAAGACAATGAAACTTGGCCAAGTGATTCCTCGCGAGCTTTTTGTCGCTGTGGCTGAAGTTTTGTCTTATGTTTTCAAATTGAAAAAAAAAAGAAAAGGGGCCATCTAGATGGATTCACTTTTTGTTTTTCTTAAACGTTTTGATAAATACGCCAAAAACACAGATCTACTGATCGCCGTCGCAATGATTATGATCTTGGGCGTGATGATTATACCACTGCCACCGATCATACTGGATTTAGCGCTTACGATGTCGATAGCGCTAAGTATGTTGATACTTTTGGTTTCGATTTATATCAGCAAAGCTTTAGAATTTAGTGTTTTCCCAACGCTACTTTTAATCACTACTTTGTTTCGTTTGGCTTTAAACGTGGCGACGACCCGATTGATTTTGACTCACGGACACGAAGGTCCCTTGGCTGCCGGCGATGTGATTTCCGCGTTTGGAAATTTCGTTGTGGGCAATAACTACGTCATCGGACTGATTGTCTTTATTATTTTGGTGGTCATAAACTTTATCGTTATCACCAAAGGTTCTGGGCGCGTAGCCGAGGTCGCTGCCCGATTTACGTTGGACGCCATGCCCGGAAAACAAATGTCCATCGACGCGGATTTAAACGCCGGACTTATCAACGAGCAGGAGGCCCGCGCGCGAAGAAAAGAAATCGAGTCCGAAGCGGATTTCTACGGAGCCATGGACGGAGCCAGCAAGTTTGTACGCGGAGATGCCATCGCCGGCATCATCATCACTTTAGTAAATATTATTGGTGGTCTTTTGATTGGCGTCTTTCAAAAGAATTTAGATCTGTCGACAGCCGCGCAGTACTACACGATGCTGACGATTGGAGATGGACTTGTTTCGCAAATTCCCGCGCTGATTATTTCAACCGCGGCCGGTACTGTAGTGACAAGAGCTTCGAATTCCGGAAAACATATGGGCCAAGAAATTGTCAATCAGTTGTTTTTCAATCCCAGGGCGGTGGCAGTCACTGGTGCTGTGCTAGTGATTTTGGCGATGGTTCCGGGATTACCGACTTTTCCGTTTCTGATCATGGGTTCAATCCTGGGTTTCATTTCTTGGGTCACTACAAAATATAAAAAAGAAAAAGAAGGAGTTGATCGTAAAAAAGCTGAAGAGGCTGCGCAAGGGACGAAAAAAGAAAATATCGAAAATCTTCTTCCCTTGGATATGGTAGAGCTTGAAGTGGGCTTTGGGCTTATCAACGTCGTCGAAAGTGATCAAAGTGGTGATCTGTTAGAGCGTATCGTTAGCATCCGAAAGCAGTTCGCTTTGGATTTGGGAATTATTGTTCCAAGTATTCACATCAGGGATAATCTTCAGCTAGCGTCGGGCGAGTACCGCGTTTTAATTAAGGGAAATAAAGTGGGTGGCGGAATTCTTCGTCCAGAATCTTTATTAGCGATGGATCCAGGTAACGTCAGTGACCCTATTGATGGATCACCTACGAAAGAACCTGCGTTTGGACTAGATGCGCTTTGGATCACACCCGCTTTAAAAGATGCGGCCGAAACCGCTGGATACACAGTGGTCGATTTACCAACTGTGATGGCGACGCATTTGACAGAAATTATACGAACTCATGCTTTTGAATTGATCGGCAGACAAGAGGCCACAGGACTTGTCGAAAACTTGAAAAAAACTCACCCCAAAGTGGTCGAAGATTTAATTCCAGAACATTTGTCTTTGGGGGGCGTCGTTCGCGTGTTGCAAAATTTGTTAAAAGAACAAGTATCCATTCGCGACTTGCGAAGTATCTTTGAAACTTTGGCCGACGAAGCCACTAGAAATAAAGACATCGAAGTGCTGACTGAAAATGTTCGAAAAGCACTTTCAAGAACGATCACCCAAAAGCATATGAATGACACGGGAACCGTTCAGGTGATGACTTTGCATCCGGCATTAGAAGAAATGTTAGCGAATTCGCTGCTGCAGACCGAGCAAGGGGTGCAGTTGGTGATGGACCCTCAGTCAGCACAAAAAATGATTACTCAGATTGCAAGCACGATCGAAAAGCACCCCGAAATTGCCAGCCAGCCGGTCTTGCTGACCAGCCCCACTTCGCGACGCCATTTATTTAAACTGACGCATCGATTTATTCCGCAGCTGATTGTGCTTTCACACAATGAAATCACACCAGAAGCGCAGGTGAAATCAGTGGGAACCGTGGAGATGAATTATGCAGGTTAGAAAATTTGAAGCACGCACCATGCGCGAAGCCTTAGAGATGGTCAAAATTCAGTTGGGACCCGACGCTGTCATTCTGAGCGCAAAAGATTTGTCGCGACGATTTGGATTGGCCGGAGAAAAAAGCGTTGAAGTCACCGCCGCGATTTCTGACGAAGCCATGCAAAAGAAAAAATTTGTAGAGTCCCGATTGATGCCCGCACAAAAAGAACGCATTCAAAATTCCCCAGCACGTGCGCAAAAAAACGTGATTGATTCCATGGTGAACAAATACTTAAGCCAAAATGCGGCGATGACTGCGGCCAGAGACGCCAAGCCCCGACGCTATATCGACATTCATGATGAGCCCACAGCTGCTGCCCTCAATGTGCCGGCACTAGCAAGCGTGACCGAGTCTGCATCGGCCGGCGAGCGCATAAAAAATGCGGCTCAAAGAGCCTGGAGCGCCATGCAACATCAAATCGAATCGGCGCCTCAGCCTGCACTAACAGCGGCGATGGCCCCGCCAGAAGTGCGTGAAGAAAAATTGCAAATTGTTGCGTTGAAATCAGAGCTTTCGGATTTGAAAAAAGTTTTAGCGCAGTTTCAAAAGGTTCCACAAAATTTAATGGCGCCCAGCTATCCGGGATCCTCGGCGGGACTTCCGTACGAAACCAGTTTTATCTTTGAAAAACTTCGCGAGGCCGGCATCGACGAGGAACTGATCACTGAAATTCTTAAAGAAGGACTAAAACTGATTCCTGCTGCGAAATTAAAAAACAAAGCGCTGATCGAGGGCTGGGTAGCACAGTCTATTTTAAAGACCACCGAAATTGTGCCCGATTCGAAAGTATCGAAGCTGCATTTTTTCGTGGGCCCGTCGGGCGCAGGAAAAACTTCGATGCTGATTAAAATGGCCAGTCACCTGAGCATCGAACAAAATAAAAAAATCGCAATCCTTTCAGCGGACACCACCAAAGTGGGCGCTGTCGATCAAATGAAAATTTACACACAAATCTTGAATGTTCCGTTCGGAGTGATCCGAAGCCAACAAGACTGGGTGGCACTGACTTCTCAGCTGGGGCAGTTCGATGCCGTCCTATGCGATTTTCCATCATTGAATTTAAAAAACCTGGACGAGATCAGTTTGCTAAAAAAAATGATCCCGCAAACAACCGTGGGCCATGCACTGCATTTGGTGTTACCAGCAACGGCCAAGGACGCTGACCTGATGGAACTGGTTCGACGTTACCTAGTGATCCACCCGACAGATTTGATTTTCTCGCGTTTGGATGAATCGTTTCAGCACGGCAACTTATACAACATTATGAGAAAATCTAAACTGCCTTTGCATTCCTTTGGCATTGGCCCGCGAATCCCCGAAGACTTTGAACGATCCACTAGCGAACGTGTCTTGGACTTGATTTTTAAATTAACCAAAATGAAACCCAAAGGATAGCCCATGAATTCAGATTTTTCTCTAAAGACAAGAACCATCAGCATTACTTCTGGAAAGGGCGGAGTTGGTAAGACATCGATTCTTTCAAACCTAGCTTATGCATTGGCGCTGCAAGGAAAAAGAATTCTGATCCTGGATGGCGATCTGGGAATGGCCAATGTCGATTTATTTTTTGGAACTCGAGCCCCATTACATTTGCTGGATGTTCTGAACGGCGAAAAAAATATTGATGAAATTTTATTTCAATTACACGAAAATATTGACCTGATCTCGGGCGGTAGCGGCATCGTCGAGCTGAACCGTTTAAGTTCTTTTGAGCGTCGAAACATGATTGATTCGCTGTCGTCGTTGGATTGCCAATATGATTACCTACTGATCGATACTGCCCCGGGAATTTCAGACAATGTTTTATATTTAAATTCTGCCAGCGAAATTTCTGCGGTTGTGATCAATTCAGATCCTTCGTCGATTGCAGATTCCTACGCCCTGATCAAGGTCCTGCACCAACAATATCAAGAAAATCGCTTTTCGATCATCTGCAATCAAGTGAAAGACGACGTTGACGGCCAAACTTTGTTTTCAAAGTTTAGCGAAGTGGTCAGTCGATTTATGAATGTTAGCCTAGACTACTGGGGCGCCATCCCCCAAGACACCCAGTTTAGAAAATTAAACCAGCAGCAAAAATTAATTTTAAAGCACGATGGTTTGTGCGCTACTTCACAGGCTTTGGTTAAAATTAGCCATAAAATGCAAGTCAATTTGCAGAATTCTCATTTTAGAACAATTCAAAAAACTGGACTGCAATTTTTTTGGGAACAAGTGGTTGGGGCCGCATAAACACAATTTGGGCTTGGGGTCCATTAGTCCAATTTTTTTTATTTCTGTGGGCGGATTTTAGAATTTTGTTACACTAAAGATGTTGGGGGCAGCTAAAGATTATGTCTAAAAATTTTCAAGCTCTGAAAAAATACAAAGATGATCCGCGAAAAATTCAGGATCCAAAGACCCTCAGTTCCAAAGAAAAGGACCAGCTGATCGTTGAATATTCCCCGCTGATTAAATTTATCGCGCAAAGAATAGCATCAAGGCTTCCCGCAAATATCGAACTTGATGATTTGATCTCAAGTGGTGTGATCGGTTTGATGGACGCCATCGATAAATACGATCCGTCGCGCGACAACAAATTTAAAACCTACGCTGAATTTCGCATTCGCGGCGCGATCCTTGATGAACTGCGATCGCAAGACTGGGTGCCGCGAAGTATTCGCGACAAAGCTAAGCTACTTGATAAAACCTTGGTACAGCTAGAATCCGAACTGGGTCGCATCCCGACTGAAGAAGAAATCGGTAAAGCTTTGGATATGTCTTCTGAAGAATATCACGATCTTTTGAATCAAGTTCGGCCGGTCAGTTTACTATCGATCGATGACACGCAGACATTTAGCCAAGTCGATAAAAAATCGATTATGAATTTGCTCGAGGGTACAAAGCTGAACAACCCTTTCACACAACTGAGCATCAAGACCATCAAATCAGTGGTGACCCAAGCCATCGAAGAACTGCCCGAACGCCAACGCTTGGTTTTGTCTTTGTACTATTACGAGGATTTAAACTTAAAAGAGATCGGCGACGTTTTGCGCGTGACCGAGTCCCGCGTTTCTCAGTTGCACGCACAGGCTGTGTCACGACTGCGAAGCAAGCTCAGTGACACTCTTCAATCCAACGAAATCGATACTTAAATAACTGCCTAGTTACCTCGGTCTACTTTGCTGCTGCTAGCTGAACGCGCTGATGGATTGGTAAACCAAAGTTCCGCTTCTGTTGTCGAAGCCGACTCTTTAACTCTGCCAATGGCGGCACAGTTGGTGCATTTCTCTCATGTGTCCCATGTTGAGACCTTTTTTGGTTTTGTGTTTCAATTATTTGTTGGCTGATTCAGAATTGTAGTCAGGGGGACCTATGCGTTTATTGCTGGCTATTTTTGTTTTCGCGTTGGGCGCGAATTGCTTTGGGCAATTGGGCACGGCAGCCCCAACCCCAGGTTATACTGGAGGAATAACCGCCACATCACCAGCCGCAACCTCATACCCAGTTGGTAGTGGGTTCGCCGATCCAGCCACCCCAATCGCTACTCCAGCATCCAGCGCCGCAAGTACTACCGCACAGTCGGCTACTAGTGCAGCTGGCAAGGCCAGTTTTTTTTGTGGCACTTTGGGTATGGATTGCATGGATCATATTGGAGTGGCTTTAACTAGTGGTGGGGCGAATTTAGTGACGGCAAGTCCTACGGCGGGTGCTCGCTGCGTGCAAATGGCGAATGCGACAAGAATGGCGTGCCTGACCGTTATTAGTCCTATTATTGCGCAAGCTTCTTCGGTCGTGCTTGGCGGAATTACTGCGATCAAAGGACTGAGCGGACAAAGTGCCGTTTGTTCAAAAGCCGGAAAAATCGCAGGCGTCGTTGAGAAAGCATTGATTGCGTACAATGCCGCGTGCGGGGGAGCCACTTTGGCCTGCAACCTCTCCTGCGGTCAGGCAGTTACAGAATTAACTTCGACGACAGCTACATGGGGTGCCATTGTAGCACCGACTGTTGTTCCCGCAACTACAACCGCACAAGCACTGACATCGGCTTGCACTGGATACAAACTTAAACTCGCCACTATGGGAATTTCAATTATGGTCACCAGGGCACAGAAAAAAATGGCAAATAATTGCGCGAAAAATACTTCAGTCGCTTCGACTGACGAACAGATCTGCAAAGATAATCCCTCCTTGTTAAGTTGTGTTTGCCAGTCCAATCCCAATGACAGTCGATGCCCCGGCGCTAAGTTTCAGCCAACCAATCCTGCGACTTTAGCTGCGGCCTCAACACCAGCTCCGGCAGAGGCGATCGCCGTTGCGCCTGAAGTTTTCAAACCTAGCGCACCACCGGCACCAAAACCTTTTTTCACGATGGAAAAATTAAAAGCGTCAGAAACTTATAAAAATTTACAGGCGTCGGGAAAGTTAGAGCCTCAAAGACAAGTGGCTAGCGAACCCTCTGCCACGTGCGGCGGCAACAGCGAAATCCGCTGCCCAGGTGCCAAAGATAATTTTAGCCAAATCTCATCCACGTTCGTCAATTTATCCGGCACGCTAATACAAAACTAAGTAAACGGGTGCATCGGCCAGCCAAATCACCGCCGCCAGAATCCAACCCAAAAAACCCCAGCACAAATTTTTTTTCAGATGACCCAAAGCGGGTTAATTTGCCCCACCAAGATCGCGCAACTTAATCGTCTTTACCTCAGCCCGCAAAGCATCTCTCATCGCTTGCTCACATAGTTTAAAACGGCAGCACGTGGCCAGGCTTTCGGTCAAAGCCATCTGGAACTGCATCATCGAAGCCAGGGAATCAAATTTTGGAATCTGGGCGAAATCAGCGCCAATTTTATCAAGTGCTTGATGAAGATCAGCCGTATTAAATTTATTGGCCTTCGGTTGGGTCACAAAGTCTTTTTGGTAAGACTGAAGCTTTCGACAAAATTGATCTTGAAATACGAATCGATTTTTTTGCGGAATTGAAAAAATCAGATCCTGAAACTGGGCCGACGCATCCGGAAGTAAATATCGATCCAAAAGCCAAGTGATTTGGTCAAATTCACAATCGGCTATCCTAACGTCTGCTGCGGCCAAAAGTTGCGCTAACGAATCGCCTGCATTTTCAAATAAAGACTGCGCCGTTTTGAAATCGAATTTTAAAATATTTTCGAAATGGGCCTCGTCTCCCACCAAGATTTTTCCCTTAAATTGGGGTAAAGAATCATTTTTAAAAAGGTCTTCAATCGGTCTAGTTTTAAATTCTTGGCGATTCCGGTAAACAAAATCGCACAATAAATCCAGTCTCACGTTGGGAAAATATTTTTTCACATTAATCCGGTTTTCGTTTTTTCTTAAACACTCCATAGAAAGAATCTGAAACTCATCAGCAAAAGCGGGGCGTTCGCCCGACAAATTTTTCTGCTTGGCTTGATAAGGAAGCTCGGCCAAATACCTGGTGGAAAGGGCTTGCAGCTGACTGGCGGCTTCGCGAAAAGTCGCCATAAAAGTCTGATCATGATCCTTCTGTTGTTTTAGTTTTTTCTTGCTCTCAAGCAGCGCCGGTCCTGTCAGTTTTCGAATCAAAGCCACTTCTGCATCGGTTAGAACGTCTGTTTTAGCCAAAATTTTTTCAAGTTCAAATCGACCATCAGAAAGCGACGAAGTTTTGCACCGGTTGTTTTCACAAAACTGAAACTCCTTAGGAACATAATCAAACAAGGTAGCGCGAGACTTCAGCATGATTTTGGAATCCCCGGGCAACCCGGTCTTAACAAACAGTGATTTTCCATCAGAAGAATTCAACTGCATTTTAAATCCAGACTTTCCATCATGAGCAAGCTTTGTGACAAACTGCTTGCCGTCGCCAACAAAGGTGATCGACGCGGTACTGTAGTCCGCGGGAGTAGGGCCCGGCAGACACTGAAAATTTTTAGCAGCCCTTGCGCCCATAAATTCAAATCGAAGGTGATCCACAAAATCTTGATAGCTAGGAAATGCTAACTTCAACTCCTCCTCAGTCATTTTATCAATCTTAGCTTGAACCACCCTTTTTTCATCGGCCACCGTGATTTTCTGCAAAGCCATCTCTTGAGGCAATTTGTACATCACCTGATCTTGATATACGGCCATTTCCTTTTGCAATTGCCCAGCTTCCCGCAATTTCCCAATGAAGGAAGAAATCCTATCTTCAGAAAAAGGAACGCCAGTCACCAAAGTAAAATCTAAACTCTCAAGCTTCTGAACGGGTGTATATACGCCAAAAGCGGCAACAGCAGCCGCATTGCCAAACCCAAAAGAAACCCCTTCAGCCCCCGCCACCAAACTAAAAAACCAACTAAGAAAAAATAAAAAACCAACTTTAAAAAACAAGGAACTCCATCCCATCCATAGACCGGAACAAAACCGTCCATGCCCGAGGACCCAAAATTTCTACGGGCAAGTTCTCTGAAAACGGAAGCGGAATTTTGGGATATCTAAAACCGAGTTCCACAGGGCTCCTGCCCGAGGACTGTCTGAGGCTTTTAGAGACCCCAAAATTCCGCTTCCGTTTTCAGAGAACGGGGAGCGTGCTGTGCACTCCCCCCCCTCAACTATTATCTCTTCAATTGAATCACTTCATTCAAAAGCTCATCGGTCGTAGTGATCGTCTTAGCGTTGGCCTGGAAACCCCGCTGATTCGAAATTAAATTCACGAACTCGCTGGCGATGTCGACAGTGGATCGCTCTAAGGATTTAGCAAAAATCTTTCCGCGACCACCAGCATTTGGTTTTCCAAGTGCCGGAACTCCGGAATCCCGAGATTCTTTTAGTCGGTTGTTACCGACTTTATAAAGTGCTTCGGGGTTTTCAAATTTTGAAAGAGCAATCTGCGAAAGATCGCGCGCTTCACCGTTAGTGTAAAGCGCAGTCAGAGCTCCGTCATCGTTGAACGAAAGGCCCGAGATTGTTCCTGCGGCGGCTCCGTCTTGTCGCCAAGAAATCAGATCCGAGTCTTTTCCGTATTGTTTTGAACCTTCGATTCCTTTTCCACCTTCGGCGATCGCGTCACCAAAAATAAATTTAATTTTTTGGTTCTGCTGAGCTCCGCCTTTAAAGTTGAATTTGCTATCGTTAAGTTCTTGCGAGTTCAATTTTCCATCGGCGGTGAACGTCAGTTTGCCCTTGCAGACTTCGGCCAGCTCGCCTTCTTTTCCACCGGTGATTGACTTTCCTTCGACCAAGCCGTTGAAACTCCATTCGCGATCCTTTGTCTTATTAAAGAACATCGTGACCAAATGCTTATTCCCTTGAGAATCATACATCTCCAACCCTGTTGAATAGTGCGAAGTCGTGTAGGGATCTTTCAACGAGAATTTTTTATTGGGCTCGACACGTGAATCCAAATTCAGATCCAACTTCACTTCCTTCGTGGCCTTTGCAGGAACCAGCGCCCTTGGAAATTGAATATCGCCTGTTTTATTTAGAATTTTTCCGCTTTCATCGGCCTGAAAACCTTGAACACGTTGATTGTCATTGGTGACTAAGAACCCCTCACGATCGAAGTGGAAAGATCCATCCCGCGTGAAAGAATCTCCGTCGGATCCTTTCAATTTAAAGTAACCATCACCTGCGATCGCAAGGTCAGTCACTTTTTCAGTTGGATCCACGTTACCTTGGGTCAAGATAGGATTGACGGCGCCCACTTTTACCCCGCGACCAATTTGGTTTCCGCCCAAGACGCCTTTCAGCTGCTTGGCGATCACGTCTTGGAATTCGGCACGGCTGGCCTTAAAGCCCGTGGTGCTATTATTTGCGATGTTGTCTGCGACCACGCTTAAGGCTTCGCCGTGTGCAGAGAGACCGGACACGCCGGTGTAAAGAGAAGAGAGAATACCCATATGACCTCCTGTCATAAATTCTGACCTATCGATGGTCGGAACTTGTTAAGGAGAGCTTCCTCGAAGAGGACCAGCTCCCATTTGTTTTTTTACTAACTTAGTTTCTTAAAACTAAAATTTAATTTCGATCTTAAAACACCTCATTATTTAAAAATCACATCACGATTGTACTATCAATATTTGTAAATACGTTTTCTTTTAAAGAATTCTTATCGACTACAGTTACGACGGTATTATTTTTCACACTGACAATCAGCGCATTATCATTCATCAAAATCAGCGAATTTTTCGATCCCTTGGATTGGGCTCTTTGGACGGCGTCGTTCAAACGACCCAGTTCTTGCGGAGAAAACTTAATCCCGCGATGAACCATTCTTTCCAACGCGTGATTTGAAAACTTAACCGGGTCAATATTTTTCGCCGATATTGCAATCGTAGTTTCAGGCGCTGGCGTGGCACCCACTTTCTGCAAAGTCTCTCCGAAACTTGGACCTGCTAAAGAATCTTTTTTACCCAAAGCACCGCTTGGGTTTATAGATTCGGGGTTAGTTTGAGGCTGTATTTTTTTAATATCCATCTAACTATTTTTTAACTCCGTCACCTTCGCCGGACACAGATGGTGCTGGCGCCTGGGGTTGAACCAGAACTTTTCGAAGAGTTCCTTCCTCATAATTACTACTTGAGTTTATTGCAGCCAATTGATTTGCTTCTGCGGGTGAGTTTTCTTTGGAGTCAGGTTTAGTTTCTTTTTCCAATTTGCTCATCAGTTCGCGCGAAAGCCCAACCTGATTAAAAATCTGAGAAGCGCCCTTTTCCACCGGCGCTTCTTGCGCGCCTTGAGATTCGTCCGCTGCCGCTTGATCAGCAACTTGCGGAACCGCGGTGGGTGGCGCATTCATTTTTTGATTTTCTTTAAGCAAACTTGGGTCTTCGATTTTTTTAACATCTTTCAGTTTAACTCTTTGAGACCCAACCATCAAGACTGGTCCTTCGCTAGAGTATGTGACCCCAGAGATCAAGCCTTGGAAATCTGTTTTGACGGCCAGTTTTTTTCCGTCTTTATTTTTTCCTTCAATAATAAAAGAGTATTCGCCAACGGGTGCTTGGTTACCACGATCAGTAGCGCCATTCCAACGCCAAGAGTTCGGGCCCGCGCGAAGATTTTTCATTTCTTGCGTTCTTATGATATCGCCGTCTTGGTTTCGAACTTTCACAGTTAAAGATTCTGCGTCCTGAGCCAACTGATATCCCACATCGTGATTGATATCGCCCTTCACGCGGAATAGTTTTGCCGAATCTCCGCTGACGGCTTTGCCAATAAAATTTAAAGCTTGGAAACTTTCGGCTGGCTTTTGGCCATTTTTCATATCAGTCAAAGTGGTGTTCATATTCATCATTTGTTCCACCGACGAGAACTGCGCCAATTGCGCGGCCATCTCGTGAGACTTCAACGGATTAGTAGGATCTTGATTTCGCATTTGCGCCAGCATCAGTTTCATAAAAGCATCTTTATCTAATTTGTCGTTTCCGACGGTGCGCATTTTTTTAGAAGGGTCGACATAGTTGGGGTCAGAAATCTGATTTAAAACGTCGCCGACGTTTTGTCCGTTCAGTTTATCTTTGTCTGTCGCAGAAATATTTTCGACGCCAGAACTTTTTTGAATAATATCGCGTGGCTTTTCATTCCACGTTTTAGTTCCGGTTTTGACGCCTATCATGCCCATTTACAAATTCCTTTTTGTCTTTATCTGCAAGAGGGCTTTTCAAAAGCCCTCTTGCTGTCATTATTTAATTATGCCACTAAATTTAATCCGCTTCCACGTCCAGTTCCTGCATACCGACTATCTCTAGCCTTACTGGTAGTCTGTTCGGGTTGCAGAGGCGTCACAGCTTTTTTTGACTGCGAATTATAGGCCTTTAGATCAGGCATCTCGTCGTAAGAACCTCGACTAAAAGCGTTTTGCTCGCGGAAGTCATTTAAAAACTGTCTGGCTTGTTCGCGGTTCTGATCAAATCGAAATTCTCGATTTTGATTTTGGTTTTGGGATTCCAAAGACGATTGGTTTCCAACATCGACTTTTATAGACTCAACCCCTAATTTATTGTGCGCTAAATGCGATTTTAAATCAGAAAGCGAACTCTCTAAAAGTTTTTTGGCCTCGTTAGTTTCGGCCGACATTTCGATATTGACCTTTCCGTCCATCACTTTCACTTTCAAATGCAGCTCGCCCATGCCTTCTGGATAAAGTTTGACGTTGGCCTCGCCACCGCCTTTCTTAATCATGTATTTTGCCTGTGACATGATCTCCTGAATGTTCTGCTCTTTCGTACCCGCTAGGGACGTGGAATTGGCTGCAGCCGCATCGGCCGATCCCGCCATTTTCTGAGCAAAAAAGGATTTACCTTCGTTGAGTTGATGCGATTGAAGTGACAAACCTGGCGTTGCAGGACCTTGAGATAAATTGTCTCGTGATTTTGAATCATCATTTGAAAATTCATCTGCCAGTCCTGAATCGGAATCCCCTGACATGCCTTGAACAAAACCACTGTTCATCCCAATCATTGGGGTAGCCGATGATGATTGCCCTGACATATCCTGGTATTTCTCAAGTGCACTGCTAGAATCCTGCAAACCTTGCGTTGCCATTCCTAAAGCCGCTAACTTCTGCGACAAATCTATTTGGGCCAGATGAGGTTCCTGAATTTGATTGGCAACATCCGCTCGCGGATTGACAAAAAATTTCTGGTTCATCTTGTCCAAAGACTGATTCAGCAAAGCTTTTTTCTCTTGCGAAGAAAGTGCCAGCGCCGCTGTGGCTTGCGCACCCCCTGCGGCAGGCGACGTTGCTGTGTTAAGCATTCGCGCACCTTTCTCGGGCTCCGCAATTGCGGGCGGAGGCAAAGGCCTAAGGTCCTGCAGCATACCAAGGTAAAGGGCCGCGGCCCTTTCCTGGTCTTCTTGATTTAATTCTAACTGTGAAATTAATTGATGAGCCGTTTCTTCCGGAGATTTCGAAAGTTCTTCTTTCGGGATTTGTGTCATCGCCCCCATGATTTCTTGAGGGGGCACACCCAATTCACTCTCCATGGAGTCCATGAATTTGGATATTACTTTTTCCCGTTTTGTAAGTTCCTTCGAATTTATCTTCGATGCCCCTGCTAAGCCCCTGCCTTCGACCTTTGGAAAAAACTCGAGAGAAGATTTTTTTTCAACTTCCACCTTTTCAGGCAAGTTGGCTAATTTCTCTTGAACGTCCAAAACCTCTTCAGCATTATCTTGTTGGTCGGACTTTTTAGCTTGGTCTGCTCGGTCTGCGCTTTGCGGTTTTCCTGCAACCGTGGCTAATTTTTGAGTCCGATCCGGAGCTCTTTCAGTCGCTCTTTCAGTCGCTCTTTCAGTTGCCTTTTCGGAAGACTTCGCAGTGAATTTTTCAGCCGGCTTTTCGCTTGGCCGCTGATCCCCGGGTTGGTCTTCTTTTTGGGCTACTTTTTGAGCTGACTTTTCAGCTAACTTTTCAGCTTCGGCTGACCGTTCAGGTTTACCGCCTAATTTGCTTGTGCTTTTCGCGTTTGCAAATTCTTCGGGCCTTCGGTTGGCTCTTTCATCAATTTTTTTCACAGGTACTTTGGTGGTCGCGTTTTGGCGAACATCCTCGTTGTTCAACTTCTTTTTATCTAATTGAGCCCCAAACTCTGAATCAAAAGGTTTACCCCTCTTGCTGTTGGCGCTATCAATTGGTCGATCCAACGATGGACTTATGCCCAGTCGTCCTGTGATCAATCAGATTTCCCTCCTTCCTTGGTTGAGTTGTTATTCGTGCTACTAATATCTCGTTTATAACCCGCATAGCGTTCGGAAAAAACCTTGGCCTTTTCTGCTTTCATTAGATTCATAATTTCGGCCGCACTTTTTTTCTTCATGCGCCCCAAAATATTAACCGCCAGGTCCTCATCCATTGATTCAAAAACTTTGGCCGCCTGCTGGGGCTTCATGCTGGAATACATTTGCGTCAGTTGTTCGACTTTTTCTTCGTCTACTTTCACTCGTTCATTCAGCAGGCTTGAAATTTCTTTTCGTTTGCTTTCAAGTTCTGCCATTCTTTTTTCAAGAGCTACTTTCTGTGCCTGAATTTCTTTGTCGGCCGCTTGCAATTCTTCTTCGCGGCTATTCAATTCTTTTTCTCGGTCCCGAAATTTTTTAAAGTGATTGATTTCTTCCTCGGACAGCGCCGCTGATTTTTCCTCAGGCCCCCGTTTTTCACTAGCCTTTTCGGCTGCTTTTTCATTAGGTTTTTCAGCAGATTTTTCTTTCTGTTTTTCCGGAGCGTCCTCGGCCCAAGTTGCGCCTAAAAATTGAAACTCTACTTTTTTTAAAAATTTCTCTAAATTTTCTAACTGGTAAAGCCCAAAAGACGCGATCAAAATTCCTAAAAATGAAAACCCGGCTAACTTCCAAGATTTTTTCTTTGGTTTCTTCTGAGTTTGATTTTTCTTCAGACGCTCACGCAGGATCTGAGTCATTTTGTCGGTCTCAGCGGCGCTAGCTAAAGTTATTTTTTTTTCGGCACTTGGATTTGAAGACAACTTCACAGGTTGGCCTTTTTGACCCTTTTTCTGGGCTTCTTTTTGGGCTTCACTAAAAAATTTTTCGTAGCCATTTTTCATTTCAAAGCACTTTCTTTTTAAATCGCATCACGTTCATTTCATCTAGGGTTTTTTGTTCAATTTTGTTTTGCTGTTTTCTAAAATCCTCTTTTTTATTCTCGCGAAGCTTATCTATAATTTTATAATCAATTGCCTTTAATCGCAAAATCTCCCGCAATTTCTCGACTTGAGCCTGCAGACCTTGGATGCGTTCTTTTTGTCTTTCAATCCGAAGGGCCTGACCTTTCATAAATTCATCGACTTGACCCAAGGCCGGTCCTGCTGACCCGCCTTGGCTTTGAATTTCGAAGGCCTTTTGGTGAGCCTCTTTCACTTGGTTTTCCAAGACGATAAGCGATTCTTCGGCCTGATGAACTTCGAAAAGTTTTTCTTTAAAATCTTTGACAGCCAAATTCTCGATATTTTTTCTGTGCCTTAAAACTGTTTGTAGTGAAAATCGAAAATTCATTTTTCACCTTCGTTAAATTAAACGAATATTTTTTGAAGTTCCATCAACGTACCGGTCATCGTCGTAGGGTCACTGACTTTTTGCCGCAGAAAATCTTGAATGGGATCATTCAACTTGACCGCTAAATCAATTTTAGGATTTGCACCAGCTTTGTAAGCCCCAATATTGATCAAGTCTTCGGCCTCGCGATAGACTGCCATATTTTCACGAAGTTTTTGCGCCAGTTGCTGATGCTGCGAACTAGTCACGTTTCGCATCACTCTGGAAGTACTTTGCAAAATATCGATCGACGGAAAATGGCCTTTCTGCGCTAATTTTCTAGACAAAACAATATGGCCGTCCACGATCGAACGCACTGAATCCCCGATGGGATCATCCATGTCATCGCTTTCCACCAGCACGGTATAGAGACCCGTGATACTTCCTTCATTTTCAAAAGAACCCGCGCGTTCTAAGAGTTTTGGCAACTGAGAAAAAACACTTGGCGTGTACCCCTTGGTGGCCGGGGGCTCGCCAACTGCTAATCCAATTTCCCTTTGAGCCATAGCAAATCGGGTTACAGAATCCATCATCAATAAAACATTTTTTCCTTGTTTCGAAAAATATTCGGCGATGGCTGTCGCAATAAAAGCTCCCCGCATTCGCAGCAATGGGCTTTGATCTCCGGTCACTGCAACGACGACTGATCTTTTCATGCTTTCAGCGCCTAAATCTTGCTCGATAAATTCTCGAACCTCGCGACCACGCTCTCCGATCAGCGCGATAACGTTGACATCGGCTTCGGTGTAGCGGGCCATCATTCCCAACAGTACGGATTTTCCAACGCCCGATCCTGCGATAATTCCCACGCGTTGGCCACGCCCCACAGTCAACACGCCATTCATGGCGCGAATTCCTAAATCCAACGAGGCCTCGATAGGTTTTCTCTTCAAAGGATTTCGAATTGCACGGTAGATTGGAATTTCAACGCCACCCTCGAAGGCGCCCTTGCCATCGAGGGGTTCTCCTAATCCATTGACGACTCGACCCAAAATGGCATCGCTGATGCGAACTGTGGTCTGTGATTGGGCCACGGTAATTTTAGCACCAGCGCGCAGTCCGTGGAATTCTTGTAGCGCCATCAATAAAACATGGCGCTCGGTAAAACCAACGACCTCGGCATACGTTTTTTGTTCAAACGAGTGGATTTCGCACAAGGAACCCAAAACAGCGCCTGGCAAAAACCCCTTGATCAACAAGCCGCTGACTTCTGTGACCTTTCCAATATCATTAGTGAAGCGATTGTTTCGAAGAATGTCGTAGTACTTTTCAAACTCGATCGAAAATTCCATTATGCCGCGCTCACGATATCTTTAACTGGGTAAAGTGCTTTTTCGAAGTTCTCCCACAGTTTTTGCAGTCGAGTTTCAATACGCGAATCAACTTCGCCATAATTGGTTTCGATAATGCAGCCACCGGCCGTCACCTGGTCGTGCGGAACAAATTTTATTTTTTTTAAAAAATCTAAATTGTAGTTATCTGATTTTTGAAGCTCTACAAAGAAATCCAAATGATCGACAGAAACATGGACGATGATTTTTTCATCGCCCTGGGACATTTCAAGTGTGGATTTAATAATTTCGATCACCGTGTCTTGGTTGACCTGAACTTCTCGGTGAGCGATTCGCGAAGCGATTTTTAAAACCAACTTCACAAAATGAGTTTCATTTTGTTTCATTAATTCAAATTTAATTTTTTGCATATTGCCGACCAGATCATCGATTAATTTTAGACGGTCTTGAATATCTTTGCTGGCCGCTTGAAAGGCTTCACGTTTACCCTCTAGAAGTCCAAGGTTGTAGGCTTCTTGATAGGCTTCTTCTTGAATTGTTTTCAGCTGATCTAAAGTCCGCTTCTCTATTTCTCGTTGCAGAATCGAAGCTTCCATCTGCTTGATGCCGCTTTGGGATTTGGTGATTTCACTTAGCTTAAAATCACTGGTTGAAAGCTTTTGCTTTTCTAAAAAAGTTTCAGCCACCTCGGACGCGCCAGCCTGCAATTTAGGCTGGTTAAAATCCAAGATTCGTTTCAGTTGGGCATCATCACGTAAGATTCGACTAGTGAATTTTTTTTCTTCAGGATTAGACGAGGGCATCTTCTGAACCTCCGCGAGCAATAATAATCTTACCTTCGCCCTCTAACCGTCGAGCCACGTTGACTATCTCCTGCTGAGCTTGTTCAACGTCTGACAATCGCGACGGACCCATGCTGGCCAAATCCTCTCGAAGCATTTCGGCCGCACGCTGAGAGATATTTTTAAAGAATTTATTTTTGATGTCCTCGTTGGCAGTTTTTAAGGCCAGCAACAATTTATCATTTGGAATTTCCTTAAGAAGTGCTTGAATTCCGCGATCATCGATTTTACTAATGTCTTCGAAAACAAACATCAGTTTGCGAATCTCTTCGGCCAACAACGGATCTTTTTCTTCCAATCTGGACATAATTGAAGACTCGGTCGCTTTGTCCATCACGTTCAACATTTCGGCGACGGGTTGCACTCCGCCCAGGGTTCCTTGTTCGACCGTAGCCATCGAAGCCAATTCTTTTTTCAAAACTAGATCCACTTCTGCGATTAATTCTGGAGCGACATTGTCCAGATTGGCCATTCGAAGCACAACCTCGGATTGCAAGGTTTCGGGCAAACGTTTCAAGACCTCGCCTTTTTTCTCGGGCTCTAAATGCGCCAAGATCACTGCCACCGTTTGTGGATGTTCGTTGACCAAAAAAGTAGAAAGGGATTTCGCATCAACCATCTCAAGACTTTCCAGATTTCTTCCGGCGCCCGAGGCCATGTTAACGCCCCCAAGAATCGCCCTAGCTCTCTCTTCACCGACGGCGTTGATAATCGCGTCTTTGCTAGAGGATTTTTCAGAGAAAATATAATCTTCGGTCTCGCTGATCAGCTCGTAGAACTCTTCTAAAACTTTTTTTGTGACGTTGACCGGGGCCACACGGTATTTTTGCATCACGTTCAGAAGTTTTCGAATATCGCCGTCATCCAACTGTTTGATCAAAATTCGCAAGGCGTCCTGGCCCAAGTAATTACAAAGTATCGCGGCTTTCTCAAAGCCTTTGAGACTTTCGTAACTGATATTTTCCATTTTAAAAAGTTTCATTAGCCCGTAGTCCCCTTTTTTATAAAATCCATTTTACTGATCGCGACGAATCAGCCACATACCAAATGCGTTGCCGACTTTTTCTTCGTCGTTGGTCATTAAACTCATGATTCGATCTTTCAGCAGTTCGCTTTCCGCCTTGTCTGGGTCGATCAATTCTTCCATCACCGGCAGTGCCGCGGACATTCCTGGCAGGGTGTGATCGACGGCTTGCAATTGCTCTAACTCTTCAAGGGTGCGCGGAAGCATATCGTCGACGCTGTCTTGAAAGCTGTCGGTAATCCACTGCATGAAGGGTCGGACCACGATAAAGAAAAACAGCGCCAGACTAAACCCAAGCAACGCCCATCGAAAAAGAGCATAGAGAAGTTTTTTTCGCTCCAGCGAGGTTAGAAGTTTTTCTGAATCTGAAAAATCCTCGGGGATAAATTCGATGCTTTCAATTTTAATCGTGTCACCGCGGGTATTGTTAAAGCCAATTGAGTTTCTAACTAAGGATTCATATTTCGCAATTTCTTCAGCGGATCTGGGGCGCCATTTTATTGTTTCCGCACCGTTTTCGCCTTTTACTTTTTCTGGTACGCCATCCACCAACACAGCGACACTCAAGCGTTCTAAATTTCCAGCGCTCTCTCGCACGTTGCGCACCGTCTTGGGAACGTCATAGTTCAGGGTTTTTAATTCTTTTTTGACATCTTGCTTAAAACCCACCTGACCAGCATCTTCGGCGCCGGGTAAATTCGAACGAGCACCGGGTACTCCGGCGGGGTTCACGCGCGAGCCATTTAAAAATTCTTCCTCAGTTTGCTGACTACGGATCGCGGTTTTCTCGGGATCCACAGCTTCTTCCACAGAGCTTACGATTTTGTGATTCAACGAAGCGTCGACTCTAGCGATCACTTTACTGTTGCCAACGACTTTCGACAAAATCGATTCGATCCTAGCTTCTAGATCAGTTTCTATTTTCTGCTTAAGATCTAAAAGATCTGACGATCCCGACGAAGCTGTATCACCCGGGCGATTCAACATCTTTCCTCGGTCGTCCAAAACAGCAACTCGTTCAGCATCCAAGCCTTCCGTGCTGCTGGCAATTAAATACTGAATGCCGCGAACTTGCTCGGGGGACAAAATTTTTCCTGGAAATAGTTCAACGACGACTGAAGCGGTTGGTTTTCCGCCCTCTTCAAGAAAAGTTTTTTTATTGGGTAAAGAAAGAATCACTTTAGATTGTTTGACCGCAGTCAAAGTATTAATCGCGCGCATCAACTCGCCCTGCAACGCCCGTTGATAATTTATTTTCTGAGCGTAGGAATTCATTCCAAAGTCTTGTTTTTCAAAAATCTCAAGCCCGATATTTCCGACTTTGCTGGACCCAATTTCTGACATCATCGCCATCTGAGTGGAATGTAAAAGTTCTTTCGGAACCAAAATTGATTTTCCGTCTTCGGAAATAGTAAAAGAGACGTTTTTCTGTTTTAATTTTTCAACTAACATTGGAACCTGGTCGGCCGGAATGTTTGTGAACAAAGGCGCGTAGGCTTTACCGCTGACCATAAAAATAACCACAAAAACTGCGACGATCGAAATTCCGGTCGCAATCATTATCGATATTTTTTTATTCGGCCCCAGATTTTTGTAAAAATCTCGAAATTGAATCACCAGGCCGCTAAACAGTTTACTCAAAACACCCTCCCCAAAAATTTCCTAAAAAATCAAACCTGCATTCTCATCACTTCTTGATAGGCATCGATCATTTTATTGCGAACCTGCACCATCAACTTCAAAGCGATGTCTGCTTTTTCAGTGGCAATCATAACATCTGCAATATTATCAGTTTTTCCAGCCGCCAGATTTTCCATGGCTCGGTTGGCATTTTTTTGTAGGTCATTGACCGAATGCACGGCATTTTCTAATGTCTGCGCGAAAGACACTCCGTTGGCGGCCGGGTTTTGGGAAGCCCCGCTGGTTTTTGATTCCGATTGTGAGGTTCCGCCGATTTGCATTCGACCAGTCTCTAAGAAATTTTGCGCCGCTTTAACTGTTAATCCATCCATGGATCCACCTTTGTTTTATTCTATAAAAAAAAATTCAAACTATCCACTACCTATCTGTCTTCAAAGCCTTTCCTAGACGCGCTTTTAGCGTCCGATCTCCAGGGAAGAAAGCGCCATATCTTTTGCCGACTGCAACGCCGAGACGTTGGCCTCGTACGCCCGTGTTGCTTGAATCATATTGGTCATTTCTTCCATCATGTTGATGTTAGGGTAAGCAACATATCCATCTTGATTTGCGTCGGGGTGGTCTGGTTCATACTTCAACAGTGGGGGTTTTAAATCAGACTGCACGTCGGTCACCTGAACCCTCTGCAATTGCTCTTCGGGAGAATTTACCCCAAGAATTTCGCCAAAGTTTTTAGCGTCGGGCATGGCCTCGAACACAATATCTTTTCTTCGATAGGGACCACCTTCGGGAGTTCTGGTCGTATTCACATTAGCGATATTGCTAGAAATCGTGTTCATGCGCATTCGCTGCGCAGTCATCCCGCTCGAGCTTAGCCTAAGCCCAGACATAAAATCTGCCATCGTAATTACCTTCCGTCGCCGGCGGCATATTTCAGCGCGGCTAATTTTTTATTGATTAACTGTAAGGCGGCTCGATACATGATCGTATTTTCAGCCAAGCCTGCCATTTCTTTTTCTAAGTCGACCGTGTTTCCATCTTGGGAAACTGCGCCTTCGGGATTTTCATAAATATCAGGCTTGGTGTTGGCTAACGAACCGCCGCCCACCGAGAAATGGCTTTCATTGGAAGTGGTCATCGAACGCATTCCATCAAGATCAAGCGCTCTGGATAGGGCGTCTTCGAAATCCATTTTTTTTGCGTGGAATTCCGGCGTGTCGGCGTTGGCAATATTCGATGAAATCAAACCGTGTTTTAATTGCCGCATATTGATGGCGGTCTTCAGTGCCGAGGACGTTTTGTCAAAAAGATCGCTCATCGCTTACTCCTTTTTTGCGCTGGCCGGGGACCGCTGCAAATATTTTTTATTGTCATCGGCCCATTTCGTGTTTTGCAATTGCTCCATGGCTAGCTTATTCCAAAATTGACTTTGCGGTTGGTCCAACGCCTTCCAAATTTCGGTGGCTTTCTGAGTTTCACCTTGTTTGAAGTAAAGCTCACCCAGCTGATAGCGCCACGAAGCCAAAGGGCGCTTTCCATCAAAAGTGTTCAACAGCTGTTGAATTGTTTTTTGAGCTTCAATGATTTGATTTTGTTCTAGATAAATTTGTGCGACTTTTTCCAATGCGCCCGCGTGAGTGTCTGCAGAAACTGGCGATGCCGTAGCCGTCGTTGTCGAATCCTTGACAAGTTGATCAATTTTTAAAAAGGATTTCAGCGCTTCCTTTGTTTTATTTTGTTTAAGTTCGTACTGGCCCAAAAGAAAAAACGGTTCAGCTGCCAGCGCCGGAATACCTTTCCACTCTTTTATCAAATCGACGATAAATCGAACGGCGGTTTCGGTATCACCTTTTTTATCCAAAAGAATTGCACCTAGTTGAATGCGCTCGATTTGCTCGAGTTCGGTCATTTTCAAAGGGTCTTGGATTTCTTTCATGGCATCGTAGGCTTTCGAAAATTGCTTTTGTTGAAGAAGAACTTGCGACAATCTAAGGTGAGCCTGATCTCTGGTCGGCAAATTTTCAAAAAGCCGGCGCTCTTTTTCCGCATCCTGACCCTTCAGCGCAAAAAGACGATTGACCGTTTCTTCAAAATATTTTTGAGCCGAATCAAAAAGACCTGCCTGCTCGAAAGCTTTTCCAATATTAAATTGTGTGTCGATGCGGTCAGAATTCTTAAGCCAAGTATTTGCGTACTGATTGTGAAATTTTAAGGCGTCAATAAATTGGCCTTTTTGAACCAGGTCTTCAATTTTTAAATTAATATTACCAACGATTTTCTGAGTGATCTTGGGAATTTGACTGGAGGTCGGATTCTTTTGATAGAATTTGACCAAAAGATCGATCGCTTGATCATAATTTTTTTGTCCTGAAAAACCATCGGCAAACATCAGCGTCGAAAACTCCTTAATTTCCGGCAGGTTCGATTTTTCAACCAGCTGTCTTAGTTCTTTAAGTGTTTTTTCGACTTCGACGGGTTTCATTTTACTCATTTGCTCGCCCAGAATTCTTAGTCGTGCTACGAGTGAATTTTGAGTTTCACCGTATCTGAAAAATGTTTCAAGGTAAGCACCTAAGACTTGCTTTTTTGGCGCGCCCAAGATTTCTAAAATTTCCCCGATTCGGGTCATCGAATACCCGGCATTCTCGTGACTAGGAAATTTTTTGAGAAATTGAATGTAGCTTTTTAAACTCTGTTTGTAATCTTTCAGATGAAACTGCGCCAACGCCGTATTGTAATACGCGTTCGGAAAATCCTTGGAGCTTTCAGCGGGATATTTTTCAATTGCTTTTTGGTATTCAAAAATGGCTTCATTATATTTTTTTTGGAGAAACATGACGTCGGGTTTAACAAATGTCGCTTTTATTTTTAGCTCTGGGATCGTGGCTTTGGCTTCAAGCTCCTCTAAAATTTTTCGGGCTTCGGCGAACTTGTTCAGTTTTAAATAGGAATCAGATTGCGCCATTAAAGCTCGATCTCGGTACTTCGATTGCGGGTACTTGTCCAAAAATCGTGTAAATTGCTGAAGGCCGCTTAAGATATCGCCGCGATCCATCGAGGCAAAACCTAACAACAATGAAGTACGCTCGGCCAATCGATGATTCGGAAAATGGTCCAGAAATTGGGTGTATCGCAATTGAGCCAATTCAAAATATTTGGCGTCTCCGGTCTCATTCCACAGCGCAAACAAGGCGTCGCCCCACATTAATTTAATCGTTTCATCATATTCGCTCTTGGGATATTTCTCGTAAAACCAATCTACGGTTTTTAAAAAAACTTGATATCTTTTATTGTCAAAAAGAGTTTTCAACAGTTGAGCCATTTTAACTTCGTCGGTGGCAGGTCCCTTGATTTCGTAAACAACAGGTTCTGAAATGAATTGTTCTAGAAGGTCCGAGGCCAACTTGAGCATCGGAAAATCGATGTAAGATCCATGCGTGCTTTTAATGATGGCTTCTTCTTTAATATCGAAATCAGAAATTTGAAATCTTAAAAAATCCGGATCGCTGCCGTCAAAAATTCCCTTTTTAGGATTTTCACTGCCAGCAGTGAATTCACCTTTTTGTTCAAAAATAAGTTGTTCACCATCAGACGCGGGCGTACGTTTTTTTTGAGTGCTCTTTTTTTTCGGCAAAGCATTCATCGGACCGAAATCTGCAACAACAGAGGACCGAAGCGCGGGCCGAGCCATCTTACCCATAGCTTTCTCTGGACCAAAACTTTTTGGACGAGATGGGCTGGCAGAATTTTTATAGATGTCCACGATCAAACGCTTGGGTTCGTCGGTAAAATAATCAAAAACTTCTAAATCCTTAGCGATGACCTGAAAATCAATTTGAATTTTTCCATCAGGCCCAAGTGGATTGACCCTCAAAAGTTTCACTAATGGGGATTGTATTTGTTTTACCTGATAAATTTGTTCCTGCGTCAAGGCGGGAACCACTAAGATCAGCAATTCCGAGTTTTTATCTTTGGTTTTTTTTATTTGATAGTCCCACGATGACAATCCCGGAAACTCAAAATGAAGCGTATCTTGCTGCGACTGAATTTCAAAACCGTGTGCCGCGGAAACCAGCAAAAGCGCCAGGCCCGCAAAAAAATTTTTGAACAAGTTGAAAAAATCTTCGACCAAGATCCAGCTCCCGAAAAAAAAGAACCACCTACTTTCTTTTTATAAAGCAGATTTGATGCCAGAATTTTTAAGGGTCCGACGATAGGTTTTATTCTGTAGTTTGGCTTTTTCTGACATTGGTCGAGTCATTTTCGAAGACTTTGCACTTTTGAAAAGACATTTTTTTGACGGACGTTGTTGCCTAAAAGGTTAGGCTTGGTCTAAGGTCTGTTGAGGCAAAAATTTTATTTAAAATATTCAAGGCAATTCCGATACATGGACGTATGAAACCCACCACCAAATCTTTTAGTTCTCGATCCTTTCTTTTTCTGTCGCTGATTCTGATCGCGATTTCTGCGTCCCTGGCTGGTTGTATCTCGATGAATGTCGGCGGGAAGCCAGCTGAAAAAGCACAGGAACTCAGTTACACAGATCCCGCAAAGCCATTTAGCAAAATCCAGAAAGAGGGCTTCGATCGCGTTTGGCAATCTAAATCCACGGGAAATTCGATAGCGTATTTAAGCGAATGTAAAACGGCTACAGAACCTTCCCTGACTGCAATGGAAGCTGAAACTCTGAACGTGAATCAGGATACAAAATTAATTTCTTCAAAAGAATCTACATTTAACCAGCGTGGCAGCCTTGAAACTTTGGCCGAAGCCAAACTCGACGGCGTTGAAATCAAGATGGCTTTTTTGTTTTTCAAAAAAAATGGCTGTCAGTTCACGTTATCCTACGTGGGTCGCAGCAAAAATTTTGAATCCGAGTTCGAACACTTTGAAAAATTCAAACGCAATTTCAGGGCGCCCTAGTTATGTATTCGTCGCAGCTTCAGACTTTTGTTTATTTTCTGGGCGGGGTTGGTTCACTTTGCCAAGAATTTTTTTCGCATCTGTCATTGAAAAAAATCGATCGCGATCTGCTGTTTGAGCAAATCTACCAAATCGGTGCACGGTCGCTTCCGCTAGTTATTGTCACCGCAGTAAGCACCGGTATGGTGATGAGTCTTCAGTTCGGAATTGGTTTAGAAAAATTCGGCGGAAAACCCTACGTCGCAAAAATTGTGACCCTATCCATCTTGCGTGAATTGGGCCCAGTGTTTGCCAGTCTGATGGTCGCAGCTCGAGTAGGTGCGGGTATAGCTTCAGAAATTGGGTCCATGGTTGTCACTCAGCAAATCGACGCCATTCGGGCTTTAGGCACTTCGCCCATTCAAAAAATTGTGTTGCCCCGAATTCTTGCCTGCGTGATTACCGTGCCTATTTTAGCCGTGTTTGCGAATTGTGTTGGAATCTTTGGCGCCATGATTGTCGGAATCACCGAACTGAATTTAGATCCTTATTTTTTTATGAACAAAGTTCTTGAAAATGACCTTCGCGATTTTTCTGCCGGTTTTTTTAAAACATTTTTTTTCGCTTTCATTATCGCAATAGTATCTTGCTATTTGGGATTGCAGGTCAAAGAAGGAACTCGTGGTGTGGGTTTGGCGACGACAAAAGCCGTGGTAGCATCATCGATTGGAATTTTTATTGGGGATTATTTTTTAACTAAACTATTTTGGGTGATCGAACAGTGGATGTATTACTAGAAGTAAGACATTTTAAAAAGAAATTCGGCACCAAACAGGTTCACCGTGATATTTCTTTTCAGCTGCAGAAGGGCGAATGCCTTGGGCTGATCGGCGGATCCGGATCCGGAAAATCTGTATTGCTGAGGTCATTGATTGGTCTTGAAAAACCCGATGAAGGCGAACTCTTTTTTCAAGGGCAAAATATTTCTAATTTCAATGAGGAAGCTTTTATTCCCGTGCGAAAAAAAATTGCGTACGTTTTTCAGGGTGGAGCTTTATTTGATTCGATGTCGGTCTTTGAAAACTTAGCGTATCCCTTGCGCAACCACACGCAGCTGACTGAACCCGAAATCGAAAAAAAGATTTTAGATCTGCTTCAAGAATTTGGGTTGGCCGGAAACGAAGCCTTGCTGCCGTCTAGTTTGTCGGGCGGAATGCAAAAGCGGGTGGGACTAGCTAGAAGTATTATTCTTGGCCCCGAAGTTATTTTGTACGATGAACCCACCGCAGGTTTGGACCCGTTTAACACAAGAAAAATTGAAGACATGATTCAAGGCCTGAAAAAAAAGGGAACGACTTCCGTTTTAGTCACTCATGATATGCCGGTGGCCTTTCAAGTTTGCGATCGTATCGCTTTTTTAAAAGAGGGCTACATCGCCGAAGTCATCGACAAAAAAGATCTTCGCCAAGAAAAGGGTTTACTGCATCAATTTTCACAGGGAGAAATCCCATGATCCTGAAAGGACTGTCCCATGGAAAATAAAAACCAATTTCGCGTTGGCGTCTTTCTGTCGTTGGGAATTGTTTCTTTGTGTCTGGTGATTTTATTTTTAGGAGGTGAAAAACTGATGTTTACCTCGCACATTTTATACAGGACCGAGCTTGACCAGGTGACGGGACTGAACATCGGAAGCGTGGTTTCGCTTTCGGGACTAAGTGTCGGAAACGTTCGCACGATGGAGTTCAAAGATCAAAAGCTGGTAGTCACTTTCAAGGTCAACGAAAAATTTAAAAATCAAATCAGCAAAAATTCCACAATCGATATTCGCACTCAAGGAGCTTTAGGAGATAAATTTCTATATATCACGGCAGGAAATCCCGGTGACGCGCCTTTGGATCCTATTCTGCCCATTCCATCGGTGAAAAGTTCGGACATTTTTGGAATGATCGCCGAAAAGGGCGCCGAGGCCGCAAAAGTTTTCGATATTATCAACGAAGTTTATAAATTTACAAAAATCCTTAACGAAGACAACCGATCGCTTAAGATGCTGAACAATTTAAGCGAAACAACTCAAAGCTTGAAACTGATGTCTCAAGACGCCCGAGAGATGATGGCCAGCCTAAAAGCCGGCACCCCCAAGGACGTCCAAGAATCAGCAAAAAAACTAAATCAAATCCTAAGCAAAATCGACCGCGGCGAAGGCACCCTAGGCGCGCTGATCAACGACCCAAGTCTTCACGAACAACTTAAATCTCTCTTGGGCAGCAACGCCAAAAAACAAAGCTTGAAAAGCCTTATGCGATCAACCATCAACGAGAATGAATAGAGTTTAGAATTTTGGCCGTTTCGCTTCATCCTGACTTTCGTCCGGGCTAAACCTCGGTTTACTTTCGCTGCTTTTATTCAGGCACTGCCAGAGCTTATTCAGTCGCTTTAGCGTCTTTTGATTTCTCAAGCTCTTGAGTCTCGGAAAAAAATTGCTCAAGGCTTCGTCGCAGCGATTCTACTTCTTCAGCACTTTGAGGCACTGATTTGCGATCGAAGGTCAGATGAATTCCCCGCACATAAGGAAACCCCAGCATTTGGTTTATTTTTTCTTTGATCGGATTGACCATAAAAACCATCTGCTGCATCCACGTCGAATTTTTAACCCAGACATATAAAAGCCCATTGCGATAACCTACGGGTTCACTAACTTTCGAAATGCTGCTACCGACGTAGTCTTCCCACCTTTTCCAAAGTTTCCAGCGCAAAAATTGTTGGCTTAGAGGATCGCGTCCGCCATCAAAAATTTTGTGAATCACTTCTGAACCCAGCTGAGGCTGACTTTTTCTCTTTCTTAAATCTCGGTCTGACATTTCTCCATTCAAGTTCCACATCCGGAAGTTGTCCAAGCTATTCGAATTGCGGACACGAATGATTTGTCGGATGAACGCTTCAGACAGCCAAATAAACCGCGAAATTAAAGTAATAATTACAGATACCTACCCCTACTATTGCTTAAAAAATAAGCCGCTGCTTAACTCAATCTTCATTATGTTTCATTGCCTAAAAAATAAACTTTTGCTGCTTGGATTTCTTTGCTTAAACGCTTGCGAAGGCCTGCTTCATTTGCCTTTCGAAACCAAAATTAGCGATCAAAAAATAAAGATCGGCTACCTTCACGCGCCCTCGCCGCGGGTATTAACTTTTGCAAGTCTTGAAAAAGACCTGACCTTCCATTTTGCCCAAGACATGAATTTACAACTGGAATGGGTACCGTTCAAAAGTGCGACAGATTTGATGGCAGACTTAAAACAGGGTCGGCTGCAAATCGGGATGGGCAGGCTTAACACCAATTGGTCGCTCGAGACTCAAGGATTGCTATTAGGACCTGTCGTTGAAGAAACCTCGTTGAAACAAATTTGCCCGGCATTCGCAGCTGGAACAAATTCGGCGTCCGCCAACTACATTTTGAAAAAAGACGGTACTCCCGCAACACTAAAAGCATTGCATGCGAAAATTGCAAATATCAGGGTGATGGATCAAATCTCGTCTGCCGAGCTTTTTAAAAAAGCCTTTCGAAATAATTCTTCGTGCGTGATTCTAGAAAAGCGCCAGGCAGATTCTTTTGTAGTCGATTTTAAAGTGACGCAAAAAAATCAAACCGTTCTTGATTCGATCCCGGTTGGCTTTTTAATTTCTGGAAAAAACCCAGAACTCCAAAAGGCTTTTCAGTTTTGGTTCCAAAAATATTTGCGACATCAAAGGCTAATCCAACTTAAAGAACTTCATTTTGATTTTTCAAGAAATCTTGACCCCTTCGAGCGCTTGGCTTTTTATAAAAAAACTTCCGAAGATTTGAAAAAACTAAAACCGAGTTTTTTAAAAATGGAAACCGAGTTTCAACTGCCCTGGCAATTGATCGCGGCGGTGTCGTACCAAGAATCCCATTGGGATGAAAATGCCGTTAGTCCCACAGGAGTCCTGGGTTTTATGATGCTAACCCGCCAAACTGCAAATTTTTTGGGAATCAAAGATCGTTCTAGCCTTGAGCAAAGTTTGTGGGGAGGCAGCAAGTACCTGCAGCAATTAATTCGTGAACAGCCCAGGTTTTTAACTTCGCGAAATCAGCTAGTGCTGGCGCTGACCTCGTACAATATCGGCCGCGGTCACTTGCAAGATGCTCAAAAGTTGGCGATTAAAAAAGGTGTTAGTCCCTATTCGTGGAAAGACCTGCAGGAAATTCTTCCGCTGCTGTCACAAGCCGCTTACTTCGAAGATTTGCAGTACGGCCAAGCCCGCGGTCGCGAACCCATCGCCTTTGTCAAAAGGGTCATGGGCTACTACGAACTGCTGATCAACCAGATTTAGCAAGATTCAATAAATGCTTTAAACGCGCAGACTTCTCATGCGTAGTTGGCTTTTGAGATTTAATAACCGCAATCAGTCTTGCTGAATTAAATTTGTCTTTGTTTTTCACACAGTAGTGAAAGTAACTCTCACAATCCACTAAATCCGCTTCTGAGAGGCGCGGAATTTTTAACTTCCAAAAAAGTTCCAATGACGGCCGGTAAATCGTAGCGGACTTACCTTTTTTTAAAACGATAAATTCTGATTTCGCCGGTTTAATTTTATTCAAGAAATATCCCGCGGCTTGATTGATTGTTTCAACACTCAAGCCTAGGGATTCTGAAATTCCCATCAGTTCCAAAGTCTGTTGGTTTTCTAATTTCGACAGACCAACTAAATCAATATCGACCGTCGAGCGTAAGTGGATTCCCAAGGCCGGAAGAAGTGTTCCGCCAATAAGAACCCATTCTCCTGAAAGTGAATTCGAGGCCAAGGCCAAAAATTTTTTTAACAGCGCAGGGTTGAGTTCTTTCACAAATAACCGGCCAAGTGAGCTAAGGCAATTCGCCTTAGCTTTATAGAGCCTTTGTCTTTTCTTGACGGATTCATCCAAAAATTTAAACCTTGGCCATGACGGGCCCAAAATTGAGGATAGTGGTCCATCAAGGCTAACAAAAAAGAAATAAGTGCGATCTGCTCCCTTGAATCAGAAGGAATGATTTCAACAGCTTGTACCAATTCCACAAGCGTGCATTTCAAAATTTCTACAGTCGGTCTAAATGTAGGTCCCTGATGGCCAAAGCCCTTGCCCGATAATTTGGTCATCAATGGAACGCCCAGTGCCGAAAGGGTGCTCCAGTCGATAGGCTTAACGGAGATTTGCATTTCAAGGCCAAGAACATTTAAAATCTGTCGCAAAGTTTCGATGCTGGGATTGCCCTTTTTGAGCTCAATATTTTGAACCGTGGCCACGCCCAAACCGGCTTTCACTGCCAACTGTGGCTGCGAGAATCCAGCACGCTTTCGCGCGATTTTAAGTTTTTCTGACCATTCAGACATACTATATTATGCCTGTTTTAGTGGGCGTTTTCAAGTCCTGGATAAGTGATGGGAATGTATTTGGACTCTACCAAGGTTTGAATTCTAGCGGCCACTTCTTTTCGCTCTTCCTCGGTGTGTATCATTATGGGATCAAAATAATCCAAAGACACATCTAAAGTCCCAAGGCTTAAAATTTTAATGAGAGCTGTTACGAAAGTAGAATCGCCGTACCAGCAGACATGATCGCGCCACTTATGCGACATGGCTTCGCCATTCACCCGCAGATAATTGATCACAGCAGGCAGCAGCGGAATTCCAGTTCCGGCGGCCGAAGTCATTAGGGTTTTTTTAAACGGATAAACTTTTTCTCCGTTATTCGAGGTGGCTTCGGGGAACAGGATCACTTGAAACCCTTCTTCAAGGGCTTCTTTGATATCTTGCATTTCGTTTTGAATATTATTTCTGTTTCTTCGTTCGACATACAAACAAGCACCAAGTTCTGTTAAAAACCCAAGCACCGGCGTCTCGTGCATATCCACTGAAGTTATAAATAGCGAAGGGCGAACGGCGGCATGCACTAAAATATCAATCAATCCCAAGTGATTACTAATCACCAGATAATGCTGATCACCAGTGGGCGCGTGATTTACTTTGTGGCGCATAAAACAGACCCGAAAAAAAAGCCTGCAAAAAAACGAAACGGTGACTGAATGAAACCGTCGACGAGCTTTCCGGCTAGTGTAAAAGCCGCGGCCCAAAAAAGAATAAATAACCAAAGAACCTAAGATCACTAAAAAGCAGAAAAGTTTGTAAATAAAAATAAGGGGACTAAAAACCTTAAACAAAATCGGCATAGTCCTTCGATCTTTTCTTAGAATTTTGGACAAATCAACTTGGACTTTAAGAATCTCTCTAAAATAAGTCCATGTGTTCGACAGCAACCGCTGCCTGGGGGCCTTCGATTTTTAAATACAAGTCACGACACGAATGCAGCATGCGTAAATAGCATTCGTGGCTGATCTCGAAACTTCGCAAAACGATAGGCAGTCGAGATTCGGGGACTCGGGCGATGACATGAGAAACATCGTCCACGTGGGCTTTGTCGCCACTGACGTGTTCAAGCAAAAGCTTGCAGTTTTCTGCACCATGGGCCATCACTAATTTCTCGACGACGTAAGGGCCTGCCACCAAAGATAAAACTTCTAAGTAATAAATATTTCCTAAAAGCGCCAAGGGATCTTCTTCGTTCATAAAGAAATACTGGCTTTGGTAAAGCTGTGCGGTCTCGATAAATTCAGGAAAGCTGGTCGCCGAAAAACCCAGGCGCTGAAGATCTTTTTCGCAAAGAAATTCGTGACCCAATTCTTCAAGATTGTGCCTAACCATATAGGCGTGAAAAAAATAATCCTCGTTGCGAAGTTTGGATGCGGCCAACGACAACATAGGTGTCGCGTGTTTTAAGAAACAATGCATTTGCGAAAGCCAAATTCCGTAAAAGGTTTTATTTTCCCATGGCAATTCTCGACAAAAATCGCCTACGATTTTGGCTTGGTTTTCAAAGATCGAAAACAATGCGGGATTCGTGATTTTCTGCTGGTTCATGTTTTAACTCCTTGTTGTTAAAATATTGGATGGATTCAACGATGGGTTGAAGTTTGGTTTTGATTTTTTCGTAAGGGTAGGGATTGATTTTTGATTTTCTAAAAATCGAAAAATCCACGGGCTGACCAAACTTAACGGCGTTTTCAAAAATCGGTTCCGCGCCGTAGCGATAGGAAAAGTGATTCATTCCCACGTCATTTCTAAGAATGGAAATCATGGTCTCGACGCCAGTGTTTAGGAAATGCTTCATGGTCAAACTTCCAAAAAGCAAAAGCAGTGGAAGGCCATTTATTTTCAAGCCCAAGTCGGCGTCGATCGTAAATCCATTCAGTACCAAAACCTTTCCCAAAGGCTTAAGGCTTTCGACAAAGTTCGTGGGCCAATTCTCAAGGTAAGAATCATCAATACTGTAGTGAAAGTTAAAATCTAAAAGACGATAGCCCACATAGGCGATACATTTTGAACCTGAATAAAGACCCAGGAAATGTGATTGCCGACTAAAATTATCGCTCTCGAAACGCTCGGCCGTGCGACCAATTTCAAAGAAAAAACTTTGCCAATTTTTTTTCCACAAACCGTACGCTGAGTCTACTTCTGGGCGATTTCGCAATGAAAAGGGCTGAAAAAAAACCTTCGCGGACAAGGTTTGATCGACGATCTCAAGGTCCATCTCCACTCCTTGGAAATTTTATACGTAGGGGCTAAAAAACCTTCCATTCCGTGAAGGCCTTCAAAATATACAGCCATTTATATATAAACATAAATTTATTTATATTTCCAACCCAATATTTATTAGGCTTTGGTTTTGTTAAGTGTCGAACTTGTTTGCAGTTGGGAGTAGCTTGCAATGGCCAGGGCTTAAAAACTTCTCGCTCCTAAAATTAAAGCGCGCTCGCTATCGATGGCCAAATTTGTCTTTACCTAAAGTAAGCCTTTAGAGTATACGCATATAAATAAAAAGGTGTTTATGTCTTTACTTCTCGAAAAATACGATTCGTATATTCACGGTATCGAGCGCGAAAAAAATTTGACTCCGTTCTTTAAGGGTCGCAAGCAATTCCAAGATCCGATCGAAACAGCGGTTTATTATTTAGAACAACTTCGCCTTCTTGATATTTTTCAAAATTTAGTCCTAAAGACCTTTAGTTTTGAAAGCTTGGAAAGCTTCAAAAAAGCTCCGGTCCACACTCAAATCAAAGTTGCGGATAAACTAACCCGATATTTTTTTCTGATGCAAGTACTTGAAACCAATCCTGAAGCACTGAGATCTACGCAGTCTCTGTTAAAATATTTATCGCAAAAGTGGAAAATTAAATTTCAACCCGGGTTCATCGAAAGCGTTCAGCAGGACGATATCGTCGAAATTTACGACGCTGACTTCTGCCAAGTGTTTCGCAATCATCGTTTTTTAGAGGCCTGCAGCTACGATCTACTGCGAGTTGAAATCGAAGAGTGGCCGCAATTATTTGAACGCTCGCCAACAGTTACGGGCCAGTTGATTCAAGAGGCTCAATATTTACTGATGGAATCGCAGGAACTTTATTTTTCAAAAACCGGTCCGCATCTCATGAAAGAGCGAAACTCAGAAGCCAAAAAAGTTTTTGAAATACAGGTAAAATCAGGTTCGACTGTTTTCTCGGAAGAGGGCGAACGTATTGGTTTTGTTTGCTCGCAATCAGCCAAGCTTTTAGAATCTGAAACTTCTCCAGGAAAAATTGAGTTTCTCAGGAGGCCACAGTGAAATCTTTAGCAAAGCCGTCCAAATCCGAAATGACTAAATTCGAAAAACTGGGCTGCTATCTAAAAGACAAAAGAATCGAAGCCGGCCTGACCCAAAAAAACGTATCTGAAACTTTTGGATTTAAAACCCCACAGTTTATCTCGAATATCGAGTCCGGAAAAGCGGGCCCACCCGAAACGCTATTGAACAAACTGATTGATCTCTACAAAATCACAAGCGTCGACGAAGTCATCGACATCATCTACGTTTCAGAACAAGCCCTGCTACAAATGAAAATGAAATCGCTAAAAAAATCCCTATTGAAAACCGGCACCCGCGGTTAGAATTGACGGCTTTAACCTACTTGGATGCAGCACCAAGCCTCGCAAAAGCAGAGAAATCCTAAGGATTCTCGCTTTTGGGCGAATTCTACGGCTTCAACTAAAGTCTTGGTCACATTCTGAATGGCATGTTCGCGCAAGGTCCTGGCTGCCGTTTGGATTCTGGCCGCTTTGAAAAAAGAATTGTCTTTTTGGTTTAAACTGTGATTTACACAAGGTTCATGTCCGTTCAGTAGATCATTAGATGTCCTTTTGTCTTCTGCGAATGGCCCCCTAAGCTTTCAAGGAGGCAAATATGGGAAAAAAATTGTACGTAGGTAACCTGTCTTTCAACGTTGATTCAACTCAACTCACAGAAGTTTTTTCTGAGTTCGGAACTGTTGATTCTGCTAACGTCATCACTGATCGTGACACTGGTCGAAGCAAAGGTTTTGCTTTCGTTGAAATGTCTGCTGACGGCGAAGCACAAGCAGCTATTCAAAAATTGAATGGCACAGAATTATTAGGCCGAGCGCTTAATATTTCTGAAGCTAAACCACAAGAACCACGAAATAATCGTGGCGGTGGCGGCGGTGGTGGTGGATTTGGTGGTGGGTCTCGCGGCGGCGGTGGCGGTGGCGGCGGATCTCGACGATCTTACTAATCAGTCCCGAAAACTTTTTAATTGAAGTCTTAAAACCGGCTGTAACTAGCCGGTTTTTTTTTACCCTTCTAGTTCTTCCATCATTTTGATAGCCCCCGAGGCCGTCAGCCAGCGTTTTTCTGAAAACGCCATCAGGAAAACAACCAAAGGCGCCAGAAATAAAATTCCGCAAATAGCCAACACTAAATACAATCTCTCTTGATGCTCCAAGGGCGCCAAGAACACCAAAGTCAGAACGGTGCCGAAAAATCCAAGCACCATCGTTTGAACTGCAACGATCACTAAAAAAGCCCCAAGCAAACTTTGGCGCGCCACTTTTAGCACTTTCAAATAAATTAGAATTCCGTTTTTTTTAGCAGAATCGACAGCTGACTTTAAAGCCGCCGTTTTTAAAAAATAATAAATGATTTTTGAAATCCAGCTCATTCTTATTTTTTAGAATGGCCAATCAACCAGCCTATAAAAAACGAAAATACGGCCATGATTCCTAGCGCCGTCCAAGGATTTTCTTTCACTTTAGTTTCAACCTGATTTTTGGCGGCTTTAGCCTCGGTTTCAACTTTCGATTTTAAATCTTCCAGGTAGGGTTTTATATTTTCTAAGACTTGCTTAAGGTCTTCGTATTCTTTTTCCATATGGTTTTTAAAATCGTGGACTTTATTTTGTCCTGCAGATTCCATTCGTTCGATGGCATCGGTGAGAGAAATAGGTCCGTGTGATGATTTTGGCATTTTGTGGTCTCCTTTTTTTATTCTTACTTTTCTATCGGTACTTTTATCCTGGGCCTGAAGTCGGCCCACCAAACTAATCGCCCAATTGACCGGGCTGGAAGTATGCGTCTGAAAACGGCACGTTGATCTGATGACTGGTAAAGATCATCGTCGAGGTTCGTCCCGAAATGATATTTGTGGCGACCATTTTTTGCGGACGCAGGATTCTTGTATTCATTTTTTTAAAATCTAAAAACTGAACTGTCTTGGCTAGTTTTCCATTTTTGAAATGCTGAATTTCATCAATGACCTGATCCTCGCTACGAATTCTGGCCATCCAGGTCTTCTGGGTGTCCTTAGATTTTTTGCTGCACACCAACCACCAACGATTTTTAATTTGTTTGAACTTAGAATTTTTTAGATCTTGAACAGAAAGTTCCACGTCATCCATTGAAATCTCGGACCCGAACAGCCCGCCTTGTGCACTGCCACCAGAAGTCCAACGTCTGACCTTTTTAGTTTGTGGCAGATAAATCCAAGCTTGATTCTGGCCCGCTTGACGCTGCACCAATATTGCTGTCCCCCGAGCATCAAGTGGTCGGCTGACTTTGGCTTTAGAAAATAATTTTCCAGGCGTGCGTAAAAAATCGAATTTAAAATTTCTTTCAGTCACATCACCATTTTTTTCTCTAGTTTTCAATTCCACTTGCGCCGATTCCGACCGAAAATCTTTTTGCCTTTTCAGTTGATCCAGAATTTTCTCTTCTGTCCAGGGTGGGGTCTGACCTTGCGCTTGAATTCCTACACACAGAAAAAGTAAAATAAAAATCCATGAACTTAAGCTGACCGTTTTTGGTACAAGACGCCTCCACTGAAAGTTAAAAAAATCTCGGTTCGCTAGCTTTGGAAATTCTCGAAGCAGCGCGGGTAGAAAAACTAAATCTGAAAAGGCTGAAGCAACGATAGCAATAACCATGTACAATCCAAAATCGCGGTTCACTGAAAAGGAAGAAATTAAAAAAACTGAAAAACCCATAAACGTCACCAAAGATTCTGTCGAGCACGGATGCCCTTCCAACAGCACGGTTTTTCGAAGCGCCAAATTAGCCGGACCCGAAATTTTTCGAAGTCGGCTTAAAAGATAAACCGTATTGTTAAAGGCTAGGCCCATGGCGATCGAAAAAATCAAGGCAAGACTTGGCTTCACCGGCGTCTGGGTCGCGCTTAAAATACCCATCAACACGATGGGCGGAAATAGATTTGCAAAACATGCAACTAAAGCCCAGCGCACGGAACGCAAAACAAAAATCAGTAAAATTCCAATTGCCGCAATCGACTGCCAAAAACCCAAGACCAGATCTTTCGAGACCGTTCGATTAATTTCAGGCCCGTAAAAAGCAACACCTGATGTTTCCAGTTGAGCTTGGGGAAAGTACTTGCTTAAGATCGAAAGAATTTGTGTTTTCTGAAGTTTCAAATCTTGAGGGGGCCCGTCATAAAAATTCAGCCCAACGCGAAGTTGGCGATCGTGATCTCGCAAAAAATGTGGAAGTGGATTTTTTTCTGACATACTGTAAAGAAAAAAAACTTCGCTTAAATTCCCAACCTTGTGCCAGTTCAATCCCAATAGATCCGTGATTGAATGCGCTGAACCAACTAAAGTTAATTTTCTGATTTCAGTTAACGCGCGGTCTAGTAAGTTCAGACCATTTTGATTTTTCCAAGACTTACCCTGGGGAAGTGAAATCACAATGTACCCTTCCAACAATCCGCCGTGGTCGCGTTGTAGTGAATGGCTTTGCATCGAAAGATCATCTAAAAGCGAAGCCTCTAATTTGATCGACCTAGCATGAATCAGAAAAACGGTCAGCAAACCCAACGAAAGCGGTAACACTAAAAGCGATCGTCGCGAGACTTTCCAAAGCCACACAGCGGGTGAGTTAACCCAGTTTCTAAGTCGGGGCTGCAGGATCAGTTGTCCCAGAAAAAGATAAATTTGGGATAAAAAGTAAACTAAAATTACTGAAACACTGACAACTTTGCCAAAGGATTGAATTAACGGAATAGGCGTCCAGATCAAGCAGGCAAAACCAATTGCCGTCGTCAGTGCGCCAAGAAAATTTCCGATCGCTAAATTTTTAAGATTTAGAAATGACGCTTGAATTCGAGCGGTGAAATTTTTTGGTGGACTGTCGACAAGGATTTTAGCCCACTCGTGCAGACTATGAATGGCCAGACTTGTAAACGTTAGACTGACGATGATGGGAAGGGTCGCCGATAGCAAATTCAAGGGAATTCTTAACCATGCCAATGCTCCTAGAACAAAGACGTTCATCACCAAGAAGCCAATCAAAAAATAAATTGATGTGGCCCAACCTTGGTACACCAATAGCAAACAAAGACTTATAGCCAGCAAACTTAGAGCAAACGATTGACCTACTTCTGTTTGAACTTTTTTAGCTAGCTGGGCCTGCATCAGGGGCAAGCCACCGATGGTGATTTGAATTTCCTGCGCACTCAGAGAATTTAATTTTTTCAAAAGCAAAGACTCGATTTCTGTCAACTGCGTGAGACTCTCGGGTCTTAGATCAACGATCAAAATTGTCGATCTTTGATCAACACTAAGAACTTGTGGCACCGCCAAATTAGGATGGGAAAGATATTGCTGCTGCTGGCGCTTTGACTGCTGGAGCAGTGGTAACGTTTGCATCTCTTGATTTTGGGTGGACAAGACCTGCCAATCCAAAAGTGATTGAACCTGGATAACTTGGGGTAACTTTAATAATTGATTTCGAAATTTTTTTAATTTCGAAATATTTTTATTTTCTATCCACGATTGGTTTGATGAAAGTTTTAGCTGGACCAGTACACTTTGAGATTTGGGAAGATCAAAATCTTTTCTCCTTTGAATAGTTCTTTCAATATCAGGATGGTGACGCGGAAAAAATTGCTCAACTGAATACACCGATTTTATTTTTGGAATTTGAAACAGAGTTAATAGTAGGCCCAGCAGAAAAAAAGCCCCAAGCACCACCGCGATCAATTTGGCTGGACTAAAAACTGTCGACTTAAGTTTAGCAAAGCCGCTTCCGATAGGGGTTTTAAGGAGATCCATAATGCTGTTCATAGCTGCCCTTTCGGCCATACTGGCCTGGAACTTAAGCCATGCCGCGAGCCCCGGCACCAGAAATCCATCGGCCCTGTTTATTCCGGATCAATTCGCGGCTGAAAGTTTGAATTCACTAGCGATTTCGACGTCGTTTGACCGAGAAATTGTTCTGGATAGAGTATCATTTCAAGGATATCAGGTGCCTATCGGCCCCTTGGCGTTGTCTGTCCAGATCCCCAAGGTGGAATGGTTAGCGACTTCGCCTAATGTTTTTAGCTTTAAAGTTTCCGAGATTTCTTTGCAGCTGAAAGTGCCGGAATTTGAGGTCCATCAAACTCAAAACGTTGAATTCGCAGACGGGCGGGTCGCATTACATATTGATTTCAAATGTTCATCGGCCGTGATCACAGCCCAAAACTTGGGGCTGCAAGGAATGCTTAAGCCTGCAGTTCTGGGCAGTCAGTTGACACCATTGACCGACCTTTCTGATATCACAGTGGCCGAAAATTCGTGGAGCTTACCACATTGGAGTTGCGAAGGTCCGACCGGCCTGGGCAATTTAATTCACGAGCAGATCGCTAGGAATTTTTTGGACCTCAGTCGTTGGAAATCTCAAGTCGCCGAGATCATTCAGGCCGCGGCTCAAAGTGAATGGACAAAATTCTTGGCACGCACTGTTCGCCCTTTTGAAATTCAAAATCTGTTATTCGAGATGACCGGCTGGCACCGCCACAACCAGGGATTTTTGTTAGAGTGGCGGCAAAAAGACCAAATTATATCTGAAAATATTTATCCTATTTCACTTCCATCGAATCAGCCCAGCATATTGGTTCACCAAGATGAATTAGCCAATACCCTTTTTGAAATTCAAAAAAAGAAAGGACGCACGATAAGTTTTCGCTTGAATGATTTTTCCGAATTTCAAAAACTGATGCGATCGCGGTTTCGACAGTGGTTGGCTTGGGCCGATTTGTGGCATTATCCGAAGAGCGCGCAATTTACAGCCCAAGTCCAGCAGCCTGACCCCAGAAAATTTATTTGGAGAAAAAATGGAGTGGCACAGGCTCGGGTGGATTTAAGAGGTTGGATCATTTCCGAAAGAAAGGGAAAGCTTTGGAATTATTTGGGTGCTCAGGCTAAAGGTGATTTACATGTGACGCCTGAATTTAACGGCAATAACTTGGTGCTAAACACCTTGATGGATCTTAAAGAAATCAGTTGGCAAGTGGGAATTGAGTACGAAAAAAAATTCGGAACGCCCAAGTTCTCGCGGAAAATTCTAAGCCATGCTTTAGAACAAATGAACAAGGCACAATCGCTTACTTTTCCCCTGCCAGACTTTCAAGTGAGCTTTGGAAAAGTCTTTGTCGATTCGCCAAGACCGCTGGTTCTAGATGGCGGTTGGTTGTTGATCCCACTGTCGCTCAAACCTTAAACTTTTAAAATACGGCAGTCATTAAAAGATCAATGCGGTCTTTATTTGTGGCTATTCCTGTGATCGAAGTTTTGGGGCCTTCGAGCCAAGTCGAAAGTAGGTTGGTCGATAGATTTTCAGACCATCGATGAGTTATTTGCGCGCGGTAGATTTGATTTTTCTGTTCGCTGTCATAAACCGCGTCGACCCCCAAAAGACTTGATTCAGTGATGGACTTGCGAATTCCAAAAAACCAAGCGCGCTCGAAAAAAGAAGCTTGATTGAGAATCGCTAGAGAATCAGTTGGGCTTATTCCGGATTGCGAAAATGCTTTTTCAAGAACTAAAACCCAGGTACTTAAACCCGATCCGAAGTGTTGTTCAATTCCTAATACAGAATAAACTTGCGAACGCACAGATTGAGCGCGCCGATGCGAAGCTTTTAAACTTGAAGAATCACCTGTCCACTGAACGCTGAAAGCTTGAGCTTGGCGTCGATAAAAAATCGGCGTCAATTGCACCGGTGAAGCCAATTCAAAAACTACCGGCGATACTTGAACCAAGTTCGCTTGCAAATTGGTTTGTATATTAGGCGTGGGGTCTACTCCATCGTGATAGGCCACAGCAAAATCAAAACTTGCCGTTTGCGCCTTGACCTGAGCCGCTGAATTCCAGCTTTGCGCCTTTCCAACGGCTTCGGCATCAAAGATTTGATAATTAATATTTTGAGGCACGCGAAACTCACTTTGATTTTCGCTAAGAATTAAAAGCTCGGAACCTTGTGGCCACCACGAAGACGAAGCCCCGGGCAGTCGCGACAGTCGCGCCCAAGGAACAACAATCCATTCTAAAGTGATGGGTGACCCCGCCCAGAAGACCGAAGCCCCCAATTGCCCAAGATCTTTGGTTCTAAGTAAATCGGTGGCATCGATCGCGTTCAGCAAGTTCATTGGGTTAAGCCCATCGGTGCTGGTCCACTGCGGACGAATCATGCCAACTTGAATTTTCCACCCGCGAATTTTCCAACGAAATTGAGTTTCAGAAAAATCGAATCGTGCGCGATCCTTGGGCTCGGTGACATTCTGAAAATCTGCGTCAAACTCGAAGTTCAATTCCAATGACGAAGACCAATTCCACGTTTGCAAAGAATGGGCATCAAAGCCAACAACATTGGATTGCAATCCAGTGGCGCGAGGGTAGCTTAAGTCAAAAATAGTAAATTCAGTTTTCGATTCGCCGGCGGCCTGCGCAGCCGGAAACTTTAATACAAAAATAAATAAAAAAATAAAAATTTTCACAAACTTCCCAAAAGCTTCGTTCCTTTTTTAGGCCCTGTCATTGATTTTTAGTTAGACGCTAGAGGCGGTTTGCCTTGATTTGGCTGCATGATCCTTAATACTGTAGAGCTATGAAATTTGCGCCCATCAAAGATTTTTTAAGTTTAAATCTAATCCAAAAGTTGGTTGTATTGTTGGGGTTGATGGCTTTGGTCTTGCTGACTTGGCTTATCTTCAGTCGCATTAATCAGATGCGGTTTATTAACTCTGATATTTTGTATCTCGAGGCCTTGTGGCAGGATCTATTTGTCGACCGAATTTCAATTCAAGACTGGCAGGTTTTACGAGCCCCAGCCTTTTTGCCGGATTGGCCATTGTACTTTTTAATTCGAAGTCTAACTTTTGATTTTAAATCGACCCACCAATTTTTTATGATGACGATTTGGTTTGTTGATATGCTTTTATTTTACCAACTGGTCAGCTTGCCTGAAGCGGGTAAATTCTGTGCATTTCAAAAATATTTAGCTACTTTGAGTTTTGGTTTAGTTTTGTCCTTACCGTTGGCGCATTGGTCATCGAAAGGCAGCTACGGGGATCTTCCGCTCTTTGATCCGGCAATTCATACTTTGACGATTTTTTGGGGTCTGCCCCTTTTGGTTTTATGGCTTCGAGATTTTTACCACGAAAATCAGGGAAGGCCTTCTTACGTATGCACATGACGCCACCTACCTGTCTTGTTCGACTGGAGCGCATTCAAGTCGACAATATTCGACAAGGCCAATTTGCTGGCGTCATGTGCATAGGTAGGAAGGCCTTGGGTGATTTTTTGGATCTGTGTTTTAGCCACAGCTTCGGATCTGTGGTTTGCGTTTCAGTTTGTGGGTCCCTTAATTCTGACCCATCTTTTTGTAGTCAAAAAAAATCGCTGGAAATTTTTTGTAAAAACTTGGGGCATTCCCGTTTTGCTGGGAACTTCAGTAGGATATTTTTTACCCCCGGCGATCGAAGCGTTGGGATGGTTTCATTTACCCCAAGCAGCGATTGCTCCTGAATTTATTGATTTGCCAAAGTGGTGGGATGGTTTTTTAAATCAGCTGGATCACGTGACATCAAATTTGCGCGAACAATTCAAAGCTAACCCCGCATATTCTTTAGTGCCCTCGTTAGTTACCGTTGCTGGTTTGTGGAATCTTTGGAAATTGAAAGCTCGTTTAACTTTGTTTGGTGCCTTGTCGGTATTTTTGTTTTTTCAGGTGATTTTGGTGGTGTTTTTTATATCCGCATTGGAAATGTGGCATGGTCCGGGAAATTTTAGATACCTACTGCCCACTGCGATCATCGGTTTGGCTGCAGGAATTTTATTTTTCACAAGTTTTCTATCAAACAAAAATTGGCTGAATTATTTTTTTATTTGCGCAGCTTTGGTTGGTTTGGGTGGCTTTTTTCTTCCCAGTTTAAGTTATCCGCCGCAATTAGTGCGTAACGAATACAGATCTTGGGAACAATGCTTCGATCAAGCCGTGCAAGAGGAAAATTTGACATCAGGACTAAGCGAGTATTGGATGGCGAAATACATGTCATTACTTAGTCATTCGAAAGTAAGAGTCAATCAAGTGACTCCAAGATTTGAACTAGAATATTGGATCAATAATATGGAGTGGTACAAAGATCAAAACACCGGCAAGCTGCGGCCTTATGATTTTTTTGTCGCTCAAAAGCACGATGAAATGCACGAATTTATTCCCAAGCGTTTTGGTCCGCCCAGTAAAACCATAAATTGCGAAATTTTTGATATCTACGTTTACAAGGGCACAAGCGGAGAAGCTTTTAATCAAGTGTTCAAAAGTTCTTTTGAACACTTTTTTAATAAAAATCGTCCCCGTCACGGAAGTAAAAACTAACTGACTGAATATGGGCCAAATAATCCTTTGATAGGATCAATATGGGTACCTTAGTTATTTGTGTTCTTCAGAGTGCTTTTCAGGGTTTTCTTTTTCCATCATTTTATGACAGTCTTTTTTGCTCATCCCAGCTTGGCACATTGATTTTATATGATGATCACATTTTTTTCCGTCTTTATGAACTCCATGACACTCGTTTTCGGCTTTTTCTTGAACAACAGGTTTGCCGCCCTCTGCCGCCGCGTAGTTAACGCCAACAAAACCAATCAATAAGGACAGCGAAATTTCCGCAATCAAATTTAATTTCATAAGTAATCCCCTTTTTGTTTATTTAATTGAAATCCTGTTTTTCAACTTGGGCAAGGAGAAAGAAGCACCCGCAAACTCAAAATCGGCACGTGGGTCGCCCAGGTCAGCTGACCATTTTTATTCGATGTGCCGGTACCATATAACTGCTTCAAAGTTTTTTGGTCCCCCAAAAGAGCTCGAAATGGTTTTTCGTTTTATTAAATCCAACCAATCTGGTAAAAGCCACCGTGTTCAATTTATTTTTGACGACAACTTTGATGATGGCCCAGTACTCGCGGGCGTCGTCCATCTGCAAGGGGCCTGAGAAGGTAGTGGCAATGGTCAGTCCGCACGTCAGGATCCAACGTTTTGGTTATTTGCCAACGACCCAGGGTTCACAATGGGTTTGGTCGATCTCACAGCCAATAGGTCATTGCCAAATCCGATGGAATTATTTTAGCGGAGTTCTGGATTTCAATGGACCGGAAAGCTTTCCTGAATATTTTAATACTTACATGAGATCCGAACCGGGTCGAAAATTGTACCAAAAAATATGGAGAAAAGAGGGAGAAAAAAGAAACCGAATAATGACCCCAGAGTTTATTGCAGAAGTGGACGAAGCCGATAAAGACCTTCCCCCTGAAAGAAATACATTCTTTATCTTTGAAAACGACGGTGGCCCCCGGGCCACCATGGGGATCTTCGATGGGACTAAACCCGTTGAAAAATCAGACATTGATTTAGAAAGGCATTTGATTGAGATCGAGCGAAGGTTTCCGGGACTTCAACTTAAAGGGCGGCATGAGAATTTACCCATCGTTCAACTGACACGAGGTGCAAAGGAGCAAGGCCAAGGCGATATAACCGTTCCCCTCATGTTTGGATTTGCATCTGAACTTTTGAAATTCAAAGGTCTCAAAAATGGATTGGCCTACATTCACACAACTAATGGTGTTGAAAGTGTTTTAGGTTTATTAACTAAAAGGGAAAAAGAAATTTTTGTTCAAGAGTACGGTCCAGCGACCTTAGGAAAAAAACAAGTGATCCTGTACGTGACTTTCGAAAATCTTTTTAAGTATTTCCCGCCACCCTTCATTCAAAATAGTTACGAAGGTAAAGTTTTAGAAATCTTAACCTTTATGGGTCTGCAAATCTTGCGTTAAGTCTTTCTAGGCTTTGGCGATAAAGTTTTTAATCATCCGTCGATTAAAAGCATGAGTAGAGTCCATCATCAATTCCGTCCCCTGCGACAATACGTACAAAGAAGTTCCAAAAATTAAACAGTGAATACTTTGAGCTGCACTCTTGAGATCTTTCTTCGACATTTTTGAGAAATGAGGAATTTGGCCTAACAAAAGTTCAATCCTTTTTCGGCCGGACTCAAAAACTTCGAAAAGAAAGTTTTTGACATCGGGTATTTCGGCGCTGGCTTGAAATAAAATGGGGGTCAATTGGGCCATTTGCGAATGCTCGCGCATCCACAGAATGGTGGCATCTAAAATAGCTAAGATAAGCTCATCCGGAGATTGACCCAATTTATCGTGCAAAAGGTTGGTCGTTGTTGTTTTTCCTGACGTGGCCCAGTCATTCATCAGCTCGAACAGAATTTCATCGGTGATCTTGTAATGGTACAGGACCAGGGGTTTAGACGTTTTTGAAACACGAGCGACTTCGGCGATGGTCGTGCCACGAAAACCAAATTTCAAAAAACATTGAAGCGCGGCCCACTTAATGATTTCTTTTTTTGTACGGGATTGGGAGTTTGAATCCACTTTTTTCTTAGGATTTTGAAGTGCCGCCAACTGCATACTGTTGTCATTACCGCAATTCTTGGGATTTTACCACATCGTATTATTTACTGAATATTTGTAAAAAATAGTTTTACAAAAGTTAAATTCTGCCTTATCTGAACCACTGCAACAAACCGGCGATCCTGCAAAACCAAACCTACCAAGGAGTTTTTATGAAGATTTTATTTACAATGATGTTCGCAGTTATGACTATCCGTGCCACAGCAGCGGCTAACGTGACCTCGATTATCTGCGATCAAAAAACCGAGGTTGCGAGTGGCGACGTGGTCAAAAATGCTTTGTTTGCGTTGATGAAGCAGGCCAGATCCCTTGACGAAAACGGCGACAACAAAATCCAGTTCGAATTTAAAAACCGATCGCAGGGAGTGGAAATCTTTCAAGCGACTGTTAATGGAAAGCTTCTGACCGAAATCAGTCGCGGCGAAGAACTTTTCAAAAGATTCGCGCTGATTGATCCTTCAAAACAACATGTCTTTCAAGACCAGTATATTAGCTCTGGTGAAAAATATTTAATTCTAGAAGAGACCGACTCTACGTGGGGAGTTAAACCCATTTATGCCATCCAAGTCGACCCAAAGAACACGACAAAAGGAAGCCTTTATATTCAATACACCGTCGCCGCTGAATATGGGGGCGTCACAAATCGATGGTATCGACTTGCTTGTTCTATAAATTAATCTCAGGTTCCGCAGGTCTCTTAAACTTTCAATAAACAAAGGGAAAAAACATGAGAAAACCATTTCAAGACGCTTTCGTTTTCAGCTTTTTGGGCGCATTTTTTGTTCTGTTCACTTATTCCGTTTCGATGGCAAAGCATGGACCCGTCGAAATTATTTCCAGCAAAACTCTGATTTGTACGGTGGAAGATGCTTTACGGAATGTGCGAGGCAAAACTGAGCTCACTTTCAATCTTTCAGGTTTGGTCAGCAACCCAAATTTGATTCAATCGATTCAGGTCGTATTTGGAGAATCTAGCCCTGCCAATACCGATTCAGTTTGGCCACTGGCTGAATCCTTGGCCCAAGCCGTAGCGCCTAAGTTCAAACCTAGTTATTCTAGCGGTGGATTGGTGGGGACCGACAACGAGAGAAACCTTCGTTTTAAATCTAGCCCTTGGGGATTAATTTGGACAGTGAGCGGTTATCAAGATTTCAAGGATCTTCCAAGTCTAGAATCAATTCTTGCTCTTATTGAAACTCAGCCTTCATCCAATGTGGCGAGCATCGTTTACGTCAAACAGAATCGGCAAGGCATCCAAGCTAGATTTGGCTATACCGGCAAGCTCGTGTCGAAAAAAATTAATGAATCACTTTACTATATTGGCCTTGAATTATTTTTCACCTCGCCCTTGGATGGCCCGACCACCGAGGAACAAGACCCAACCCCAATAAAGCTCAATTCCTCAGTCCTGTCTCTTCAAGGATTGTGTGAATTGGCTCCCGCCCAACAATTGTGATTTGTACTGGACTGCGGGCGAAAAGCTGGAGTCGAACCTATTAAGGAATTAGTGATGGCAGGCTGACCCAAGATGCTCTAGAAAAGAGCAATTTAAAAGGGGTCAGAAATGGGAAAGCCAAGAAGATAATTCAGTTATGAAGTCAAAATGAAGGCCGTAGCCGATTATGTTTCATGCCGCCGGTCAGCCCCGCAAGTTGCCGCTGAGCTGGAGACAACACCAACTTAAGTTTATAGTTGGAGAGTTCAGCTTGAGGAAAAAGCAAAGGGCTTGAAAGTTGACGAGCTTACTTCTGCGGTTCGAAATCCAGCCGATGCTTTATTAGATCTCTTTCACATTACCTCTAGATTTTCGTAGTTATAGATCCCGCAGATTAGGTTAAATCGGAGAGCAAATCTTTTGCGTCGATTTCGATACTTGGTATTGAGTATTTTAAATTTTTTAAGATGCCCAATGACA
>JANYDD010000058.1 GCA_025359945.1 Bdellovibrio sp. | reverse complement strand
TGTCATTGGGCATCTTAAAAAATTTAAAATACTCAATACCAAGTATCGAAATCGACGCAAAAGATTTGCTCTCCGATTTAACCTAATCTGCGGGATCTATAACTACGAAAATCTAGAGGTAATGTGAAAGAGATCTAATATTTAATTCCCATAGAAAGGCCACATACAAAACTGGCGATCAAAAGTGCCCTTTTTTGATTTAACGAGCACAACCACAGAACAAGCGCGCTAGAAAATATAAAATAATGATCAGGATATGCAAAACGGCTTAGTCCAAGGGCCATGGGCGAAAGCGCAGCAACAAATCCAGTCAACACGCTGACCCGGCGGTTGCGAAAAAAATTATCAGCGGCCAAAACTGTCAGAGGAACAAAAAATGCAGATAAAACCACCGCCAACAAAAACCTGCAAAAAATAATATATTCACGCAAGCCCAAGTGGTTTCCGGTCAACGAATCCTGAATGTGTGCGACCATTGCCGGGAAATAGTAATTGAATCCTCCATACAGAAACTGGCCGGGACTCCAGATACCCAAATGGTAAACTCTGTAGGAATTCTCGGTGATGATATCTTCATCACAAAAAGTGTAGGGGACATTGTCGTGGTAGATAATCGGCAGCCGCAAAAGAAAACTGAGCGCAAAAAACGCTCAAAAAACCGTTTTTTTTGAAGGATTAAAGGTGAAATCAGAATCAAATTTCATAAATCCTTCCAGTCCGTCAGTTTGCAATTCGTAGTCGCCAGCGTCAAGATCGACTCGCTGGATTTTTCTTCATCTTTCCACTAGACGTAGAGCGGTCGTTTCACTTTATCGGAGGAATTCTTAAATGAGCACACAGTCCCCTTTTCAGAACAAAATAAAAATTTTTTCAGACGGTGCTGATAAAAAGGCCATGCTTGAAATGGCTGCTAGCCCTCAAATTCAAGGCCTAACAACAAATCCTACTTTGATGAAAAAGGCTGGAATCACGGACTATCGGGCTTTTTGCTTGGACATTTTGACTCATATTAAACAAAAACCACTTTCATTTGAAGTCTTCGCGGATGATTTTAAAGAAATGAAGCGCCAAGCTTTAGAAATCGCAACTTGGGGCTCTAACGTGTACGTAAAAATTCCAATTACAAATTCCGAGGGTCAATCTTCGATTCACCTGATCAAAGAATTGTCTCAATCAAAAGTAAAATTAAACGTCACTGCATTACTGACTTTCCAGCAAGTGATTGAAACCGTATACGCCGTCCAAGGTGGAGCGCCGTCTATCGTTTCGGTTTTTGCAGGAAGAATCGCCGATACAGGTCGAGACCCTATGCCGATCATGGCGGCGTCTTCGGATTTCTGCCGCTCGATGGGTTCGCAGATTGAACTTTTATGGGCGTCCTCACGCGAAGCCCTAAACATTGTGCAAGCAGAACAAGCGGGTTGCCATATCATTACCGCCACCCCTGAGCTTATTAAAAAAACATCGATGTTTAACAAAGACCTTAAAGAGCTTAGCTTAGATACCGTACGAATGTTTAAAACTGACTCGGAATCTGCAGGATTTAAACTTTAATCACAGGAGACCTTGGCCCATGAGTTTTTCACTTCAGTTTTTAAATGAGTCCGTAGAGCTAATCAAATCCTTAAGCCCTGAATCGATTGATCAAATGGCTGTGGCCTTGGGTAAGTCGCGGGACTTAGGTGGTCGTTTGTTTATTTTAGGAGTTGGGGGCTCGGCCGGGCACGCTAGTCACGCTGTAAATGACTTCCGAAAAATTTGTGGGTTCGAAGCTTACACTCCAACCGATAACGTTTCTGAACTTACCGCTCGGATTAACGACGAGGGTTGGGATTCTTGCTTTAGTGAATGGCTCAAAGGCTGCCGGATCAATTCAAAAGATGCTGTTTTAGTTTTTTCAGTCGGTGGCGGCAATAAAGAAAAAAATATCTCAATGAATTTAGTTCGGGCGCTGGAAGTAGCTAAATCAGTTAGTGCTACTATTACCGGAATTGTTGGCAAAGACGGTGGCTACACAAAGGTAGCGGCTCAACATTGCGTGGTGATACCTCCAATATTTGGCGACCGGATAACACCACATACTGAAGGTTTAGCTGCGGTAGTTTGGCATTTGCTAGTTTCGCACCCCGCTTTAAAGATCAAGCAGACTAAATGGGAAAGCACGCAGCCGTCAGTTTAATCCTTTTTTACTCGAATCCCGGGACAAACAAGGGATCTTCGACTTTACCTTCGCCAATTTGCCAACTATCGACGTATTCGGTACTGCCGATATGTCCGCTGATGATGGGCATTACCATTAAAACATAGGGTTTTGGACACGGCATAATTTCGAAATCAAATTTAGATCCAGAAAAAGTCTGGGCAAACTCCTGGCGTTTGGAATGGCAATATCCGTAGATCAAAAATTTATCAAAGGGTAACGACATTTCCTTATTATTCACCCCTAAAAAGGAGAACAACCCCGAACAACGTTGATCGGAACACTTATGAGTCACTTGGGCGGTCTGAATATGAAATGACTTAAATTTAGGAAGCCCATATCGCTGAACTAAAGGATGAAAAATCACTGCGACCAGAAGAAATGGAATCAATAAGGAAAGGCCCGTCCAAACCCATGTGGTTCTAGTGGATTTCGACCAACTTCGGGTAGATGATAAAATAAACCAGGGACCAAATCCAGCAGTTAGCAAAAACATGGGAGAGATAAATTCGCGAACAAATCCATTTTTTAAATGAATTGATCCCCCGTTTGCGGTGGCGAAATATCCAAAAACAAGAGATCCCAAAAAAACCGTCGGAATTATAAAAAGTAGTTTTTGAAAAACTCGCATTCGCTTGACCAAAAAGGCTACGGCTGCAAAAAAAATTCCAATAAAAAAATAAAAAAATGCCGGCAATTGCATTAACAGGGGGCCGTCAAAGTAGGAAAGCGAAAGATCCTTTGTAACATCAAAAATTTTTTCACTTTGGTGAAAACCATAAAAATTAGGGTCGAGAAAAACTTGAATGATCCGAATCGGGACTAATTGCGGATAAAATTTAAAGTACTCAATGATCAACGGTGAAGTCTGACTATTCTTCAAATAGTGAAGATGCAAAAAATTCGGAAATATCAGCAATGCAATTATGCCAAAGACGACTACTACTCCGACGCCAATCCATCCCAACGTTTTAAAAAGCCAAGCTTTGGATCTAGCCGAATTTGAACCAGGAAGGGCAAGAACCAAAAATACAACAACCGAGAAAACAAAGGCGATAAATTCATGGACACGGCTTTGCAGCAATAAGCCCAGCAAAATTCCAACAAAAACAAAATGCGACCAGTAAGGTTTAGAAAGACCGTCGAAGTCAAAAACCTTGCATAATTGCCACAACAAAAGCATTACGATGAAAGCGGGAAAATAATGTGTCCATGGGATAAAGTAAAATTGCGCCGCTAAACAATATCTAAAGATAAATAACTGAAACAAAAAAGGAACAGCACTTAAGACTATTTCACTGACAAAACCGTTTTTTATCGGGGGCCAGTTCAATAACTCTCTTCGAAGTAATTTACGATTAAAGAAAAAAAGAACTAGCGACGCCAGCCAAAAACTTAAGATCCCATGCCAAATTAAAGTTCTCTTCAATGGAATCTGCGGTGAGAAAAATTTAAAAATCTTGTGAGTTAAATTCACCGAAGCCGCGAATCCCGCCGGAAGCCAGCCGCGCTGAAGGCCTTGAGCTGCTTGGCCCTGAACAACCTTTTCCATGGTTATCAATATCGCCGCTTGGTCGCCGCCCCAATCGACCTTTTCAGTATTTAACGTGTTAACTGAAATCTGTTTCCAAAAAATAACAATCAATAAAACCGAAAATGAAAATGGAACTATAAATTTGGCGCCTGAAATGAACTTTATCAATTGTGCTGCCAATTTAGGATTGTTTTTTTCTGCAAAGAATAATTGTGCCGTTAGCAACTACTCTGACTTTTGCTCGAACTATTGCTGAAGGTAACACCCTCATCAAAAATTTTATTAGGGGTGAGAAAAACGGTACAGGATACTTTTCAAAGTGGTACGAAATATAATCTAAGCTAAGTGTTTTGTAGCCCGACTTTTCCTTCAAGTCTGACAAGCCATTGTCGCGAATTAATTTTGAGATCGTTTTCGAACTAAAATAATGAAGGTGTTCTGCCTTGTACTCCATCCAATTGTTTTTAAGAAGTCGAGCCGACCAAGAATCCAATGATGGAAAAAATATAAAACAAACCCCGCCAGGTTTTAGAAGTTTGCAGACTTGCTGAAGTAGCAAATGAGGATCCCTAACATGTTCAATCACGTCAGCTAGAACGCAAATGTCAAATTTTTGGGCTTCGGCATTTAGAATTTCTAATTCACCTTTAAAAATCTGACCCTTGCCTTTTAGGTCCTCAGTAAGCTTGTTGACTGCATAATCACTGTAATCAATACCAGTGATTCGAATTCCCCTTGAAACCGCTTCTTTAAGTAAGTCCCCACAGCCGAATCCAAGTTCCAATAGATCAATATTTTTTGATTGGCCCAAGTAATCGATAATCTCATCTAGGTATTGCGAAGCATTTTTTTGTTTGAGCGCCTGAAAATGCCGCTGTCTTCGGTCGGAGACATCGAAAAAAAAATAGTCTTTTGTGTAAATTCCCGCCAGCTCTAAGTCTGAAGGCTGCGGCAGTAGAGTCGAATATCCGCAATTTTCACATCCAAAAATTTGGTGACCGCCGTCAGCTATTTTAAATTTAAATTTGAGAATTCCGGACCCGCAGAGGGAGCACGTAGTGATTTGTGCCGGCTGAGAGTTCTTAAGGTTTTGCTTTTGAAGAGAATCCTCATCCTTTTTGAAGAACAAATTATTCGTAGGATTGTCCAGCGGTTCGATGAGGTTTGTTCCTTCAGCTAATTCTTTTTTTTTCCAATCCAGCTCGGCGTCCATTTTTTAAGCCTTACTTTTATACTTAAACTGCAAAACTTTGACTTTTGAATATCGAACAAATCTTGTCAAGTCGATTTCCCCAATTTCAATCCGAAAAAACTGGTAGGGAGTACAGGATTCGAACCTGCGACATCCACCTTGTAAGGGTGGCGCTCTACCAACTGAGCTAACTCCCTGGAGTCTTAGAAAGAGCTCAATGGGTATCAAGCTCCCCAATACTAATCAAGTTCAAAAAAGGAATCACCCGGAGATCCGATCAGTTACTTTTTCTCGGGAAGCACGCATTCTTTTGAAGAAAGCTCGGCAGGTGGAATTCTCTTAATGATGTAATTCGCAGCCGCATTTCCATTAGAATCCATAAAAGTAGCGCTCACAGATGTGGTCTCAGAAAATCGCTTTATGTCCACAAAAGCTTCACGACTAGTTTTCAAATCAACGTTTGGGTCAACCCCAGTAATTTGCACTCGACTAAATTTCATTACAGAATTTGGAGCCCGGATATGCGTGCGGTCGATTTCTGAAAACACCAACACTGCGGATTTTTTACTTTCAACGAAGCCTTTTCCCTCGGCATAGGCCTGGCAAGACATCGCGTCCACAATCGTGGCGAGATAAATTTTTCTCACTTGGATGCTTCGAAATTTACCGGGCACATGTACAAAAGACTCTCTAATATCAAAGTACATTCCGCAATTTCCGTCTGTGGTTTTCCAAACCCCTTCCAAACCTTCTTCTTTGACAGAAGTTAAATCGTGCGGAACACTCCATGGCCAAGGGCGATCGTCGCCAAAAGAAGCCAAAGAAAATTTCGATGGAATCATGCAGGCAAAATTCAAAGGTTCAGGCGCTTGATTGGTCTGACCAAAACTAGGCTGAATATACATTATCGCGATAACTAGATAGATCAGCCAACTCAACTTTTTCAATGGACACCCCTTTGGTCGTCAATCAGGATTCGGGCAGATTTATTCATGAAATAACCGTTTTTAGCGCGGAAAATATATTTGGGCTTATCAAAATCTGGTTCGATCATTTTGCGCAGCCGCTTGATCGTGACATAGATTTTATTGTCGTGGACGGCAGGGTCGTATTTCTGTTTCCAAACGTTTTCTACCAAATACTCTTTGGTATAGACCTGACCTTGATTTTGAACAAAGAGCTTCAACAAATCTAAAAGAATAAACTGATTTCTAAAATCAATTTTGCCTAATTTCTTCTCAATCAAAGCGTGTTTTTCAAGGTGAATAATTAAATCGTAGTTTTGATCTTTTGGATCGCCCAATTCGTCCAGCGAATGCTCGATTTGGTGGGCTAGGCGAATCATGTTTTTTGAATCCACCAAACGGTAGGCCAAATTCAGGTACAGTCTGGCCATATCTTTATCGCCCATTTTTAGATAAGTTTTTCCCAGGCTAAACATCACTTGAATGTGGCCGGTCAAAGTTTTGTGCTGCTTTACCAAATCATAGGCCTGCCAAAGAACGACCAAAGCTTGGTCGTATCTTTTCATTTCCCTTAAGATCCAACCATTCAAAATTTGTGTAGAGATTTTAATTTCTTGAATCGACAGAACTTCGAAAAAAATCTGAAGGTTGTAGATTTCTTTCAGGGCTTCTTCGTATTTACCCAAACCAGCATAAACAATCGACAGTCCACTAATAGCGTAGCACATGTCTTCTTTGCTGTTGTTTTGAAGAGCCTGAGTCAGCGCTTTTTGAAGGTAATCGAAGGCCGTTTCATCTTGCGCCTTATACGAAGCACACAAAGCCAAAGAGTAATAAGTTTTAGAGTTTAGCTCCAAACCCTCTTTGATCACAAGATCCTGAAGCTTTTCTTTGATTTCGTTAATCTGGTCTTCTTGTTCGGTTTCTGCATAAAGCCTTAGCAAAAGGTTCTGCGCTTTTAAGTAATCTTGAAAATTTTTAAGATTTAACAATTTGTCTGCTGATTCTTTAAGCTTTTCGATAGCAAGTAGAAAATCGCCGCGATCCGCATAAAGGCGCCCAAGCTCTAACCCTGAAGTTGCGTCGTTCTCGGGTTCTAATGGGGAATTTGTTAGAGGTTTATCCACGTTTCCTTTGTTTTCTGTTAGACTAAAGTCTGTTTTTTAAGTTTCTTACAGACAGGGGGGTGCTCGTCAAACTGATTTATGAACCAGTTATGCCGCGATGCAAATTCGGAAACACTAGGGATAGGAATAATAAATAAAAAACGCCGAAGTTTTTCAAGACTTCGGCGTTGCTTAAATTTTATCTAAGATTCTTTAGTGGGTTTGCTGGTGCGTGTGCCCAGTATAATTAGCTTTAATTCCGCCTAATCTTTCATTTTTTACCTTGAAGATTTCTTTGGCGTTCTTAATGTCCAACGCGTTAACCAAAACTTGATCCACATGATCGACCAAAATAATTTTGAGATCCTTCAAGATTTCTTTTGGAATTTCTTTAAGATCTTTTTCATTTTCTTTTGGACAAATGATCATTTTAATTCCACCGCGATGAGCAGCCATCACTTTTTCTTTCAACCCACCGATTTCCAGAACTCGCCCCCGCAAGGAAACCTCGCCAGTCATAGCCACGGTCCGTTTGACTGGAATTTTCAAAATTGCTGACACGATCGAGGTGGTCAGCGCAATTCCTGCAGACGGTCCATCCTTTGGCGTCGCCCCCTCGGGCAAGTGGATGTGGACATCGATATTTTGAAAATACTCTTTATCCAAACCAAAAAGTGGTCCTCTTGACCGCACATAACTCATGGCTGCAGAGCAAGATTCTTTCATCACATCACCCAACTGACCGGTAACGGTAAATTTACCCTTGCCTGGAACAACGTTAGCCTCGACGACTAGCAAATCACCGCCTACTTCAGTCCACGCCATGCCGTTGGTTAACCCAACTTCGTTTGCCTTTTCAATTTTTCCAAATTTGTATTTTTCGGGGCCTAACAATTCGGACAATTTCTTGGGCGTGATCACAAGACTTGCGGCCTTAGTGGCTGGTTTTTTCTTGCCCTTTCCACTTTTCATTTCGGCGATGGCCTCGTCCTTTACGATATCGCGAGCCACCTTTCTAAAAACATTGGCAATTTGTCTTTCCAAATTTCGGACGCCGGCCTCTTTGGTGTAAAAGCGGATGATATTTTTTAATGTAGGGTCTTGAATTTGAACTTTGTGATCTTTCAAACCGTGCTGTTCAATTTGCTTTGGAAGCAAATAATTTCTTCCGATGTGAAATTTTTCGGTCTCGGTGTAACCCTCTAAAGAAATGACTTCCATCCTGTCCAGCAAAGGTCGCGGGATCGAGTGCAGCGAATTGGCCGTAGCGATGAACATGACTTTGGATAAGTCGTATTCAAGCTCCAAGTAATGATCTTGAAAATTGCAGTTTTGTTCGGGATCTAAAACCTCAAGCATGGCACTTGATGGATCGCCTCTGAAGTCAGAAGCCATTTTATCGATTTCATCCAAAAGCATTAACGGGTTACCCTTGTCTACTTTTCGCAGTGCCTGCAAAATTTTTCCGGGCATGGCTCCGACATAAGTTTTTCGGTGGCCGCGAATTTCCGCTTCGTCGCGCACGCCGCCCAATGAAATCCTAGCAAAAGGTCGATTCAAAGCTCGGGCAACACTTCTGGCCAGGGACGTTTTACCCACTCCAGGAGGACCCACCAAACAAAGAATTGGACCTTTTAAATTTTTTGATAATTTCAAAACAGCTAAATACTCAAGCACGCGTTCTTTGACTTTCTCTAAGCCCCAATGATCGTCGTTCAGGACTTTTTCTGCAAATTTGATGTCGTGTTTTTCCTCTGCGTATTCCTGCCAAGGCAATGACAACACCCAGTCGATATAATTTCGAACGACCGTGGCCTCGGCGCTCATGGGTGACATCATTTTTAATTTCTTGATTTCTTTTTTCACTTTCTCAATAGCCTCTTTGCTCATTTTCTTTTTATTGGCTTTTTCTTCAAGCTCTTGAAGCTCTTGTTGGTATTCGTCTTTTTCACCCAATTCTTTTTGAATGGCTTGCATTTGCTCGTTCAAATAATATTCTTTCTGAGATCGCTCCATCTGCTTTTTGACGCGGCTTCGGATTTTCTTTTCGACTTCCAAAATTTCAATTTCGCCGGTCATCAAATTCAACAAATGTTCAAGGCGCTTTCCTGCATCAAAAATTTCTAGAACTTTTTGTTTGTCCTCTAATTTTAGGTTCAGTTGGGCGACAATGATGTCCGAAAGTTCCGCCGGATTTTCGATGGTTGAAACTCGCATTAAAATTTCAGGAGGAATTCTTTTATTCAGTTTAACGTAAGTTTCAAAAGTGGTTTTAACCGATCGAACTAAGGCCTGAGACTCGACAGGCAAAGAAGAGTCCTCGGGGATATCTTCTATTTGCACTAAAAAGTATGATTCCTGAGTCAAAAAGTTTTTTATTCGAACTCGGCGCTTCCCCTCGACCAAAACTTTTACCGTTCCATCAGGCAATCGAAGCAGCTGAATGATTGTGCCCACTGTTCCAACAGAATAAATGTCTTTGGCCTCGGGGTTATTAGTTTTTGCGTCTTTCTGAGCAGCCAATACGATATCGGTTTGCTTACTCATGGCCTCTTCAAGCGCATTGATGCTTTTCTCGCGACCCACAAAAAGTGGCATCATCATATGGGGAAAAATAATCAAGTCCCTCAACGGCAAAAGAGGAAGTTGATGGGGTGATGGGGTGGACTTACTTGCTTCTGGCATCTGGTGTTCCTTTCAGCTTGGATAAGCCAAGCCTAATTGGAAGACAAAGATGAAGGGACTTTCGGTTAAGCGCTTTCTTGATCACCCTTGCCGGATGTACCGCCGTTGGGACCAAATATTCGCTGGCCAACTGCAGAAGTTCCCATCGAAGCACCCAAAACCGAAATCTCTTGGTTGATCTCGTCTTCAGTTTTGAACGTTACCTTCGGTTTTTCAGTTCCCGAGATAACTCCAGCTTCTATTGTAACTTCTTTCACGTTGTTCATGGAAGGAATTTCAAACATCAAGTCCAACATGGCGTGTTCAAGAACGCCACGAAGTCCGCGTGCACCCGTTTTTCGCTTCAGTGCTAATGCTGCTACCGCGTGAAGAGATTCATCAGTGAATTTCAGCTGGACCCCTTCGTAAGCAAATAGTTTTTGGTATTGTTTGATAATCGCGTTCTTGGGTTGAACCAAAATATCGACTAAAATACTAGCTTCCAAAGGATCCAGAATCGCGGTCACGGGCAATCGCCCGATAAATTCCGGTATTAGACCAAACTTTGACAAATCGTCAGGTTCCATTTTTTTCAACAGATTCTCGCCGCGATCTTTGTCAGACTGGGTCTTAATCTCTGCTGCAATACCCATTGTTCGATGAGTGATACGACCTTCGATAATTTTTTCTAAGCCCACAAAGGCACCGCCAACTATGAACAAGATATTTGAAGTGTCGACCTGGATAAATTCCTGCTGAGGGTGCTTTCGACCACCTTTCGGAGGCAAATTCGCAACTGTACCTTCTAAAATTTTCAACAGTGCTTGCTGCACGCCTTCTCCGGAAACATCACGTGTGATTGACGGGTTTTCAGATTTGCGAGCAATTTTATCGATTTCATCGATATAAATCACGCCGCGCTGACATTTTTCCACGTCATAGTCAGAAGCTTGCAACAGCGACAGAACCACGTTTTCAACGTCTTCACCGACATAGCCGGCCTCGGTCAAAGTGGTGGCATCGGCCATTGCAAAAGGCACGTTCAAAATTTTTGCGATCGTTTGAGCCAACAAAGTTTTTCCCGAACCTGTGGGTCCGATCAGCAAAATATTAGATTTCTGCAATTCAACATCTTGGCTTTTTTTAGAACCCTGGTTGGAACTGATCCGTTTGTAATGATTGTGCACGGCTACTGATAAAACTTTTTTAGCTTGGGTTTGTCCAATCACGTATTCGTCCAAGAAAGTTTTTATTTCGCTAGGTTTTGGCACCTTGATCGGGCCTTTAAGAGAAACCTCGCGCTCTTTTTCTTCGTCGACGATATCGTTACAAAGTTCGATACATTCATCGCAAATGTACACGCCGGGGCCCGCAATTAATTTTTTAACTTCTTTTTGACCCTTGCCGCAAAAACTACAGCGAAGCGAAGTGGTCCCTTGAGTGATCGACATAGATTATTTTCCTTTTCTAAATTCAATGACGTGATCGACCAGGCCCATCTCTTTGGACTCGATCGCGCTCATGTAATAATCTCGCTCCATCGATTTCATTAAAAAGTCTTTATCCTTCTTTGTGTGGTTGGCATAGATTTGTGTCAATTTTTCTTTCGTCTTTCCTAACTCTCGGGCGGTTATTTCGATATCGGTCACTTGCCCAGATAATCCGCCGCCTGCAATCAAAGGTTGGTGAATCATGACTCGACTATTAGGCATGCAATATCTTTTGCCGGGGGTACCTGCAGAAAGCAAAAGTGATCCCATGCTAGCGGCCATGCCGATGCAAAAAGTGGCAACGTCGCACTTTACAAACTGCATGATGTCGTAAATTCCCAAACCGGCGGAAACACTTCCACCGGGAGAATTGATATACAGCTGAATATCTTTTTCTGGATTATCGGCCTCTAGAAAAAGAAATTGTGCAATCAGAGCATTCGCGACGTCGTCAGTCACCTGAGTTCCCAGCAAAACAATGCGATCTTTAAGCAGTCTAGAATAAATATCGTAACTTCGTTCGCCTCTGGAGGTCTGTTCTATCACGTAGGGGATCAGCGCCATATTTTACTCCTGTGGTATTCCCTTTAATCGGTTTATTTGAATATCAACTCAATCTACGAATTTCAATTTGGCTTTTGGTCCTGAGCGGGGGTGTGAAAGAGACCCTCTAACTTCCTGCACCGAAAAGTTTCTGTTTCATTCTTGAGCACTGAAGATGTCTTATGTTAACCAATCTTCTTGATTAAACTGAAGTGCAAAACTCAAACCAGACAAATGCCAGATCCCATCCAAAACCACGAAAGAAGGCCCAATGAAACTACATTTGAATTCGCGCGCTAAAAATGAGACAGCCGTCGACCAGACCCTAGTGGTGTTTTCGCAAATCCAAAAAAAATCTGATTCAGCTCAAAAGAACGGATCATTAAAATCGGCAAAAGCTAAAATTCTTGAACCCAAGGTGAGCAAACTTTTAGAAAAGAATATTTCGGACGAATCAATTTCCGGAAAAGCGTCTGAATTTGTTTTCTTTCGAGACACTTCTTGGGAAAACTTCAGACATTTGGCAGTTATGGGTACCGGAAAAGCTTCCATTTCCGCCGAAGAGGTGAGGCAAATTGCGGCCACTGTTTATCAAAACGCGCTTAGTCTCAAATTGAAACATGTTTTGGTTAGCTTGGAAGGCTTTTTTAATTCAAAAAAAGAAAATTCAAAAAAATTACAGGCCTTCGTCGAAGGTCTAGGGCTGGCTTCGTACGATTTCAGCGAACTTAAAACCGACAAAAGCGCCGAACCCAAAGAAATCGAATTCGAATTGATTCATTCTCAAGGAAACAGTAGCGAAATGAAAAAAGCTTTTCACGAGGCGCAAGTTTTGTTTCAAGCGGTAAACTTCTCGCGGCGCTTGGGTGATCTTCCCGGAAATTTGATGACTCCAACGATTTTGGCTGAAACGGTGGCTGTGGCGTGCAAAGACGCAAAAGTAAAAGCCTCTATTTGGGATTTAGCTCGAATTAAAAAAGAAAACATGGGCGGACTGGCGGGGGTGGCTAGGGGATCCTGCGAAGAACCTCGATTTATCGTTCTTGAATATTCCGGAGCCGCGAAATCTAAAAAGCCTCTGGTCTTTGTGGGCAAAGGTTTAACCTTTGATTCGGGTGGAATATCAATCAAGCCGTCAGCAGCCATGGAAGAAATGAAATACGATATGTGCGGCGGCGCCAATGTCTTGGGATCATTGTTGGCGATTGCCAACCTGAAGCTTAAGGTCAACGCGATTGCCTTAGTACCAGCTTCGGAAAATATGCCTGATGGCCGAGCCACAAAACCGGGCGACGTTCACAAAGCTCGCAATGGAAAAACATTTGAAGTTAACAACACCGACGCCGAAGGCCGGTTGATTTTGGCCGATGCCTTGTCTTATGCCAGCGAATTAAAGCCGGAAATGATTGTCGACGCTGCTACATTGACAGGAGCCATCGTCGTGGCTCTGGGCAATACGCACACCGGTTATTTTACACGCAATAAGGAATTAAAAAACAAAGTCGAAAAAGCGGCCGAAAATTCTGGCGAGCTAGTTTGGAATATGCCGCTGATCGATCATCACGTTAAAGATATGAAAGGAACATTCGCGGACCTTTCTAACATGTCGTCCGGTAAAGGCGCCGGAAGTGCTACTGCGGCTGCGTTTTTAGAACAGTTTGTCGTTGACGGAATTCCTTGGGCGCATTTTGATATTGCGGGAACTGCTTGGGCTGTGGGAGGAAGACTTCCCTACTGCACTAAAAAAGGCGCGTCGGGAGTTATGCTTCGAACCTTTGTCGAGCTTGCTAAGCTTTATCAATAATTAAAAATCGACTGTGATTGGTTTGGCGTTTTGTTTTTTTAAATCCTCGGTTGAAACTTCTAAATTCTGAGAAGTTTCTGTGTCCAAAAGTGTGACTGATTTTAACACCCAATTTTTGGGCCACGAATCCGAAACATGACTAAAGCGCACTTTGGTTTTTTGCTGCTCACGAAAATCAAATTCTCCGTCAGCGACGGGCTCGCCGCGAATTTTTGCAACAGGAATCCAGATAGGATTCATGAAATTGATGTCGGCAGAAATAAGGCAATCACTTTCAACTTCCATCTGAGGTTTTTCGCCGCCAACAGCAACCCCATCGGCTTCAAATTTAATTAAAACTTTCGAATATTTTTGGCACGCGAATGTTTTTGCTCCATCCGGGCCTTGCAAAACAAAATGCCCGAATTCCAAACCCACACTAGCGACTTCTTGGTAGACGCGAACTTCGTTTAACAGACGATGTTTCAGCGCACTTTCTAGGGGCTGGCCCTTCAAAGATGAAAAGTCGTAGATTTTTTTGATCGCGGCGGGATCCCTTGAGGTTGGCGCTACGCTTGAAAAATTTTGTTTTTCTAAAGGGAACTGCTTCGAGTTTAAATTCACGAAGAAGCCAACACCCACCATCGCAAACACAAATAAAAAGGCGACTGTGTATCTCACGCGGAAAAACCTCCGAAAATAATAAGGACCATGAACCTGATATTATTTTGAAGGAAAATCCCTGTGTTTGAAAGTCTAGTCTACCGATACCCCTTGAACGCCACGCCCATTTCGTGCGCTTCTTGACCTATGGCTAGGACGCCTAACTTAGCCGTCCAACCGTAAACGTTCTCTAAGGGTGATCCTTCGACGCTGACGTTCAGATCCGACACGCAAAGTTTTTTAAAGACCGCCCCCGGAGAATTCAAAGACTCGGTGGTGTTTTTTTCGGAATGAGTTCGCAAAAATCCGCCGGCCAAGTCACTTCCAATCATATAGATCACAGGTTCGCTGCTGGCGCCCTCGGACACCCAGCGCGTGGGAATGCCCTCTTGAATGATCACCTCTTCGACTTCGCGGCCGCCCTTGGCAGCCTTCATTTTCTTTTTCGATTTATTATTCCAATCAAGGATCTGCGCACCGTCATCAACCTTCATCACCGCTAAGCCATAGGTGCCGGAATTATTTTTTACAAAAACAAAAGGCTTTTGGTCGATCTTTCGCTCTAGGTAAAGTTTTGCGATTCTTTGCAAAAAATCATCAACGTAGTCTTTAAGTTCGCGCAATGACTTTTCGTCTGAAAGGTCAAAATGATCAAAAACTTGAGTCTCTACGGTCATCATAAACGGATCAAAGCCCACTTTATCAGAAAGCTCGTGAACCAATTGATTGTAAAATTTAAAATATCGACTTTTTTTACGCTGGTACCAACCCAGTTCGCGCGGGGGGTTGATTAAATAACTGACCTTTTCGGCCCATTCTTCATTGCTTTGAGAAAAATCGTTATTTGAAATAACCAGATCTGGTTCAAATGAAATCTTTTTTAGTTGATCAGGATAGCCTGAATAAACTTGCAGTTTTTTCCCCGACGAAGACTGCACTTCAACGGGTTCAGAAAAATTCTTCGGGAAAGCCAAGCAAACTTGATAGCCTGCTGTCTTAATCATGGACTGGATCGAACTGACGTTTTCCCAATAAAAAGCATTCTGAGTGTGTTCTTCGCAGATCAGTAGAATTTTTTGGACTTTGTCGTAGTGTCTATCGACGTATCTTTTCACCAAATCCACGGAACTTTCTTTATCCGTTGGGCAAATATTATTGAAACCTGCGGGATAGATATTTCCGTCGACGTTGGAAACTTTAAATCCAGAGTCTCGGATGTCGAAACTTGAATAAAACGGCAATTCCAACTTTTGGCTGCGCTGTTCGTACCATTCGCAAATGACGGGATTTTTTTTGCACAAATCCTGGTGAAGTGCTTTTTGTTCTTTGACTAAATCATAGGCCATATTATCACCTTTTCTTTTGTCGGCTTTCGCTTCGTTTTTGACTTTCTCGCGTCAACGGAAGCGGTGAACTTAAATCTAAAGTTTTTTGCATAAGGTCGCTTTCGACTTGTGAAATATATTGGTTCAGATCCTTCAAGTAAGGATTTGCAGTTCCCACCATGGCTTGTCGTTTAAGGCCATTTAAAGCGGAAGAAATTTCTTGCGCCACGCTTTTAAGCCTGAATTTTTGCAAGTAGGTGTCTTCTTCAAACAAGCTTGGATCTGATTTTGGATTTAGCATAGAAATTAATCCGCCATAGCTTTTTTTAATTTCCAGAAGCGACTGAGAACTCCATTTTGGATCGTCGGCCTCGATCGCGTTCAGTAAAAAAATCTGGCGCCATTTTAAATTTTCTACGTAGAGCTTTAAATTCTCTTTGGGATCCGAAGGCATTAAGTTCTGACCCATCTCTAAATAATTGTGAGCCGGAATTTTTTTACCACCCCTTAGCTGCATTCCTTTTTCGGCGCGCTTTAAATAATTTTGGGCTTTTTCAAGATCGTGCTTATTTTTATAATAAATCCCCAATCGGCTAGGTAAAAGCACTTCGCCGATTTCGGGCGGCATCGAAGCGGCCAAATTTTCGGCGTCCTTCAAGGATGTCAATTGGCGCAAATCATCGCCCTCGGCCTCAAAACAAAAAGACAGGTAGAAAAGCGCTAATCCGCGAATCTTGGGATCGGTGCTGGATTGGATCACCCTTTGATACTGGTTTTTTGCCGAGTCCCAATTTTTCAAACCAAAATGGGCCCGGGCCAAACCTATGCTTGCTTGCATCTTAAGATTTGAGTTTGGGAATTTGAATTGAAATTCCTGAAATCCTAAACGCGCTTCCTCGAACAATCCTTGATCTAACTTTGATTCATTTAAAGAAACCTGATCAATTTCATTTTTAAGCTGTTCTTGTTTTTGACCAGCTTCGGCCGAAGGTGATTTGTCGGCACCCTGAATTTGTCTTTGACCCGCAGAAGACTTGTCGACTTGGCGAGTGGACTGGCAACTGGTTAACCCCAGTGCTACGGTAATGGCGCAGGTAAGAATTTTAATCCGCATAATTTTATCCTAACAAACAGTTATCCAGTGTCTCAAGTGATCTCGGCTGAAAAGTGCGGCAAGACCATTTCTAAATCGTTGAGCTGACTTAAGCTTTCTTCAAACTCGGGGATTAAATCAAATTTTACTTCCGCGCCTGATTTTTTTCTAAAAGCCTCAAGTTGCACTTGCTGCTGATCATAATAGGTTTTAATTTTTTGAATCAACAATGCGGGGGGTCCTTCAAGATTCTGTGGCAAGTCGGAAAGCCACTGCGGGTAGGCTCGATTGGCGATCACCCTGGACAGATGGTAGCCCCCTTTTTTCAAGCTGACCATCAGACTCAGGGCCTCGGAAAATTTGGCCTCGTCAAAGCTGGTCACCAAATAAAATTGATTTGAAGATTCCGTCAACAACGTCTGAACTTGATCGATGCGGTTCTGAAGTTGTTCTTGCCAGGTGTCTAGACTTAAAAAAAATTCTGAAAGCTCTTTCATAAATTGCGAGCCCGTTAAAAGTTCAAGCGCTTTTAGCACGCGCTTGGTTCCAAACTGAAAAAGCGTTTGGAAAATTCCGCTTTGACCAGATTCTGGATTTTTAAACCACCGTGCCACACCCTCATTAAACAAATGCGACAACCGCTGCGGAGCGGTCAAAAAATCGATGGCATGCTGAGCGGGGGGCGTGTCCAAAATCACGTAGTCATAATCTTTGGATTGAGTCAGCTGATAGAATCGCTCAAGGGACGTAAATTCCTGAGACCCGCTTAGCGTTGTTGAAAGCTGGATGTACAAACGATTGTTTAAAATCTTTTTAATTCGCTCTTCTTTTCGAGCGGCCCGCAAAATAAATTCGTCGAAAACTTTTTTCGAATTCAAGACGCAGCCAAACAAAGAACCCTGGGGCCTACCAATGGGAACTTCGGTGATTTCACCATCGTCTTTTAGCCCTAAAGTGTCTTTAAGTCTTTGCGATGGATCGATCGTCAGAACCAAAACGCGTTTGTTTTGCCTAGCCAAATAAAGCCCGTAGGCTGCTGAAGTTGTAGTTTTTCCTACTCCACCCGTGCCCACGAAAATAATGGATCGGGTCGAGTTAACTTTCACAAATGGATCCTAATTTTGGCGCAAGTCCACCTAGAATTTCTTGAATCTGATGGCTAAAAATAAACGGAAGTTGCAAGGCTTGGTCGGCTTGAATGAATTTCTGTAAGCTTTGGGTTTGATGATTGTCGATCCTTTGCAGCGAATTCACCCCTTTGACTTCTGTATCAGCAAACTGAATTCGCTTGTTAATCACCCAAGTGGGTTTCCATCCTAAAAATGCGCTGAGTTTAGTTTCAAATTCTAAACCCTCTTTCAGCGGCAATTCTTCGGGCAAAGTCACTAGCACATATTTGACATGATGGGCGTCGTGAAGGACCCGGTCGATGCTTCGACTTTGTTCTCCCATTGGCCCAAAAGAAACCACGTCTGCCAAAGCTTTCGGAGCTTGGACCAAGGGCAAAAAATGACCTGTCGACAGACCATCAATGATCATCAGCTCATAAGGCAAACGCGGACCAATATTGCGGGGTGGGCCGCTGGTGATTTTTCCCATCATTGCCAATTCGGGCAAGCCCGGTGCCGCTTGTATCAACGACTTGGTGACTTTGTTTTCAAAAAAAATCCGGTACAGGCTTTCGATTTTTAGCAAATGTTTGGCGTATTCTTTTAAGCATTCTTCGCCCGACCATAGCGAAATATCAAAACCCCACGGGGTTTTTTGCGGCTGATAAACCACTTGCGGAAGCCCCAGAAAATCGCGGTAAAAGCTGCGACTGCCAAGCTCCACCAACAAAGTTTTCTTTGCTTGAGCTTGTCCAAAAGCTAGCGCTGCCGCGACCGTGGATTTTCCCACGCCGCCTTTTCCTGTGACAAAAATAATTTTCAAATTATGCCCTTTAAATCAAAATTTCATTTGATCATGAAAGTTTTTAAAAGCCTCTGCACCCAGCGTTATGCAGGGCAACAATTAGTTGCCTAAGTTCTTTGTTTCCACCTACACTCGCTGATTTTAAGACCCTTTAAGGAGCCCCCGAATATGAAATCGACCGTCGAAACCGTTGGCCAGTTGAAGCGCAAAATAAATGTGGAAATCCCTGTGGAAACCGTGAACCAGGTGTTTTCGGAAATTCTCAAAGACTTTCAAAAGCAAGCCAGCATCAAGGGCTTTCGTCTAGGTAAAGCACCGATCCAAACCGTAAAAACAGTTTATCGAAAAGAAGTCTCGCGTGAGGCCTTGGGAAATCTGGTACAGAAACATTACGTCGAAGCTCTAAAAGCGAATTCTTTAAACCCAATCACCGAACCGCATTTTCATTTTGAACCTCCGATAGAGGACCAAGGTTTTTCGTTCACCGCCGAGTTTGAAATTCGGCCTGAAATTAAATTAAAAAAATACGAAGGGCTTGAAGTCGAGCGAGAAAAATTTTCGATCGACCCTTCTAGGGTTGAAAAAATCATTCAGAATATTCGCGAATCCAATGCTATTTTCGTGCCCGTTTTGATTGATCGGCCGGCGGCGATAGGTGATATCGCCGTGATTGATTTCGAGGGGTTTGTTAACGGATCTCCTTTGAATAACGGCAAGGGCGAATCTCATGATCTGGAATTGGGATCGAAAAGTTTTATCGATGGTTTTGAAGAAGGCATCGAAGGGATGACCCCGGGGCAAGAAAAAACTTTGCGATTGCAATTTCCCACGCCCTATCAGACGAAAGAACTTGAGGGGCAGCCCGTTGAATTCAAAGTAAAATTAATTTCTTTAAAGAAAAAAGAAATTCCAGAACTTAGCGAAGAACTTTTCAAAAAAATGGGAATGGAAAACACGACTTCTGAAACTTTGCGAGCGACGATCATCGACGATATCGAACGCACCGAAAAAAAAAGATTAGAACAGCAATTCAAAGATCGTTTAGTGAAAAGACTTGTGGAACTAAACCCCGTGGAAGTGCCTGAATTCTTATTGAAAGAACAAAAAGGAATACTGGCGCAAGATATGCAAAAGCGAATGAAGGACGAAGGTCTTTCCGACCAAGATTTTACTGACTATTTAAAAAAATGGGACGGAGACTTGGATAAAACCGCCCGCGATATGGTTCAAGCTAGTTTTTTAATTCAAGCCTTGGCCGAGAAATACAATCTGTTTGCGACACATGACGAACTAGATGCAAAAATTATCGAATTTGCCGCACAGATTGGTCTGACTGAAGATAAAGTCCGCGCCTTTTACGGACGCTCGGGCCAAGCCGAGCGTCTTGAGTACATGGTGACCGAAGGCAAAGTGATCGACTTTCTAATGAAGTCCGCAAAAATCACCGAAGTTGAAAAATTGAAAGAATAAATCTGCCTCGCAAAGAAAGTTCACCGTTCACCGTTCACTTTTCACTTCTCACTTCTCACTTTTCAGTGTTCAGCGTTCAGTGATCACTGAACTTCTTTCATCAGCTTCCATGCTTTGAGGTAGTTGAAGGCGTGGAAGACTTGGTAATCTTGCGCTAGCAATTTGTCTTTTGCAGTTTTAAATTCTTTTTTAGAACCCATTTCTTTCCACCAGAAAAGCCGGTCCGAATCTTTGGATTTGTCGGATTTTTCTTTGTCTTTTCTTTCGCGATCACTCAGCAGGTGACCTTCGATGTCTTTTTCTCTGGGCGATTTGCTTTTAATCACGGCTTTTCCAAAAGCTTCCCAGTCCACTTCGTCTAGCAAAATGTCGGGCGTAATTCCTTCGGACTGAATAGATCGGCCACTGGGCGTAAAATATCGGGCTACAGTTAGCTTTAACCCTGAACCATCACCTAACCGGATTACTGATTGAACGCTTCCTTTTCCAAAACTTTTTTCACCCATTATTATCGCACGTTTGTTGTCTTGAAGTGCTCCTGAAACAATTTCGCTTGCGCTGGCCGAATATTCGTTGATCAGCACGATGACAGGAAAATCTGTAAACGGGCCTTTTTCTGAAGCTTTGATCACTTCTTCTTTGCTTTGATCGCGGCTCTTGGTTGACACGATAATTCCTTTTTTTAAAAATAAATCGCTGACCTTCACGGCCTGGTCTAAAAGTCCACCTGGGTTTCTTCGCAAATCTAGGATCAATCCTTTGATCGCAGTGTTTTTCTTTTTTAGTTCGCCAAGGACTTTTTCCAAATCCCTACCGGTGTTTTCGATAAAGCTGGTGATTTTGACATAGCCGTAACCTTCGTCAAGCTCTGTAGATTTCACCGATTTGATTTTAATTTGGGCGCGCGTGATAGTGATGTCGATGGGTTCGTCCAAGGATTCGCGCACTACAGATAGGATGATTTTGACTCCGGTTTTTCCCTTCATCAGTTGCGAAGCTTCAACCAGGCTAAGCCCTTTGGTTGATTTTCCGTTAACCGCAACCACTTTGTCGCCAGGTTTGATTCCGGCTTCAAATGCGGGGGTGTCTTCGATGGGCGAAATAATAGTTAAAATTCCGTTTTGAATTGAGATTTCAATCCCTAATCCGCCAAACTCACCGGAAGTTTCGGTTTCGAAGTCTTTAAAAATATCCGGTGGTAAAAAATTCGTGTGCGGGTCAAGTTCGCGAAGCATGCCCTTAATCGCACCGTAGATTAATTTTTTGGTATCGACTTTTTCGACGTAGTATTGCTCGACCAAATTGAGAACTTTACTAAATGTCTGAAGTTCAGTGTAGCGCTCTTCGGCGTGGGCTTTTAAGTAGGTCCAGTCCGCATACCTGAAGGTTATCCCCATCAGAAATAATGTCGCCGTTAAGAAGATGAGGTTTTTTATTTTTAGAAATTTTTGTCTCATGGTTTTTTAAGTTCCTTTCATCCACGCTTGTGGGTTGTCGGCTTCGCTAAAATGTCGAATCTCGAAATACACGCCATTTTTTTGATAATTGGACGAATAGCTGACCTGCCCCAAAGGTTGATCCGGAAGAATGGGGTCGCCGATTTTTAGGTGAGAATTTTTTATGCCGACATAGACGGTATAATAATGATCGCCGTGATCGATGATCAAACTAGATCCTAAACCCGGAATTTCCGACTGGTAAGTGACTTGCCCGTGGTACAGCGCTTTTACTGTTTGTTGGATATTGGTTTCAAGAAAAACGCCCTTGTGAAAAAGCGAAACTTGATAATCGGGATCCCGCATCAGGCCGTACGGAGTTTTTACTTTACCAACCACTGGCCATTTGAAGCTTCCTTTTTTTTCGAAAAACGTAGGCCGAAGCAAAAGGTCTAAAAGTTCTTTTTGTTCTGGGTCTAAGTTTTCTTTTTCAGATCGAATTTGCGCTAGGTTCAATAGTTTTTTCTGTTTGCTGGAACGAAGTTTTGTTAGCAGCGCCATTTTTGAATCGTTTTGTGCACCCAGCGCTTCTTCTTCGGTCTGCATTTGCACTTCGATTTGTTTAAGATCTTGCAGCTGAGCTAAAAATTTCTTTTTCTTTTGCTCGAACAATTTAATATTTTGCGAGTAATTATTGATGAGACGCAGGTCCATTTGCGATAGGCGCACCGATATTCTTAAAAGACGGTCTAGCTCGGCAGAGCTTTTCGAGGACAACACCATCCTAAGCCAACCAGGATCACCAAACTGATATATAAATCGAAGGCGTTGCTGTAAAAGTTTTTTTTGGCTAGATATTTTTTGATTAAGTTCAAGCACTAACGCTGCCATTTTTTTGGACTCTTGCTGCGCCAAAAGACGTTCCGAGCTAAGCTTTGATTTTTTGGTCACAGTTTTTTTCATGTTTTTATTGATTTCAAAGAGCGATGACAAGACCTCGCGCTGGCTAAGTTCGATTTGCAGCAAAGAACTTTTGGTTTGCTCGAATTCTTTGACAATATTTTTTTCTGGTGTTTGGGATTTCGAAAGAACGGTGGCCAGCGAGAACTGCGCAGGCCCAAAGAAAAATATTGTCAGGCCAATAGTGAATTTTGTGGCATTCATGCAGGACCTGCTTGTTGCGATCCTTGAGCCGCAGCAAATCCGGTATTCACTTTTCGAAGGGTCAATAGTGCGGACAACATTCCCATCGTTGCTGCGACCAGTGCGAAAAGCGCGATTTGCGATAGACTAAAAAACTGAACCAATTGCGCACTTTGCGCAAAATACGACGATGAATTCAAATAGGTTTTAACCATCCGCAAGAAAATGAATGCAATACCCGTGGAAAATGCAAAGGCCGACAAACTTAAAGTCAAAGATTCTATCAAGAAGGGTTTTCGAATAAAATTTGGTGTGGCTCCGACAAGTTCTAGAACTTCGATTTCTCGGCGACGTTGATAAATCGAACTTCGTATCACGTTCGAGATGACAAAAAATACCGCCAATAAAAGCACGGCACTTAGAAATAAAAAAGAATTCTTAAGTATTTGGAATAGTGTGGAAAATGTTTTTACCCAGTCTTGGCCGTAACTGACGTCGGCAACACCTTTCAGCGGTGAGATTTCTTGGGCTAAACTTTGAAGCTGGGTTAAAATTTCTTCGGCGCCTAGCTGGGGCAATAAACTGATTTGGAAATTGGCTTGAACTGCTTTTAAAAGTTCGGGGTCATTGGGAATATCGGGGGCGTAACTTTTAATTTGTTTTTTAAAAACATTCAGCGTGTCTTCTTTTGAATAATATTGGACTAGGCTTACTTTTTTATTCTCGGTGATCTTACTCTTGATGATCTCTAGGGCTGGGCCTTCCGCGTCCTCGGACAGATAAATATTCATTTGCATTTCTTGACCCCAAACAGTCAGCACTTTCTCAAGATGAAACATCACCAGAAAGGCCGTTTGAATCACTAAAAATCCTGAGCTGACCACCAGCCAAGTTGCAAACTGCAATTGAAATTGTTTGGTCTTCATAGGGGTCGACCTGTGTCGCTGACTAAATTTCCGTCTTGAATGTGAATTGTTCTTTTACGACGGCGGCGAACCAAATCATGGTCATGAGTGGCGACAAAAACCGTGGTGCCTTGGGCGCAAACACGCTCTAGCAAATCCATAATTTCTTCGCTTAAGTCGGGATCTAAATTTCCGGTGGGTTCATCGGCGACCAAAACGCCGGGCTGATGGATAAGCGCGCGGGCGATTGCTGTGCGCTGCTGTTCACCGCCCGATAGCATTTCAGGAAACTGATCGGCCTTGTTGCGAAGGCCAACTTGATCTAAAATCTCTGTGACTTTTTTGGCAATAGAAGTTTTTTTCTCGAAACGGACTTCCAAAGGCAAAGCCACGTTTTCAAATACAGTTTTTTCGGGAAGCAATTTAAAATCTTGAAAGATCACACCGATTTTTCGCCGAAAATACGGGATTCGATGGGGCGTAATTTGATTAAGGTTATATCCAACAACTTCAATTTGCCCTGACGTCGGCTTATCAAATGCCGAAATCATTTTAAATAAAGTTGTTTTGCCGGCGCCGCTGGGACCGGTCAGAAAAACAAATTCGCCTTGCTCGATTTCAAGATCGATATTGCGAAGCGCTTGCACATTTCCAGAATACGTTTTGTACAGATGTTGAAAAGAAATCATCTCTTTTATTTTAAGGTGAAGGCATGGACAAAGTCGTTTCAGGAAAAGTCTAGCTAGCTAAAGGTAGGGTCCGGCGCCGATGGCTTTTGAAAAAGCTCGTCGACTACTTTGTAGTGCTGTTTTTTCAGCGCCTGCTGAAGGGCTTCGCGATCTCCTATGGGTCCAGATTTAAAAGCCTCAACGTAAGATGTTTTAATTGTTTTTAAAACTGCGCCATTTAAAAAAATCCGACTGACCAAAAAAGGATTAGCATCCCCCCAGTCTTCAGTCTGGATATGATAACTTTGCCCACGAATATTGATATCAGAATTAAATCCTTTAAGCATGAAATTAGATTAGCAAAAAAATCGGGGGAATAACTAGCTTTTGTATGAAAATTGTTTTTCTGAAGGTAAACTTCAAGATTTTTCTCTGATGCCCGGTACATTGAGTTGCAATTTTATAACCATTGTTAAAAGGGAAACTATTCCTTAAAAAGCAGGCACATAAAATGTGCGCACCTATCCAACCAATTCCCCGCCCATCCCATCCAAATTTATGTACAAATTTTTCGGGGACCGCGTGCTTTACGGTCGCTATTTGTCATAGCGACCTTGGGTGGTCCGAAGGGCCTGACTAAGAGTTCGCCAAAAATAAAAAGATTGGGAACAATTAAACGCACCCCCATTAACTGGATCCACTCTTGCACCGATAGGATTTAGAGGCTTCCAAGGGGCGGGGTGCAAATGAAGACGTTTAAAGAGTTTGTTTTCTCGACAGCTGTCAATGTGTTGGTTGGTGTGGTGGCGTGTGGTGTTGCTCAAGCGGAAACTTCCACAAAAGATCAGGGCGCACAAAACGCCTCTGCCTTGCAAGCAGCTAGAGAAGATTTGCAAAAATGCTTTAAAGACAAAGCGC